>JBGTFK010000163.1:0-19664 GCA_041747305.1 Candidatus Nitrosocosmicus sp.
TATCGGTCTACCTATAGTCTTGAAAGGTTTCTCTATGGGTAAAACAACTTTAATCTCATCCCATAATTCATCAGGAATCTTAAGTATGACGGGAAGTTCTTTATTACTCTCCTGAAGGATACAGGTCATACCATAGTAAGAAAATCAACAAGCTATAATCCTATCGAATTTTGGGATAGGCTCTAACTTTATTCCGATATTATAGTAAGTTTAAAAGAGATCGTTCTTCAACCTGCATTATTAATTATATGGAGCAGATTAATTAGAGTCATGTTTACCCTGATGATTAGGATTTCCGTTCTTAATAATAATCATTCATAAGGCGGACCCAAGAAGCAAGACATATATAATCTAATATCATTATACTTGTTTTCTGTTTAAATGTCGCTTAGTTGTTTGGATCCATTCTTTCAATTTAATAGTAAACCATATTTTGTTTTATTTTATCCCTCTTGTCTCCTCGAGTATAACTACGAAGTTCGAGTCCCACTCCAAGCGTTTTTTTATATTAAATTACTGATTTTTTTAGCATTTTGGCTTATCGAACCCTAAAATGCGAAGATTATTTGAGTTTTCTTTTTCATGACATACAAATTCGAACTGGAGGTGCGACCCGGATCTGCGTTTAACAAACGTGGTGTTAAAACATCAAAGGGATTAACGTTCTTAAATTTTGTAGAATTTGAATGGGAAAATATACCTGGTAAATCCTATTTATCAAGTATTCGACTCATCAACTATCCTGTATATGCAATCGGCACCCATTTTTTCCGTCCGATTTACTCTAATCAATTTTTAGTATTATTGTTATTTTGGCTTTAATTCAATTGCTAGACAAATTTGTTTTAAATCGACTGTTAATTGAAAAGCTCAGATTTGGCCATTAAAGCCAAATAAAATACAATAAAAACGACCAATTTGCATGTTTTATGAGAGGATGCAGCAGCAATCATGTGTAAGTATTACTCTATAGGGTTATTAAATGCAGATTTAACCATTCCATTAATAGAATTAAGACATTAACTCTGATAATCTTTTATATTAATTAATAGCATAGTACTAGGACGGAACAGAGTTCTTGACTATTGAGGGTTGTGATCACTGCTTTGCAGGTTGTTTAAACTTTGAAGAACTTTGAACTATTGTCATTGCTTGGAAATGGTGTTCTTTGATATATATATCACAAAAATAGCAAACCCATGAAACTTTTATTTTTTATATTAATTTTTTTAGGGTCTTTTTATCAGCTATTGACTCTGATAATATCTCAAAATTAATGAGCTATATTTAGTTTTATTTTTAATACCGATTCGCAATTCTACAATGGTACTTTATTTTCATTGCTTTCATCTTCTAAAGTCTTTTTTTGTATTTCAAGGCGTCTTACCTCATGTTCCAACCATTCTTTTCTATGGCGAATGGATGTAGGAGCCACCAGGCTTGCCACTAGAACATTAATATCTTCCTTAAACAGCCCTTCATATTTCATTTTTTCATCTATTGTATAAAGAAGCGAATAAAAGCGGGATAATACTTTAGGATATTTACAAACTCGAACATCCCTTTTATTTCAAGACATTCAAAAAAAAATGCAGGGAAATCCAAGCTTTAAATTATATTATTGAAAGTCCACAGTACTTTAGTTTAATTGAGTAAATTGGAATTGAAAAATATAACTAAATCCTTTTCAGTGAATTCATCTTCAGGTGAAAGGAGAAGGGTTCTAGCTATAGATAATGTAAATTTATCAATTGAAGAGGGACAATTTGTATGTTTTGTGGGTCCATCCGGTTGTGGTAAATCTACTCTACTTAACATAATTGCAGGTTTAGATAAGCCATCTGATGGAGAATTAGTTCTTAACGGACAATCTGTGCTTGGAACTGGCCCCGACCGCATTATGGTCTTTCAAGAGAACGCTTTGTTCCCCTGGTTAACCGTTATCGACAATGTTGAATTTGGATTAAAAATGGTTGGTGTAGAAAAAGAAAAACGAAACAAAATTGCATTACATTACCTTGAAATGATGGATCTTAGCAAATTCTCTAAATCATACACATATCAGCTCTCGGGTGGGATGAAACAGAGGGTGGCAATTGCACGTGCTTTAGTAATGGACCCTGACATACTGCTCATGGACGAACCCTTCGCTGCACTCGACTCACAAACTCGTGATCTACTATTAGTTGAACTTCAATTGATTTGGGCTAAAACCAGAAAGACAATAATATTTGTAACTCATAATATATCTGAGTCAATATGCCTCGGTGACAGGGTTGTGGTCTTCACAAAGAGACCAGCCCGTGTTAAAAAGGAGATTCAAATTGATTATAGGAGACCAAGATTAACAGAAGATTCTAATTTATTTGAGTATAATCGACTAGTACTTGATGAATTAAAGAGTGAAATAACCCAACACAAAAGAACAGTCTAAGGCCTTTGCAGTCCTAACCTATTTTCTTCAAAACTTCGATCCCGTCATCAAAACTATTAGGTGAGGTAATTAGAATTTGATCAGTTTCTGTATGGACTTCTCTTAAGAACTCTAAGAAATTATCTTGATATTCACTCCAATCCAGACCTATCATAGAAGCTGCCCTCTCATTCTTTACCGAAGGTACCATGATGCAGGGGACAAGTTCGATATGATTGGGTACTATTAGATCTTTTAGATCTCTGATCTCTTGAATTGAATTTATTGATTGTGTGATAAATCTGTGGGGTTTTGAATTTACCTTTTTATTAAATACTTTATGATTTGAAATCTTATTTGGTATGGATAAATCAAGATCTATTAATTTGTCAAATCCTATAGAAGTTAAAAGCTTGACTACATCCGTTGGAGTTGAAAGTGAGGATGCTTTTTCTGATTCTTCAAACGCAGGTTTATCACCATGAATAAATAAAATCGAACTAATTTTCAAAATTACAGCATCCGTTACCATTTGAATGATAGAATTCATGTTCCTATCTCTTGTCCTCACGCTACAACTTATGTTCAAGTTTGTGTTGGTTAGATTATTCTTGATTATCTGGGCTGCATGAAAACTTGAAAATCTGGGCATACCAAGTACAGAATCAGTTATGTGGATGTATTCTGTGAAATTAGAAATAATTTTTGCCCTGTTTAGGAATTTGTTTAGTTCCTGATTCAGAAGTGCAATATCTATCCTATTACTATTTAATATTTTTGGAGGATTTAATTCATAAATTGGATTCATTTTATAGTTTAAGTAAAAGAGCATGATTACAGTAAAAAAAGGTTTTTTAGATAATATAATCATCATAGCTCCTAGTTTTGATTTCTGAAAAAGAATTCATTGAACTTGTCCATGAGAAAAGCAACACCGTAGTTGATTTTAAGAATATTGATTTAAGAGGAGGATGGAAGTCTAACACGCAACAATCTAGTGTACTTGTCATAATTCATTTTAATCATAAATATTCTCCAACTGTCATATTCACTAAACGAAGTTCAAATCTAAGGGATCATGCAGGGGAAATTTCCTTCCCAGGAGGTAGAGTTTCTGACCAAGATCGTTCTATTATAGAAACTGCAATCAGGGAGACTTATGAAGAAATAGGTCTCTCAATTCAAAAAGATAAAATCATTGGATCTCTTTCACCCACTAATACCTATACAACAAAGGTAGTCATCTACCCGTTTATTGTGATACTAGGTAAAATACCATTTCCGTTTGAACCTAATGAAGAGGTAGAAAAGGTAATTGAAATACCCATTGAGATTTTACGTGATCGAATAACTATCGATGAGGAACACTCAAGTAGCGACAATAAGATGTTCAAATTTAATGTGAATGGATATTTAATCTGGGGGGCAACCGCCAGAATCTTAAAAAATTTATTGGACTTGATATATCCTCAATAGAAAATTCTTGTTGGGTCTTGAGCCTAGTTATATCCAATATCCGCTAATAGATTAATAAATTTATTGCTAAATTCTTTAGTTGACAACTTGCCGCCTATATCAATTGTTTTAATATTCTTGCTGAACAAATCATCAACTGCTTTTTCTATTTTGACTGATTGAGCCGTAAGATCACTATCGTGGTATTTCTCACCTAGCCAGTCAAACATCATCTTGAGTGCAAGTATAAACGATGTTGGATTAGCCACATTCTTTCCTGCTATATCAAAAGCGGCACCATGCACCGGTTCGAACATTCCAAAGTCTTTTCCAATATTTGCAGCAGGAGCTAATCCAATGCTACCTGTAATTTGCGCAGCTTCATCTGAAATAATATCTCCAAATAAATTGGTGGTTAAAATAGTGTCAAATCGATTTGGATTTCTGATTAATTCCATAGCACATGCATCAACGTACATTTGCTCAAATTCAATATTGGGATATTCTTTAGCAACTTCTTTTGAAACATCAATAAAAAGCCTATCACTTAGTCTTAGTACATTTGATTTGTGAACAATAGTTACTTTCTTTCCTTCTCTTGAATCTGCGATTTTAAACGCATGCTCTGCAATACGTCTAGATGCCGCCCTGCTAATCTTCCTTAGGGATATTACAGTGTCGTCGTCAGAGTAAAATTCCCAACCCAAGTACAAATCCTCCGTATTCTCTCTGACAGTAATAAGGTCAACGTTGGTTGATATGGATGGAATATTGGGATAGTTCTTGGATGGTCTTACATTTGCATATAAATCAAAATATCTTCTCAATACTAGGACAACGTCCGCAGC
This sequence comes from Candidatus Nitrosocosmicus sp., assembly GCA_041747305.1. GTDB lineage: Archaea > Thermoproteota > Nitrososphaeria > Nitrososphaerales > Nitrososphaeraceae > Nitrosocosmicus. Next base: position 4,717 of record JBGTFK010000163.1, read on the forward strand.
CGATTCACCAACAGGAGATTTTAGACATGCTTGAGAGTTTTTAATCCTTTCAAAGGTTTCATCTGGGAGTGGTTTGTTATATTTTAATTTAGCGTTATCACCTGCTTCTACTCTCGAAATATTGAACTTTAGGGATGATGATTTGTCATGTATGTTCATTAAAACGCTGTATACACATTCTGACAACTCAGGACCAATACCATCGCCCTCAAGAAGGGATATATCATAAATAGTCATTCATATGTTTCTCATGATTAAGGTTGCAGTCATTTGCTAGGCTCTCCGCTCTGAATCATTTTTTTTAACATTGTTTTATTGATAGCATCGATCATCGCCTGAACAGATGCCACTACAATATCTTCTCCTGATTTCCTAGCTGAAATAATGTTTCCTTCCTTATCTTCTACTTTGACAGATACCTCAGCCAATGCATCGGAGCCTCCAGTAATTGAATCAAGCTTATATTCTCTTATTTTGATATTTGCAATACCATGGGCAATAGTCTGTATTGCTTTTAATGCGGAATCAACTGGTCCGACACCTGTCTCTGAGGCGATGAAATCCTTACCATGAATATTAAGTTTGACTACTGCCGTTGGAATAATATGCAGTCCAGTAACTATATGAAAATCATTAAGCTTAAAATTCTCATCGAATTTCTTGTTCTTTAAGACTTCTGATGCTATAGATAACAAATCAGAGGTAGTTATAGATTTTCCAGTATCTGCTATCGATTTCTGTTTTTCTACAATTTCCTTGAGTTGCAAATCCGAAGCAGTAATTCCAAACTCATCGAGGATTGCTTTGATACCATGTGCACCAGCGTGTTTACCGGCTTGCATCCATCTCTTCCTACCGACTAATTCAGGGCTAATGGGCTCGTAGGTCAAAGGATTATTGATAATTCCATGTGTGTGTATGCCTGACTCATGCCCAAAAGCATTCTCCCCTATTATGGCCTTATTGGGTTGCACTAAAATTCCCATTGCACCAGAGACAAACTTTGAAACACCGTACAATTGTTCGGTTTTAATGTTATGAGGTATTTGATAAAGGCACTGACATGCCATTACTAATTCTTCTAATGCAGCATTCCCTGCTCTCTCACCTAATCCGTTTATGGTCACATGAGCACATGCCGCGCCTGCTTGATATCCGGCTATGGAATTTGCAACAGCCAATCCAAAATCATTGTGACAATGTACACTAACAGGTAGTCCGGTTACCTCTGCTACTCCTGATACCAGTTTTGAAATGTACTGTGGAGTTGAATAGCCTACGGTGTCAGGAATGTCGATCCTATCGGCGCCTGCTTCAGCAACTGATTTAAATATTTTGTTTAAGAATTGTATCTCAGATCTAGTAGCATCTTCGGCAGAAAATTCTACAACCAATCCATGTTTTTTTGCATATTCTACTGCATAAATGGCCTTTTCCAATACTTGTTCCCTTGTCATCTTTAATTTGTACTGTAAATGTATATCAGATGTTGCAATGAATGTATGAATATATTTTAAATCACTTTTGAGTGCTACGTCAATATCATTTTGTGTCGTACGCGCTAAACCACAGACTTCGGCTCTTAATCCTTGTTTCATTATTTTTTTTATGGCTTCTACTTCTCCTGGTGAGACTACAGGAAACCCTGCTTCAATTGCATCTACTCCCAATTCGTCCAGCTTCAATGCTATTTCTAATTTTTGATCCGGCGAAACTGTTACCCCTGGGGTCTGCTCACCATCCCTCAAGGTAGTGTCAAAAATTCTGATTTTCTTTTTGTTCTCAGAGGTCGTCATTTACAGCTCCTCTAGGCAATGCAGAAACACCCGTTCTGGCTACTTGGATTATCCCATAACTTGAAACAAGATTCTTGAATGCATCAATCTTGTCTGGAGTCCCGATTATTTCTACCGTAATAGTTTCGTTACTAATATCCATTATGTTACCCCTGTATATAGAAGCAAAATTTGCAACTTCTATTCTAGTAGTGGGATCTTTGGCATTCATCTTTATCAATGCCAACTCTCTATAAACAGCGTTCTCCTTGTTTAATACATTGATTTGAATTACATCAATCAACTTTTGTAATTGCTTTACTAATTGCTCTAGTGTTTTAACATCTGATACTGTGGTAATAGTCATCCGTGATAAGTCAGGTTTTTCGGTTATTCCTACAGTAATACTTTCGATATTGAAATTCCGAGACCTAAATAGATTGGTGATTCTAAAAAGAACTCCAGGTTTATTTTCTACTATGACTGACAGAATGTACATTTTGTTTTCATTATCATCATCAAAAATTGTGTTCTTATTTTTTTGCATACTTTATCATGCTCCAATAATCATGTCTTTAAGGCCAGTTCCAGGTGCCACAAACGGGTAAACATCTTCATCCGGGTCTATTGGGATGTCGATTACGGTAGCAATATCTGATTTAACGGCAACTTTAAGAGCCTTTTCTAATTCATCCATTGAACCCACCCTATGTGCTTGAGCACCATATGATTCTGCCAATTTACAGTAGTCAGGACAATTCTTTTGATGTACGCCACTATATCTCCTATTATAGAAAGTTCTCTGCCATTGTGCAACCATCCCTAACATTTGATTATTAAGTAGGAACACAATGACTGGTAATTCTTCTAAGACAGAAACTGCAAGAGAATTTTCTGTCATGTTAAATGATCCATCCCCTGCAATGTCCACTACAGCCACGTCATTCCTGGCTGCTTTTGCTCCTATGGAGGCCGGAAATCCAAATCCCATTGTCCCTAAACCGGTAGAGCTAAAAAAAGTCCCAGGTGAAATAACGTCAAAGTGCAATGATGCCCACATTTGACATTGTCCAACCTCGGTGGTTACTATTCCATCTGCAGGCAAAATTTCGCGTAACTTCGTTAATGCCTTCTTGGCTGTAATTTCTCGAGAATAATCCTTGATACTATCTTCATAATAATTAACTAATTCCCTTCTCCTTCCTAACCATAATTTGGAAATTTCTTCGTTGGTTTTGAAATTCTTTGGGATAAGCTTTATGAGACTCCTTAATGATGATTTTACGTCCCCAATTACTGCAGCATTCACGGATTTGTTCTTACCGATTTCAGCAGGGTCTACATCAAAATGTATTACGTTAATATCCTTGCCAAATTCATCAAATCTCCCAACAGTCCGGTCAGAAAACCTAGCTCCTATCGCAAGAATACAATCTGCTTCTTGTACCATCTTATTAGCTTCTGCATGTCCATGCATACCTATAGGACCGAGTGCCAGCGGGTGATTCTCGGGAAATGCTCCCTTACCCTTGAAAGTAGTAACCACGGGTATTGAGAGTAGCTCTGCTAGTGTCTGTAATTCAGAGAAGGCGCCAGAGAGGATTACTCCTCCGCCAGCCATTATCATGGGCTTTTCGGCCTTGAGTATCATTTCACAGGCCTTGTTTATTTCTGATAAATCTGCATCTACTATAGGATTATAACCTCTCACCTTGATATATTCAGGAAAATCCATATTCGTAACTTGTTGCTGCACGTCTTTAGGTATGTCTATTAATACTGGACCCGGTCTGCCACTTTCTGCGATATAAAATGATTTTTTAACCATTTCAGGTATTTCCCTTGCAACTCTTGGTTGAAATGCATATTTTGTAACTGGGTTGGTAACACCAATAATGTCTGTTTCCTGGAACGCATCTTTACCGATCATAGGTAAAGCAACTTGACCTGTGACTGCTATAATCGGAGATGAATCCGCATAAGCTGTAGCTATACCAGTAACAAGATTTGTGGCACCTGGACCCGAAGTTGCAAAACACACCCCTGCCTTCCTCTTAATCCGAGCATAACCGTCAGCCATGTGTGCAGCAGACTGCTCATGTCGGACCAAAATATGTCTAATTTTAGAATCTACTAAAGCATCGTATATTGGTAGATTTGCTCCACCGGGAAGTCCAAATATATAATCTACCTTTTCTTTTTCTAACGCGGCCATTAAGGCTGCGGCACCAGACATTTCACTCATGATTGATACAACTCCTATTATTAAAATCTAAAATTATAATAGTAAAAAACCTTTAACATACAATATTTTTCTATTTACCATATCACAATTTATTATTTTAATTGATCCCATTCATTATTTATAAACAAAGTTAATTTATAAATTTTGTTAGGTTCAAAGGACCTATTCCTTTTTACTAGTCGTGGATTTAGATTTCTAAATCGACACTGTTTTGTCCCTTAATTTTTTTCTATTCGCCTCTGTCATTGTGTTTGTGCTGTTATATCGATCATAAGCCTCTTTTACCGTAGAATTTTCATGTACAATAGCCCTAACCGCCTTTATCATTGCGACTGGATTATCCGATTGCCAAATATTTCTACCCATATCTACCCCAGAGGCCCCATCTTTGAGTGCATCAAAGGTCAGTTGGAGTGCATCCCTTTCTGCCAACTTTTTCCCGCCTGCGATAATCACAGGGACAGGACACCCTTCAACAACGTTATCAAAATCGGGGCAATGATAAGTTTTAACCACATGAGCACCAAGTTCGGCCGCAATCCGACATGCTAAACCTAAATAACGAGAATCCCTTGCCATCTCTTTACCGACTGCTGTTACTGCCAAAACCGGTATCCCATATTTTTCACCCTCATTGACCAATCTTGAAAGATTTTTTAGGGTTTGAAATTCATATTTACTACCCACAAAAATAGATAATGCAAGACACGAAGCATTTAGCTTTATGGCCTCTTCTATAGAGGTTACTATAGTTTCTTTTGACAAATCTTCTCCAATTATGCTGGAGCCTCCTGATACCCTCAATACAATAGGAGTGTTACTTTCAGGAATTACAGATGTTCTCAATACACCACGTGTCAGCATTAATGAATCTGCATAATTTAATAATGGACCGATGGTCTCCCTTGGATTTTCTAGTCTCTCGGTGGGACCTAAAAAATAGCCATGATCTACAGCCAGCATCACACAACGACTATTTTCGGGTTTTATTATTTTAGATAATCTGTTTTTCATTCCCCAATCCATTTCGAATACTGGTTGTAGTTTATTGAAATGCTATAAAAATATTGATAAAGATTATTCAGCAGTAATTATGATCTTCATCGAGTCTTTTCCTTGGTGAGCATGCTTTAATGCTTCATTAGAATCCTGTAATGGAAACCTGTGAGTAATCAATGATTCAAAGTTCATAATCTTGGCTTCCATCAGAGCGATGGTTTGATGTATCTCCTTTTCAGATGCGGCGTAACTGGGTATTATTTTTAATTCCTTCGAATAAATCATATTCAAATCTATTTTGACTTTGGTATCTTTCGGTGGTACACCAAAGAGAGAAATTGTCCCTCCTCTACGTGTTATACTTAGGGATTGAATGAACGCGTTAATGTTGCTTGTAGAAATTATTGAAACATCTGACCCATTTATTCCAAGAAAATTTAACGATTTCTTTTTGAATTCGCCTTCTTTCATATTAGCCATATTTATGATTTCAACTCGCCCGTCAATTTTCTTAGCAAATTCTAACCGAAAACCGTTAACATCGACAAGTAATAACTTTGAAGCGCCAAAAAACCTTGCCAAGATCATATGCATCAAACCAGTTGGTCCAGCTCCAAATATTACAACAGTATCAGCTTTGTTCAAGTTTACTTTATTTAGAGAACGCAAGCAACACGCGATTGGCTCAATCAGCGCAGCCTGGGAAAAATTAAGGTTATCAGGAAGTTTAATAAGCCCACCTTTAGAGTGATTCCAATGAGGTACCAGTATGTACTCAGAGAGCCCGCACGGATCAATATTGCTCGTTTGATACTTTTCACACATCGTGAAGTCATCGTTGTAACAAAAATGGCATGAATAACATGGTACATGATGGTGAACAAAAACCCGGTCTCCTTTTTTAAAATCTTTAATATTATCTCCTATTCTGACAATTTCACCTGCAGGTTCGTGTCCAATTCTTGAAGATTTCATCCCATATTTTCCAAATACCTTTTCCAAGTCAGATCCACAGATCCCGCATGCCCTCATACGCACAAGAACTTCATTCTTACCAACTTTAGGTAAATCAAAATCCTTCACTTCCACCTTGTTTTTAACAAGCACTGCCGCCTTCATACAATATTCATGACTGGGAATGTTCAATAAAATTTTATTATTTTGAATATTTTTTTGGCTTCTTTAGAAATATTTTTTTGCACCCCTCACAACAAAAATATATTCTTTTATCATTATAATCAAGGATAGTAGCTAAATCTTCACTAAGTTCAATTCCACATACAGGGTCTACTGGCACAGTTAAAAAAAAAATCCCTAGGTATTTATTATTTCCTAACCAATAATTTCAATACAATTATTTCTCATTTATTTTATCATTATGTCAACGTTCGTTAACCACATCTGATTTTATAATCTCAAAATTTAAAGAAAATGATGTCTTGTCCGATTATTGAGATATTTTGCTATCAGTGTGGAAGCAAAATCAAACATATGATAAACGTAAAACCTATCAAGGATATTTTAAGAAATACAATGAATAGATGCTCAACTTGTGGTATAGAACTAAACCCCACAGATTTCACAATCGACTTGGAAAAACAATAGATTGATCTGTCTGATATTTATTATGATTAATCCATAAAATATAGATAATTTTAAATTCGTAGCTAATTCTAACTAGGATGTGTCATTTCAAAGGAAATTTTACTCGGGTTTTGCAACACCCAAGGGCACAACAAAGTATGTGGATAACGCTTTAAAGAAAGGTGCAAACGGATCTCATTTTAAGATTATAGAAAATTTGAAACTTTCATCCGTAGGAATGGGTACCTATCTTGGGAACCTTTCTGCACAGGACGATGATGACCTAGAAAATTCTCTATATTTCAGCATAAAAGAAGGTGGTATAAATGTGATTGATACATCAATAAATTACCGTTCGATGTTGTCTGAGAAATGTATAGGCAGAGCTATGAGCAGGCTGATTGAAGAAGAGGTCATTGATCGGGAAAGTGTATTTATTTGTACTAAAAATGGATACGTAACTAATGATGGGGATTTGCGTAAAATAGATATCGATTCTTATTTACAACTAATGTTTCTTAATAATAATATTCTATCTCGTTCAGACTTAAGTCCTTCTTATCATATCATGAATCCAAATTATATTTCTAGGTGTATTGACAAGTCGTTATGTAATATGGGAATTAACACGATTGATTTGATTTATATTCATAATTCATTCGAAAGTTGGTATAACGTGGTAGATAGATCTACATACCATGAAATGTTGTCTCGAGTTTTTCAGTTATATGAGGATTTCAGACAAAGAGGCAAAATTAATTTTTATGGAATGGCTACTTGGAATTGCTTTACCTCAAAAGAACACAGTAAAGGATATCTATCCTTAAAAGAGGTCGTCAAAATAGCCAACGATGTAGGTGGCAGTAACAACGGTTTCAAATTTATTCAATTACCTTTTAATATGTATCTTAACGAGCCCTACACATTTAGAAATCAACCTACGGAAAGATCCAGCAAAGCGACTCTCCTAGAATCTGCCCAAAAATATGGAATCCATGTTTTTACCAGTGTACCGCTCTACCAGGGCAAATTGCTTCAGACCAAACTAGACAAATCGCCCCTAGACAACCTTCCGTCGACGTCTCTTAAGCTATTACAATTTGCCAGATCGACACCGGGGATTGCCGCTCCCTTAATTGGACAGAAGAAGCTCAGTCATACAAAAGAGAACATTATGATATCTAAATACGCACCTCTAAATGAAGTAGAATATAATACAATGACTAGTATGTTGAGTATATCTGATCGATGAATTGACCAACACTTCAATTCGCACTAAAGCATGATTTTTAAACTAGATATATGGCTGAGGGCGATAAGGTTCAGATTCCTTGCTGCCTCAGCCATCGCTGTTACTTGTGGCCTAGCACTAACAATATGGCACCAGCCTCAAAATTTCAGCTTATTTTATGCAGTCCTAACTTATGCGGGCATTTTTTGCCTTCATTCTAGCGTTGATTTGTTAAATGACTACTGGGATTTTAAGAGAGGTATTGACTTGAGAACAAAAAAAACAAAATTCAGCGGCGGAACGGGGGTATTACCGCAAGGTCTTTTACAACCCAGACATGTTTATTTTGTAGGCATATCATTACTAATTTTGGGTTTGATGATTGGTGGTATTTTTGTTTACTTTAAAGGATTTGTTATTGCCGTCATACTATTATTTGCTGCCCTATCAATAGTTCTCTATTCAAGTAAATTAGTTAATTGGGGGTTGGGGGAATTATTTGTAGGGGCTAAGGGAGCCTTAATAGTGGTTGGGACATTTTATGTTCAAAACACAATCATTGGTTTAGAATCCGTTATACTTGGGATTATAATTGGTTTGTTATCTTCATTGGTCCTATTCATCAATTCAATACCAGACATTATTCCCGACAGGCAAATGGGACGAAAAACCCTGGCCATAATGATGGAAAAAAGGAGCAACCTTTTCATTTTCGTGTTCACGGTTGGAATAAATGTTGGAATTTATCTCCTGACTATCGGGTTCTTCTCTAATTTGATCAATAGTTACTTTTCACTTGTTCCTTGTTTTTTGCTTATACCATATATTGGACTAATGTTACACCGATTCAAAAATTTTCTTTACAATTTTAAGCGTCTCGATATTGACTATTACGTAAGAATAATGGCTAACACTGTACTCTTTTCTAGGTTTTATGGGATCTCGCTTATTGTAGGTATTATATTTGCGTTTTTATATAAGACCTAGGACAAACCAGATTAAATTGATAAAGATCTTGTGTTCTAACAGGGATAAATTCAGGTTCATATCCGATCTCATAAATTCGTCGAACAAATCTATGATTTTTAAACAATTCTTTTATTTTGATAGTGTCAAATCAACTCAAGATTTCGCAAATGAACTATTAAAAGGTGGTGGTGATTTTTATCCGTCAGTAATAATCAGCGATTATCAGACTGGGGGTAAAGGGAGGAAGGGCCCTAATTGGGCTTCTCCAGAAGGGGGGATATGGATGTCCTTGGCCCTTGCGACTAATTTGAAAACTCATGAGTTATTTCGTATACTGATGTTGATTACTAGATTGCTCTGCCAGACCTTAGAAAATCATTCCAAATTAATATCGATGGTCAAATGGCCAAATGACATTTTAGTCAACCGTAAGAAGGTTGCAGGCATTTTGTTGGATGCTGAAGTCGAGAGTGATAATATAAAACAAGTAATCATCGGTATAGGTGTGAATTCCAACAATGATTTGGATTCAACCAAGAATATGATCAAACATAAGAATGGCGGAATTTACGATTATGATATCACAACTATTAAATATGAAAATCAAAATCATGAAATTTCAAACCATGATTTTATCCAGTATTTCTTGAAAAGCATTAATGAAACATTTCAAGATTTAAAGTCAAGGGAATTCGTCGACGAATTAACAACCTATTACAAGAATAAAATAATGGAATCACAGAAACATCTGAATTACAAGTTTTCGATTGGAGGCAAAAAGTTTAACGGAGAAATAAAAAATATATACGATGACGGATCATTGTTGGTGAAAAACATAGAGTCCAGATACCCAGATGATTTGATTAGAATCAATTCGGTTTATGATTTAAGTCGGTCATGATCTGAGGATTTTGTAGTGGATTTAGACTCGCCTGACTTTGAACTCATGATCCTATCATGCCTGGCATCTTAATCGGAGATCTAAAAGCTTTGTCAACGCTGATCCCTTCTCCAGTAAATACGGTGACATTGTTTAACAGAGCCCCTTGCGGAGGTGATAAAATAATAGTCTGACCCGGCTCAATTCTTAATAAATTTTCAGTCAAATTTCTATTATTATCGTATACTATGTATATATCGTTTAGAGCCTGCTTACCATTATTTTTTAAGACGACTCGCGAATTGACCAAAAGTGACTGTGGGTCCTTTAATGCATCTACCTCGAGAGAATATTGTTTGAACGGTACAGAAATTAAAACATTGTAAATCACGACACCTGAAACTACGACAACTAATACAATCAGTATAAGTTCAACTCTTCTGATTCTCAATACCATAAATCTACATGTTATATTTTATAAAATAGTATTTCTTTTAGATTATTATTATTTCTGTTATTAAAAGATCGCTTATTTCTGAGTTAAAGTACTCAATTTTATGCAAATTTTACTTTAGTTTATTTTTCTTTTTCTAAAATTTGAAAAGACATGGCAATTAGAAATTTTCGCATTAATAATAGATTGTGTAAGATAATAATTGTGAAGCCATAAATTCGAAAACTATCAAAAAAATTTATCGAACTTTTTTATTCCATTATAGAATTCTGATTTAGTCTTTTTTTATGGGCCATGCGAGGTATCTAAATAATTTAGGGTGTTAAGGACAAATAAATGAATGTTGCCAACGGTTTTGTCCCAAAGCTCTTGATAAGATAATATTATACTGAGATAAATGAGGACGACCAAAACCTTATCATTTTTTCCAACTATGCGGAGGCATCAAGTCCTTAGGACTATCTAGATATCTCAATTGGGAAAAATTGATAAGTTTAAATATGATTTACTTTTATTGGTAGTTACATCGACCAAACCGAAGGGGAACATGTTTAGTGCACTGATAATATCAGTGCACTAAGCAATTATTTACTTTAATTTTGGCAAGAATTTAAAAGATTTTATCATATTATTGGCCGTATTTTCAAAGGTAATATATTTATCCAAAGAAGCTTTGTACGTAAGAATGTAAATATTTTCATAATTAGAAACTACAATTTGCATCGCTTTGCGATTTTGTAATTTGCTGTCAGTTGCTGTAAAAACTACTTTTGCAGCGTTCTTACCGTCCATGGCTAAAGCCTCAGATGCTTCCATTTTGAAATCTTGATGTTCTTTTTGAATTTGAGTTATAATCTCTTTTGATGCAGAATCGGCAGATATGTTCTTTCCTGGAGTTGGGACTACTTTAACCACAAGCCCAGCGGGGCTGCTAACTGAATCTCTATCTTTGGGGGCAATCAAAATTAATTCATTGTTTATCTTTACAGACTTATCCCAGTTAGCGGGATGGTCAATTGTGAAATGAAATTTATTATCAGTATGAGTTAGCATTGACTGACTTTGACCTTCATGAAAGAACCCGAATGTTAAGAGATCCTTACTCGCTAACTGATTCATATGAAGTAAAAACACGAGAATAACCATAGAAATCAAAACCTTTCCGATGGATTTTTGTAAATATCTGTGGGGCTTCGTCATAATATCATACTTTTCAGGTAATTATTAAATTTTCCAAAAATTATGCGATTATACTTTGCTGAAAAAGTTACAAAAATGTTACTTTGATCTTGAAATCGATACCTCTATTGTAGACACATTTCGGGGTTTATCATCGTCAGTACCGGTTAGAACATCTGAGCCTAGCTTCACTTTTTCTACTCTATAACCCAACGTATTCATTCTTTTTACTATTATTTGAGCCACATCTACTGCCCTTGTGATGCTTTTCCCTCTTGCTTTTATGACGACAGTTGGCTCATTAGCTAGTTGTACCAGAGTTGCAGTTACATACGTCATTAGCGGTTTTTTCCCAATAAAAATTTCGTTGCTTTTTCTGTTTCCTGATTCGTATTTGCTATGAGACATTAAATATTATGCAAAATTCAATAATATAATGGTATATCACTTGTCTAACTTTTCTAAAATTTCAATTATCTTATCGGGATTTAATATTGCCTTTTCTACGATGCTCTTATCTGTAACTTCATAACAATTGATTAGCTCATTTTCGTCCTTATAAAATAAAAATATTGAATTGTCATGTATAATCGGATATAGCTTTTCTACGATCATAGATTCAGGGTTTATCTTTATCTTATTTTCAATATCGATCTCTACAGGATTATTGATCATTTTCGCTCACAGAATAAAACATAACAATAAATCCATCCCTTGGTCTTATCATGTGATAAATTAATGTAAAAAATTAAAGAGCTACTTATTTACAAATAATAGTTCGCCGACCAATTTTATCATAAAACCAATCCCGCCTACAGCACCTATGGCCAATAATACTAACCTTAGATGGGTGAAATAATCATCTTTGCTTGTTTTTTTTGCTAATTTTAGTGTTTGAAATATCTCAGCCATTCTTTTTTGAATTTTATCAAGTATTGATTGTAACGAGAACAATTGTTTTCTAAGATTCTAAATATTTCATTATAATTTTAATATTTCTAATTTGAAATCCCAGTATACTACAGAAGCTAGTCAGCTAAAATTTTGATTGCTAGTCTGTATCGAATAAACCGGTTCTTTATCTGTTCGTTGCATCTCCACAAAGGTCTCTGTAGCTTGAATACCTTCTATTTTACCGATCCTCTCGATTACTACTTTGTGCAGCTCCTCTAGGGTTCGAGTATATACCGATAATATAATGTCGAAACGACCAGTAACTTCTATAAGAGACCTTATTTCTGAGATTTTCATAAGTTCATTATGGATTGGTTCTTTTAATTTTGGATCCCGATTTATGCCGACGGTTGCTTTAATGTTGATACCCAACTGTGATTCATTTATGATAACCGTAAATTTTCTGATAAGCTCTCGTTTCATTAGCCTCTTTATCCTGCTATATAAAACTGAGGAGTTTATGTTTAATTTCTTACTAAGCTGGGGGATTGAAATACTTGCATCTTTTGTCAATTCTGACAAAATTTTCATATCTAAATCATCGAATCTTTGCAAGATTGACTCTATCTTATAATTATTGGTTACATTAATAAATGTAATTAAATAATTTGCTTAAATTTATTAATATATATAAAAAATCTAGTATCTTTTTTTAATAGATCATTAGTAAATATTATATTATTACATCTACAACTTTTCAATATGTTTGGAATGTCTAAACTACGGCCCGGCAATTTTGTTTTTATAGTAAAAAGAGATGAAAATTCAAATTATGTAGTAATAGGAAAGATTATTTCTGATAATGATAATGTTTTCAAAGTTAGGGGCACTTTCTTAAAACCAGTAGGCCTGCTTGAAAGAATTAGGTCAGGAAGAGCTCAAGGAAAACCTGTTGAAGCAATAAACAACCCAGAACCTGACAATTGTATTTTCTTTATAATTGATAAGTTAGATACAGGCGATTTCGAGGACATTATTGACCCAAAGATCGATAGGGTGATCGCGATAAATGAGAATAGATATTTTGTACTTGACGGCTGGATTAAAGAAAGCTTTTCGGAATTATTTAGCAATTACTTTAGTTCAGCCTCAGAAGAAGAGAGATCGGAGGCGAGGATAATATTGATAAAAAAAATGAATTCCTTAATGTCCCAGGAATTAAAGGAGCATGTTTATGCAGTGGCACGGAGTTCAAGAATTTTATAAAGTTTTATATTATGGACTTGTCAAATTTTCTTTTATCATGGAATATGTATATGCTGCTTTATTATTACATAAATTAAAGCAAGATGTCAATGAAGATAATGTAAAAAATGTAATAAAATCAACTGGTGTTGAACCTGATGATGTTAGAGTTAAATCTTTGGTTGCTGCTTTAAGTGAAGTTAACATTGAGGATGCATTAAAGGCCGCTCCAATAGCTGCCGCTGCTCCAGCAAGTGCACAAGCTACCCCGGCCGCTTCAGGCGCAGGAGCTGCACCGAAAGAAGACGAGAAGAAAGACGAGAAGAAAGAAGAAGAAGCATTAGAAGGCTTGTCTTCTCTTTTCGGCTAAACTTCATCCATTTTTTTCGTTAGAATTATTTAATATACCCACTATACATTTGTCTATTTCAGTATTTTGATTTTTAAGGGTCACAAAGGACCAGTTAAAATCATAGAGAACACCGATTTCCTATTGATACCGTACAAAGGAAATTATTGAAATTAAAACTTGATAAAATAAATAACCAACTTTGGATTCAACCAGGATTTGCTATTTAAAAAATAATGATCACTTATTGGAGGAAAACCCCTTTGAATCTAACTGGTTGGCCAGATTTGCAGCAATTGCGTTGGCCTTTAGAATCACTAACTCAATCGTGTCAGGCGAAGTATATCCAGATTCTGAAGATAAAGACAATGCATGTTGTTTTGCCTTTACGAGGATTAACGGCATTGATTCCTTAGTAAAATATGCTGCTTCTACTGATAATGATAAAGCCTCCTGGAAGGATTTTACCAATTCCTGTATGTAGTCTGAAATTATTATTTTTAGGTCCTTTTCCTTAAATTCAAGCCCTTCGGAAATCGCAAAATTAACTGATACTCCAGCTTCTATTGGTTTTACATCCAACTTACTTAGCAAAGCTGCTAACTTTTGCGGAATAACGTCGCCTGCTCTAGCGACAATTGTGTCTTTAGACACCCATATTGTCCCTTGATCTATTTTGGTTGGTACATTAGATTCTTTAAACTCTGATAAAACTGGGCCTGGATTTATCCCTGTATTACCGGCGGGAATGACTAGTTCGTTAGGGGCGATATCGCCGCCTTTAGCTGCCATGAAAATTTTGTTTTTATCAAAAGTTATATTCATTTTAAATGGACTAAGGTTTGTAAACATTAGCGCGCATTGACCTTCTAGTTCCTTATTGAGGAATTCTAATCCTTTAACTTCCTTGAAAATTTTTTCAAAAGCCCTTTGAGCAACCTTATTTTTTATCGTTATAATTTTGATTTCATTTCTAAACTTTTTCCTGATTGCCATAAGTTGAGCTGACCTTACCTTTGTCATCCTCGAAAGTGCAATTACATTATAAGATTTTGCTAGGTTTTGCAAATTATGATATAGATTAACTTTTCTTTCTGGATAAGATGTTCTTCCTAATTTGTTGATAATTGCTGTTTGACTCATT
>JBGTFK010000164.1:0-9697 GCA_041747305.1 Candidatus Nitrosocosmicus sp.
TTCCTCCTTCCTGTAATGGACTTTTTAGGAAATCCAAAACCCACCACAGCAGAGATATTTAGATTCGATGGGATTCTAAAATCGTTTCTCATTTTCTCATTTCTTATACCAGTGTACAATCCGGAACCGACACCATTATCCCATGCAGATAGTTGCATATTTTGTATCACTCTCCCTGCATCCAGTAGATGAAAGCCATAATTTGGATCTGTTAATATTATAATAGCAAAATTTGCTCCAACTATCCATTGTCCACTTGTACTATCTTCAGACAATTTTTTTAAGTTATTTTCTTCCTTAATTACCACAAATCTCCAATGTTGAGTATTTAGACCACTGCCACTATATCGACCAGAATTGAGAATTGTAGATATCAAATTTGAGGGGACATTATCTTTACTAAATTCTCTTATATCCAGTTTTGTGGCAATACAATCTAGGGTATCCATGTACCTCAATATACTACGAATAATGCATATTTAAAAAAATTCAGTTCTCTTTATTTATTTAAGAATTCTATTCAAATGAATAAGATAACAATAGCTTTACTGAAATTTTCTAGGTCCCTAAATTATAAAATTGGGTAGAAAGTGTTGTTAAAATAATTATTATATTTTAACTGCTAATCATGTTCAGACCTCTTATATCAAAGAGATGACTAAATCAAAAAACTTAATTATCTAGTTTCCTTAATTGACCAAACTTAATCCTGTATTTCTGACACGAGTTGTTGTCTAATCATTTTGGTAAAATCTGATTCTGACATTTTTCTTTTTGCCTGGATTATGCCTTGGGCATCATTACCTACAGTAATTCTTAATTGAGAATTATCTGATGTTATTGCTTTTAGTATGGTCTTTGCCACTTCTTCTGGTGATGATGATTCTGGATTATCCATCATAGATTTGAAAAGACTTTCTATTCTTTGAGTTAATGTATAGTATGGCGATTTTTGGTCTAAGGCTTTCTTAGCCAAAACACTGGACTTCATAATGTTGGTTTTGATAAAACCTGGTTCTATTACAATTACCCTGATTCCAAGATGATCTAATTCATACGACATTGATTCACTTAAACCTTCTAATGCGAACTTTGTACTATTGTATGCAGATAGGATCGGAACTCCTACTTGTCCACCAACTGAACTTATATTCACTATTGTACCACCGCCCTGTTTTCTCATTATGGGCAAAACTGCCTGTGTAACACGAATGACCCCAAAAAAGTTTGTTTCAAATTGTGGTTTATCTCATCAATGGACGAATCCTCCAAAGCTCCAAATATTCCATATCCGGCATTGTTTACCAATACATCGATTCTTTTACCCTCATCGGTAATCTTGTCTATTGCATTTTTAACCATAGAATCATTATTGACATCAAGCTGAACAACTTGTAACGGCAATCTTTCATTGTTCGCTATTTCTGTTATACTTGCTGATTTTTGAGTATCGCGCATAGTAGCATAAGCGGAAAATCCATTTCTGGCCAAGAGGAGTGCAGTTTGAAATCCTATTCCGCTGGAACTACCTGTCACAACTGCAACTTTGCTATCTTTCATATTCTTACCAAAATAAGGTTAAAGTTATAAAAATTAGTATCATCATCTCGAATCAAGATGGGAATTTTACCCCTAGGCCTAAGCAGAGGAATAATCGTCATAGTTAAATAGACTATTAACACCTTTGAATCATTAATTATAAACTTTCATTTTTCTAATACTGATAGTAAATCAAACCCTGGTAAACTCTTCGGCCTTTATCGTACCTCTAAAATTTTCAATTCTTCCTGCAGTAATGATTGCATGGCCGTCAACATGCTAGGTGGACCACAAATGTAAAATATTGAATTGTCTAATAGGGTTCTATCTAGATATTTTAGGATCATTGCCTTACTTATTCATCCATACTCTCCTTTCCAATCATCTGTAGCCGGTAGATGTTCTCCATTATCGTTGTCTTGGCTAACTGTATAGATGATCTGCAAATTTTTATTCATGGCGGTCCAATCATCAATCTCTTTTTTGAACAAGATATTGCTGGGGTTCCTATTTGAATCAAACATTACTATTTTCATAGGCAGTTGCCTATCTGTAGCATACTTTAACATACATCTAAATGGAGTAACAGCTAATCCGCCACAAAGAAATACAGCGGGTTTTGAATTATTACTCTTAAACAATGGTTTTTCTCACAAGATGTGAATCGATGATTTTTTATTCAAATGTTGGTCTCAGAAGAATATTTACCATACAGAGAGGAAGTATTATTTAAGGTCTTAAAATTGTCACTATTACTAATGATTAAAATAATAATTACAACCGCCCCGGTAAAAAATTCCTCTTTAGAAAATGATTTATTGTGATTTAGCTTAAACATATATTCCTTCTGCATAAGGATGTAGGCTTTGGCGCAAGCCAATAAAGGTCTTGAGA
Organism: Candidatus Nitrosocosmicus sp.; assembly: GCA_041747305.1. Lineage (GTDB taxonomy): Archaea > Thermoproteota > Nitrososphaeria > Nitrososphaerales > Nitrososphaeraceae > Nitrosocosmicus. The sequence goes on from JBGTFK010000164.1 coordinate 2,434, forward strand.
TAGCATAACAGATCTCAATACCAAGATCCAATGCCTGCATACGTTAAATTTATTTCACATTCTAAACCCGAAGTTTCAATTCTCAAATAGGGTTAACTGTAACAGAGTATTTTTTTTTAATTCATTTTGTGGCTTTCTTATAACTTGTTTTCATGACTTTTTTGACTCATTGTCTATTAGTTTGGAACTGAGATTCAATAATGTAATTCGTGGTGTTGTCCTTGCAAATGATATATGAAAACAAGAAAAATTTATGCCTGGTGAACAAAATAATTATCCACCAATAACCTGAAACCCTGGTATTCTATCTGTATTATAGTCTTTCATGCTTAAATTATATTTAATATCCATCCCATGATAGAAACGATGCGTGAATTATAGACTCAACATTACTAATCCATTATAAAGGCGCTCGTTTGCAAGACCTATGAATTATTAGTAACAGTATGGATTCCTATGTAGATTTTTTTCCTATTTTTTTCCTGAATTTGCAAGGTGAGAAGGATTAGCAGAGTACGGTCAATAATTCTACAGACAACAAAAAGAAAAAATTTAGGTTGGATTGGTCAGTTTCTATAGAGCAACAGTTGCATCGAATATGTTGATTGTATTAGTCAACGTACACGTTTGTTTTTCATCAGCGTTTATAGTGCCTGTGACCTGTCCACCAATTATAGTACAATCGCCGCTAGCAGTTTGCGTATATCCAGAATAGCGCCTGCATCAAGGATATTAAACAGATTCTAAAGTTGGAGACTTACAGTTTCGGAAAAAGCATATGTACCTGGTTCTAATGTTACTTCCATTCCTGAAATAGACCCAATAAATGTTTCAGGATTCGGATTATTTCCAGTTACGGTAATTGTAAATTCGGAAGGGTCGAGGCCAATAATTATATATGCACATACTGCTTCATCGTTTGGATCACCATCAACAGAAACACAGTTTTCATTTTTGTAAACAGTAGTTGAGCAGTCTTTACAACTGCCTAATTTGCTGATATCTTATTTAAGGACCAGATAAAGGTACGAAGTATTTTCAGCCCAAACTTGCTCAACAATCATGCAAATTACTTTAGCGGGTAAAGTTTTAAAAGCAACATAAACTTCTCCTTGATTCGAGAAAAATTAGTTGACGAATTCTTTTTGTTTATAATTCCTATTGCAATTGCTCCCATGTTTCATTTCTTAGCACCCTGTCTTGGGCAATCCATCCTTCATCATACATTTGATTTTTTCGTTAGACTATGTTTTCATGCTAAAATAATTTAATACTACCAGCAGCACAAGAACAATTGACGTATAAACCCATAACGATAAAATAAGAGCATGCGAGAATTAGATAAAACCGGAAATAGCCAAATAGTTACAAATGCCAAACGATCGGTTGTAAAGAGAATAGTCATTTTAGGAGTGATTTTGGCGGTAACTTTGAGCTTAAGTATATGGTTGGTTCCTGTCGAATACTTGATTTATTTCCAAAGTCTGCAGGTGAGTATTGCGGGTTACCTTGTTATAGAAGTAGTAGCCAATACCGCGTTTCGACTGGTGATTACGGCCCAGCAATCTGGTCAGACTGCCAACTCATTGAAGAGTCTCATAAGGATTCTCGGAGCAGTAGTGGTTGCCGCCATCGTGTTATCGTTTCTCAGCCAAAACGCGGCTGTAGCGGCCTCAATCGGCACCCTATCGGCACTTGTGATCGGTTTTGCATCGCAAAACCTTTTGGGAAATATGATAGCAGGAATGTATTTGGCACTGACGAGGCCTTTTAAGATAGGAGATATGATTACCGTATTTGGAAACAGTGGAAAGGTTAGTGACATTGGGCTGCTAAACTGCGAGCTGTTGATGGCGAATGGTGACATTATGAGAGCACCCAGTTCATCATTATTGACTACTCCGGTAATAATAAATAGTGAGAACACATCAGGATCGTAATTAAAAGTCGTTGTATTTTGGAAACATATGCTGACGAGTAGAAGCAATCCAATGGCTACCAAAATAAACAAAAGAAACAAAAAAACTATAACCACAAGTCATCAACGACCATACTACAAACATTAGGTTAGCCAACCCTGACTGAGAATAATTGTCATGATTAGAACCAGTGATGTCATCTACCTTGATCATAAATCGAATCTATCATTCAAAAAACGGTTGAATATCTTTTCATTTCTCTTAATCTTTGGAATGTATTTCATATAGAATCCTTCGACATATCTTGATATAGTATTTATCTCCTAAAGAATTAAACAGTTTGCAACAATATTTCTTTTTCCATTTTCGCATTGGTGATAGTAACCATAATGTTTCTATTATATAGCCCGTTATTTTTTATATGAGATTAGATTAACTTAAAATTAACAAAAGGAAAAATCAATTAAAAAAAATCAAAAGAAAATAAAGACAAAATATTCCGTTACAAAGGAATTATATTGTAAATGCTAACGTTAACTTATCTTGGGTGCTCCGAATCCCACACTTGCAGTATTTCAGCTTCCTGTTCTAGCGTCTCTTCATATCCATCTCTTACTAGATTTCTTATTGTAGTGCCTGAGAAATCAAAAGTTTTATTTGATATCGTATGTGTATCGTTTTTGCGTTCTATTCTAATTACCTGCTCGACAGAAACCATGTGTTCGATCAGATCCGCGAATTTTAAATGCTTCCCAGTGCTAAAGTTTCTCGTGTCAGCTTGCTTTTCTAGGATGTTACCTATTAAAGAGCGTTTAATATTGTTTTCTTCGGCTAACTTAATGAGTTCATTAGCGATGTTAACATAATCTGTCATCATTATTGCCATCCTTTCATCAAAGAGGGTCCTATCATGATATGTCAAGTCATTTTTCCTGTCTACTAGTGCGTCATAATCGGCAGGCAAAGAATCTTGTTTGATTGGATGTACATTTACTATGAAAACGCGTAGTGGAGGCACTTCAGATTTTCTAACAGAATCCCAATACCTGCGGTGTTCAATCACGGCCTCCCTAAGTGGAGTATTCGCGATAATGCCGCCGTCCCAAAAATAGCGAACCTTCTTAGTAGATAGCCTGTTATCATCTGCTTTCTGTTTTTCATTTTCGCTTTTAATTCGACGCTTAGCATTTGTATCTTCGACCTGTAATTTGGTATATTCGTAATTAACAGGTACGGAACCACTTGCAAGAACAAAGTCAACTTCTATGCCGTCATTATGGCTAATCATATACTCATATCCTTCGTGGTTATTATGTCCCCTTGCATATTCGGGACCGTAGCGGCCGTATTCAGTTTTCCGAGTACCATCTGCCTTTTCGTAACTGTCAAATACCACAGTGCTTCCTTCCTGCACGTCGACACTTACTAAAAGTAGCCTGGGTTCGTTATTTTTATAACTGGTTGCTATCGGAAACTTTGCAAATTTCTCAAGGCTCCTTTTTAATGGTTCGTTACTATAGAGATATTGTGTATTAATAGGATCCAAAAACCTCCTATCTTCCAACGTTTTAGATAGGCTGAACACTTTGGGTACTCCGCTAAGCATGAACTGCTTTGTGTCATAATATCTTCTCGCCGATTCGCTTGATGCCAAATCCTTATTAAAATAGTGCCAATAATTCCACCAATAATTCCACCATTCATTAAAACTCGGAATCATATCAGTGAAAGATTCTGTTGCCATATACTCCCAGAATTCAATCAATCTATCAGCAGATCCTTGCCAGCTCTTGTTTTCTTTTACGTAACTGACTAGCACAGCCGCGTTCATTGCGCCTATGGAGGTCCCCGCAACTATATGAAACAACGGTTTTCCTTCCCTACCTAGTTTTATGTCTCTTTCAGAAAGCAGTTGATAAGTAGCCTTGTAGACACCAGCCTCATAAGCTCCTAGAGATCCACCACCTTGGAACACTAATGCCCTTTGAAAGCGATTCGTTGTATTCAATCTTTCAACATTGCAAATAGAAAATGGCCCCTTTTATAACTTTCATATTATTTCTGCCATTTGGGCCCAACCTGACTAAATCTTTCATCTCCCGAATATAATAAATCAAGTCGTGACCTTATTGGTTTTATCAATAATATCATACATTGTTCATAAAGGTATGAGTATTTTGATATTACGGCTTGCTCATGGTAAGATTCTATTTCCTAAAGAGGTCTTCCCTTTCTTTCTCCAGGTCCAAATCAGTTACTGGTTTTTATTTATATTTTTTAATACCGTAAATTTCAAATATATACTCGTAATATGTCTATTGCCAAATTCCATGGACCCATTAGGTATTCTTCCTTTTTAGAACCAAAAAACTATTATTCATAGAAATTGGTTAGGGCTATGAGTCAGTTCAAATTTACTTATTCCTATTACCAATATTAGATATAGACAAAAATGGAAAGCGTGATGGCTATGTACTAATCCATAACTCCTTTTGCATAGCATCGGGTCCCCATTATATACCTCGTTTCGTGGATAGGGGCGTGCCTGGTTCCAGGCCTGACAGGAAATATTATCTTTTCCTCATTACAGTCATATCACCGCTTATTATTTCAAGTTCTTTAGATAGTAACCATATTTATTTTGACAGTCCTAAAGTAGTGTTTGGCCAAACAGACTTGCTCCAAACGAATTCTGATACCACGAGTTCGGTAAACATGCAGGATGTCCCAAATAAATCTCTAAACAATGAATCTATTTCCCAGGAGGAACTGAAATCGCTTGTAACAGCATCATTAGGATCTGGATGGACAAAACTGCATCATGAATCTGCTGACATTCCAGCAAACTTTACCTTTCAACAAATGATGCCCAGTCTTCCCCTGGAGACTTTGGACAATCAGATGAAAGTAGGATTTGCTTGGGAGACAACCAATTGGAAAGGTAATTGTGAGGATCTTGCGAAAATAGCCAAACCCACTTTGGTTAATGGTGGAACAGATGATAACCTCTAAATATTGCATGAAAATGCTTCAATCATTGTAGGCAAAATTCTAGGGGCTTGGCTTGTACAGATAAAAGACGCCGGTCATGCAGTAATGGATCAATATCCAAATTAGATTAGCATGGTATTGCAAACATACCTGTCGACTTCAAATGTAAATAAATAGTTGACAGGATATGAAGGATGAATCTCTATTCTCAATCAAGATATTATCCATCGAAGTCCAATCCTCCTTAAGGATTATAGAAATATTGGCAGGTGGGAATAGGTGCAGAAAATAGTGTTAGATCTGCAATAAAAAATTCACGTGTGACTAGTAGTTTTTATCTAGCCACAAATGTTGGAATGTCACACCAAAAGTCGATTAACACGTTGCCAAATTGACACTTGATCTGTCTTGATTCATCTGTACTAAGAGTGATCCCCACTGGATGCTCAATCCTGTCTATTGCATAAGAGAGCACTGATTTTACTTTGTCATTAATTTGTTCATTGCCTGCAAATGGATTAGCAATTCCAGTCACATTCGTATTTGTCTGAGTATCAGTGTTGTTCATTTTCACGTATCCAATGGTAGGAGACTTACCGAAATCATCTAGGATTGAGGACGTTAACACATCTCTAGCGTTGATAAAGTCCGTTGCTGTGCCTGTCATAGTATATGTAGTGTCAAAGTATGACCCAATATAGCTTGCTCCATTGGTAACGCTGAAATCACCTTCTGTAGTTTTTGCAATATTAATCGTATAATTTGACTGCGCGCTTGCTGTTGACGTCGATGCACTGTAAATCGAACCACCAATTATTACAAGGACTCCTATAAGAAGGGTTATCTCGAATTTAATGCTCATATCATAGGTCCAGGAGTTATAAATATAAAGATAACACAAAAAAGATTTGTTTCGTTGTAGATATTGCAAATGACGTATATCTAATTTCTCCTCTTTTCACAATTTCATTTTGAATCTTCTAGAGTATCTTTAATTCTTGGAGTAGATCAGAATCTCTTCTTGATATTTTGTAAAAATAATTAGCTTGATCTCTTGATGTATCACGGTAATGGTCCAGAACATTCGACCTAAGAAAAACAATGTATTAGAAATATCACCTAAATCAGCACTCAAGCTGTGTACTCATTCTTCCTCCAATGGTTTTTTTGAATATTTAATCTTTAGAACTAACATCCAAATGTTTAATGATACTGCTATAGAGTTGCCATTTATTATAACAAAGTCTGCTCTTCCAATTCCATATACCGTCCACAGAAAAAGACTAATAATTAAAATAATTAGAAACGAATAGAAATATCGCTGGTATCCTTTGTTTTTAATGTCTTCTTAATTTGAGGAACTGTACTTACAACAGAAAATGCAGTAGCTAGAAGTCCGATGAATACTAATAAAATATCAACCATCTGTTAAAGATCGTATAACATGTCTTTTATTGACAATAATACAAGTAAACTAACTTGAAGTAAGCTAGAGTGAATCTAGTACACACGATTCGTGCACGCAAGTGGGCATAAAATTACAATTCCATTTTATATAAAATATTCTGTAAATAATTGTGATAAAACAGGAAATATTTCGATGGAACAATGCTGTAATGGAATAAATCAATAATTTTCTGCAAAGAGATAACGGAAAGATAGTTAATATTCAAGTGGTGAAAGATATTGATGCTGGAGTCACTGGAGTAAATTATATAGTCTTTTATGATGAGGGTGCTGATTTCACCTTTTGATTTATGCTTACCATCATCATCCCACAATAACAGCATATATTCAGACAGAGTCTATGATTGTCTAATTCTTTCATTATCCAAATTTTTTGTTCATAATCTTACAAAGGTAGTTCTTTCATGTCGTATAGTCTTATTATTGCATTTACGATTAATCGAGGCGACATAGAATCTATATGAAAGAACAGTGTTGGGTTAAAGCACCTTGGGCCGGTTACTAATATTGCCCACATGATTGATTCTCCTTTAGCAAGTTGATAGAGAATATACCAAAAGCATAGAGTAGTGCCAATCTATAGTACAATCCACTTTTCTTCATTATTAAGGTCTTAAACCCTTATGAAATATTTTGTCCTCTGATGCGAAATCATGATTTAAAAAGATACAAAATATCAATGTCATAATAAAACCTCAAATTATATTAAGAACCAAAATTGTACCTTGGTTTTGATATATATATATATTAAGAGCCTATCCCAAAATTCGATAGGATTATAGCTTGTTGATTTTCTTACTATGGTATGACCTGTATCCTTCAGGAGAGTAATAAAGAACTTCCCGTCATACTTAAGATTCCTGATGAATTATGGGATGAGATTAAAG
>JBGTFK010000165.1:0-3424 GCA_041747305.1 Candidatus Nitrosocosmicus sp.
TGACAAGGAGCTTAAAGTGTCTACCAGCTCCAACAGCCCTTTCTCTTCTTCTTTCTTTTCTGGAAGAAAGACGCTTTATTTCGTATTTGTCATACCTTGATTCTATTTCTTTGAAAATATCATCAAACTGTTTTACCGATAGACCTGTAAATGATTTGAACAGCAAAGGTTTTCTGGATAACCTATCGTAGGATAACAAGAGGAAAGGACACATTTACATACTATGGAGGGAAATAAAGCTGTTTTGGCTAATTACGCAAGAGATCTAATCAATACATTTTTAAATGTTGCACCGAAATCGAAAGTTTTTAGAGTTAAATCCAGAAATCATTATTGTGGCTTATTGCTTCCCATGATAGCATTATCATTTTCCTGCACCTATTTTGTTCCAAATATCTTAGACTTGGGCGGCAACTCTTGAGGACACCAAAAAACCCAAGCGATGATAACCTCTATGTAGTCACTGAAATTACTGGTAATGTATCTCTAATCAAACCGTGATTTTAAAACTATTCAGGATTTGTTACGTGTATAAAGTGAGGATCATAGTTTAGTCAATTGTGATCAATAGATAACGCTATGATGAAGTCAATCTCGAAGGCTTAAGATAAACCATTAGGTCCATCACATCAGATCATAATTACCTAAAATTTTAGCAAATGATACCAAATGCAGGTACTTATTGTAAATGCCTTCTTTCATTTAATTGGAGTGGGAGAGTTGCAGATAGCACATCTCAAACAAACATTGAAAAGTTAACACAAATACGTTATGATGGACGGAATAATCCGCCTAAATACTGAAATTGCTACTGGAGCACAAAAATTTGAAATATCTATAATTTATTATCAGGATCATTATTGCCTTGTGATCGACCGAAAAAATTATCTGATGGTCAATAAAACCTGACCTCTACAAGAACATAAACCCACTATAATTTATGATCCAAATACACGTTAGCTTTTATTTGGATTACTCTTCGTCTCTAACACCCTTCTACCAGATTGCCATACTGCAGGCAGCAAATCTTTTGTTGGAACTGCTGAAACAATAAATTCTTTTTAAAGGGATGATTATTTCTCATTTTATCATCTGAGAGTACCTTTCGATCGTCAATCTTAATCCTACATCTATGTCAATAGCGGGTCTCCACCCAAACTCTTTCATAACTTTACTTATATCTGCCACCATTTCGAGTATATCGTTTGGTCTTAATGAAGAATCGTATTCTATAGATATTTTTTTATTAACGATAGATTGGATAATCCTTAAAATATCCTCTAAACTATAACTTTTACCAGAGCCCACATTATACACATTATAACCGTCTGGAAAATCCAGCAAAATTTTATGAAGAAGATTAACAAAATCATCTACAAAAAGAAAATCTCTACGGGTATTTTTCTGGCTTAAAATCACCTTTTCATTGTTCGCAACTTTTCTGATGGTAGATGATATAAAAGAAGAATTATGAGAAGGACCATAGATATAAAAGGGTCTTAATGTTACTATATTTAGTTGATAATCTTCAGAGTAATACTTACATAATTTTTCAGAAATTAATTTACTTTTGTTGTAAGGTGAGTGTGGACTAAGAGGATGGTTTTCGTCGATAGGAATGTATTTTGGGTTGCCATAGGTATAGGTGCTGATATTAATAATATTCTTGATTTTTCTTTTTACGGCGTAATCTAAAATATTGAGTGTACCGACCATATTAGTATAATAAGTCTCATAGGGGTTTGAAATCGAATCTGAGACAGAAGTCTTAGATGCCAAGTGAATTACCGCATCTACCTCTTCAAGATCTATAAGTTGACTTTTTTCTAAAACATTTATTCGTCGTCCATTATTTTTATTAGAAGTAACGACTGTATAGTCACTTTGTAATTTATTAACTAAGCGGGTCCCGATAAGCCCAGAATGTCCAGTTACTAATATTTTCATTTTATTCTCATTTCATGCTAAATTAATACCAATATTCTTAATATAACCATAATTCCGATTTATAATTCTTATACCAATCCATCAGTAATGAAATCCCTTGTTCGAACTCAATTTTAGGAACAAAATTTAACGAGTTCTTTGCTTTGGATATATCTGCGAATAATCTTTGCACCTCAGTTGGACGAGGGTCAACATGTATGACGCTTAGATTTTTTTCATTGCCTGAAGACTTTAATACCAATTCTGCAATCTCGTTTACGGATTTTTCCGTCCCAGTACCAAAGTTGATTCCATATTTACCTGGGTTATCAATAGATCTTAATACTTTATCATAGGCATTAACCGCATCATCAACATACATGTAGTCTCTTGTTTGATTTCCATCACCGTATATAATAGGTGGTTTATTTTGTAGCACTCTATTAATAAAAATTGCTATGACCCCACCATAACCCGAGTCCTTCTGTCTTGGACCGAAGAAATTAAAGCATCTTATTATGTCAATTCCTAAATCGTATGTCTCATTATATGTATAACATAATCTATCAGCAGCAATCTTACTCACCCCATAGGGATGTTGTGCAGCTAGTGGATGATCTTCATCCATAGGAACATACTTTGCTGATCCGTACACCTCACTTGTAGAGGCAAAGAGGATTTTATTAACATCATTCATTCTAGCATATTCTAAGATGTTCATTGTACCCGTAACATTTATGTCAAATGTCTCTTTGGGATTTACAATAGAGCGGTCAACATGAATCTGAGCTGCTAAATGAAATATTGCATCCAAATCTGTAGGTAATTTGGCATAAAGTTCTTTATTGCGAACATCGTCATGAACAAACTTAAAATTCTTTCTATGAAGCAATGTACGGACGTTATTCAAATTACCATTTAGTAAATTATCTATGCCATAAACAATATGATCTTCGTTAACATATTTTTCTGAAAGATGGCTCCCAAGAAATCCTGCAGCCCCTGTTATCAAGATTTTCATATCTAATTATTGTTTATAGCTCACGTAAGAAGTTTTTCATTGTGAATTTTGTGTTCGTTATACTTACGAAATCCGAATTTTTTAGTAACGCAGATCATATTTAATAAATTAAGAGATTTGACAATTACTCCTTAATTTGTTGGAGCAGTTACAAATGTCTATTTTAGTAGGCACACAAGAAGAGAAGGATTTATAATCTCTGATTCTACAGGATTGGGGTTAAATTGCGGTTATTAAAAAAATTAAACGATTTAGTTCGGGAACATACTGCATTTTCGTATTTAACATAGCCTCCACCTTCTGATTCACATGTTGTAGTCCTTTAGTAATTCAACACTTAGAGCCTATCCCAAAATTATCTTTCTATAGATAATCATACAACAAGAGAACTGTACCAACCCAAGGTAGTTCCCCACCTTCTTTTCATACCTTGTATATAATTTTCTGAACCTGTTATGCCATGAATTTGTTCTCTCG
>JBGTFK010000166.1:0-23907 GCA_041747305.1 Candidatus Nitrosocosmicus sp.
TCAAAAATTATCTCAGATAACTTTGTCTGATCTTTTAGGATATCAATTTTGAAATCTTTATGAGATTGATTAAATAGCCAAATCTGGTTCCCTACCGCACCATCAACAATTCCAGGAACAAATACAGGAATATTGTTCTTAAAAGCCCAATACAAAAAGGAAGATTCGTTTAAGTGACTTCCTATGTATCTAATTATTTCAGATGGTGCCAATTCCCGCGAAGATTTTGAACTATCGTACAGTTTTTGCAAAATAGGCTGAACTTTATTTTCAATAAGAGGTCCATAATTTTCGTTTGGTATTAAAATGTTGCCTAATCTATGGATATCTTTCTTTAGTAGAAATTGATCATCTAATCTAAAATCACCTTCATAATATGAGGAAAAAGATTTAGCTATATCGTGATCTAGTGCACCGCACGTTGTGATAATACAATCAAACATCTTATTCTTTATCATATCACGTACGATGCCTCGGTTCCCCGTAGAAATGAGGGCACCAACAAATGATATGAATTTCGTACAGTTTTTTTCATTTAGCATATTTTTGAGTATTTCAACGCCATTAGCCAAATGCCTTCCCTCAAATCCACCGGAATCAGCCATATTTTTTAGAATTCGGTTTATTGATGTTTTTTGGTTTATAGAATAATCCCGTATATCTTTGGATAAATATTTCGGACTATCTCTAACATCAACATTTTTTTTTTTAACTTGTCTCAATAAAATGAAGTAAATATTTTCACATTAATAAATTACTTTAAATTATAGGCTCTGCTCCACTTGATGTCGTCTAACTAGATTACAATTATAATAAGTTCGATCTAGATTAAAGGGATTGAACTATAACCGACATAGTTTTTCAGGAAAAAAAATTGACCCCCCGGAAATCTTTGCTAATATGAATATATCAGAATTGATAGATTTATTCAGAAATACAGGATACAATGCAAGGAGATTAGCAGAGGCGGCAGACATAATGAAAAGAATGGTGGAATCGGATGCTACAATTTGTTTAACCATAGCAGGAGCATTAACTCCAATAGGATTTGGGAAGATCATATCAAGTATGATAGAGAACGGCTTTGTTGATTGGATTGTTACAACAGGTGCAAACGCCTATCATGATTTACACTTTGCATATGACTTGCCGGTTAGACAAGGCCATTTTGATGTGGATGATGATATATTATATTCGAAAAAAATCGTAAGAATTTATGATGTATATATAAAAGAATACGGGACCCTTCAATCCCAGGATACAATAATTCAAAAAAATATTCAAAACATTTACCAAAAGCATATCGACATGACAAATAGCTCAACTGCTGATCTATCTTATTTAATAGGAAAAGAAGCTGTTGAAAAATCCAAGGCACCTGCCAAATCATTTATGGTCTCAGCATACAAATCAAATGTCCCTATCTATATACCAGCACTCAGCGATTCTTCAATCGGATTGAACATGCTACCTTCAATGCTCGATGGAAAGCCAGCTATCAATCCTATAAAAGATATCGCAGAATCAACAGCAATCTTATGGAAAAGTAATATTTCAGGTGGATTAGAGTTGGGTGGAGGAGTACCTAAGAACTTTTTTCAGCAGACCGGTCCAGCCCTATATCAAATTTTAAAAATCAAGGAAGGAGGACATGATTTTATAATCCAGTTTACCGATGCAAGACCCGATACAGGTGGTCTCTCTGGAGCGACGTTGCAAGAGGGTAAAAGCTGGGGAAAGATCAAAACTTCGCACAAAGGAAATGTAATAGTTTATGGTGATTCATCGGTCTATTTTCCAATACTTTGTTCTTATTTGCTGACTGAATGCAAACCAAGAAGTAAAAAACAAATTTACAAGAAAAAGGATTCCTGGGTTGAAGAGATGAAGACACAATATATGAAAAAAAATAAACATAAACAACAGAATGAATAAAATAATAGTAATATAGAAAAAACAGAAAATAGACTAATGTATCTGTATACACATGTCAGAATTCAATCAACTTTTGGTAAGAAGAATAAGAAACGGTACCGTCATTGATCATATAGAATCGCCCAGGGCACTGCTTGTTCTCAACATATTAAATATTACAGGTCAAGAGGGGAATGTAATAACAGTAGCATTAAACGTACCAAGTGTTAAACAGAAGAAAAAAGACATTATAAAAGTAGAAAACAAGTTTTTAGAAAAGAAAGAAACCGACAAGCTTGCATTAATTGCTCCTAATGCAACCATCAATATTATTAAAGATTATAAATTGACAGAAAAGAGAAGAATTCAGCTTCCTGATAAGATAATAGGTTTTTTTAAATGCCCTAATTTAAGATGCATTACAAACACTGAAGATGGATTAAGTTCTAAAATTGAAATAATAGACAAAAAAAATATACTATTGAAATGTCAATATTGTGCACGATCCATAACCACTAATGAATTAATTAAATAAGTATAAAAATCAAGAAGACTGAGAATTGGAGAGAGAGAGAGAGAGATGAAGCCTTTTTGGTTTTTGTTATTTTCAAAATTATCTGACCGAAGATTGAACGTCCTATGATACTATCGCAAATTCATTCAAGTGTAAATGAAAAGTGTTATCCACCACTAAATGCAACAATGCTATATGATCAAAATATGCTTGTTAACCTTTGTGTGTCACTCCCCTCTGCAAACTTCACAGGTGTAAGAACCATCTGCATAAAGTAGAAAATCAGACCATTCACCACATTCATCGCAGTATCCAGAAATATTTCGTGGAGAACGTCCAATCTCGCCTCTTATAAGCAGCGATTTTTCAGAAACCACATCAAATAATTCCGGTGTGACGGAAAGAACATCAGACACCGAAATAATTCCGACTAAATTATCCTTATGGGTCACTCCTAAACGCTTAATTCCATGTTGCCGTAAAAGTCTGGCAGCGGATGTAATACTTTCCTCTCCAGTAATGGTAATCAACTGTTTCATTATATCCGAAGCTTTAATATCAGAAGGGATTGAACCGGCAGCTATCGCTCTGGAAACAATATCCCAGTCAGTAATTATTCCAAGCGGTTTATCTTTATCTAAAATAACAATGCTTCCAATTCGAGCAGCTGTCATAAGTTTTGAAATCGTCACAAGGTCATCGTTTGGTCCTGCATGAACTATAGGGCTATTCATGACATCACTGACTAATACTCGAGTGGTCATACCAGTAGTTTCATCTCTAATATCTTTAGACACATCAAATCTTCAGAGTTTGAATTTAATTACTTTTCTATTCTTATTTCCGTTCGTACCCATCAAGTTTGAATTTAATTACTTTGGTAAAAAATTATTGAAATCATATTTTAACTCGCCTTTTTCAATAGGCAATAGTTTGAATTGACCTACAGGCAAGATTCTTACTATCTCATCTATTGATAAATGCTTTAGATGGTTTGTCAAGCGTTCAGGAAATTCATTTTTTATCGAGTAATCTACAAAATCAGATTTTATCTTTTTTGAAGCCTTTACGACATCAAAGCCAGATGGCATCATATTTCTTAAGCATATAGATCTTTTCAAGATTGCAGAGAAAGGTCCAACAATAAATAATGGTCTGTCTTCAATGAAAGACAGACCAATCGCAAGCTTTATTTCCAAATTTTTTACAAAATTTCTCTTGCCTTCAATTATAAATGCCCCTTTTGGAAGATACTGACCCGTAGGTGCGCCTTTTTTTACCTGATAAGGATAGACCCAATATGCATCAGCAGAAGAAAGATTATCCTTCCAAGACCTACTAAAAGATACAGTTGCATGAGCCGTTTCAATGATACTTTGTGACAGATCCGCGCTGGTTTTGTTATTAGCGTTCTTTAATATAAAGAAGGGAGAACCATTGACCTCTGCATGAAAAACATAGTCGTTTTCTGTAAGATGCCTTCTTATAAGTACTGAATTTGACGATGAATCCCTGCCGCCTATAGCCAACACATCGTCAGTTGTAAGAAACCATCGATATTTTTCATACCATTCCTTATTAGTCAAAATCTTAATTTCTGATAATGGTTTTTTGTTTTTCTGTTTTTGAATTTTGTCCATTTGTTCAAGCAATTTTGAATGGGAATTCTCTATGGTAATCAATCCTCTTTCCATGTCCTTTGCAACATTAAATAGCAAGGAAGAAATTTTTGGGATGTTTGAATTCCCTATATCTATAGCTATTTTTTCATCTACAATTTCTAAATAATCCTTGCCTTTTATGCTCAAAATTTTAGCGTCAGAAGCATGAAGTAATTTTGCAATTGAGTGTTTTTCTGGATTCAACACACCGTCAGTCTCTTGCATAAGCAAATTGGCAAATTCCCTGAGCTTGTTTGATTTGGAAATAACAAGGTCTTTAGCTTTTTTCTGTTCATTCAAATCATGTTCTAATGACTCGATCTGCTTTGCTAATTCGGAGTTTCTCGACGAACTAGCATGTAAAACTGAATAGTTTAGGAATTCATCAATTGCATCAGCGTACAAACCATATTTTCTAGTACGATCCATCGGAACATCGGATGGAGTCATTGGACTTACGTCTGCAGGATTATTCTCATCATCTAAAATAATGCATGGTTCATGTCCAATACCTGTTGAAATATTTCTTATTAAAGATGTCAGTTCTTCGAACAAGTTCTTTATTTCAACGGAAGTCATATCTCTAACTTTCTTATTGGGAAGTTTACTATTTTGAACTGCCAATTCGATAAATTTCTTTGAAATTGATAACGTTCGTCCTAACCATCTTTTTATATCAATATTCCCCTGATCGCTATTCTTGATTAGAGATAAAAAATCGTCATGATCTAAAGATAGCGGATCAGCTCCTCTGGAAGGAGGGGGAAAATATTTCAACCCGGGTTTTAACACCCTATGCCGAACGTTAATGGGATTTAGAATATTCAAAATCTTATAAGAGTCATTGCAAATTATTATGTTGCCATGACCAAACAATTCGACAATTAAGTAATATTTCATTTCTTGAATAGATTGAAAAACAAATTGAACTATCCGTTCTCCAGATACAACAGAGATATCGATCAGTTTTGAGCGTTCAAGATCAGTCTTAATTTTTTTTAAAGAGTCATTATCTTCAATAATAGAATATTTATACTTGGTAATACAGATTCCAAAGGAAGAAACAAGGAGTGAAACATCATTTTTTTGTGAATGGTGAAATTTTATGATCAGAGCGTTTTTTGTTATAAGAGAAATATTGCTTACATAATAAACACTATCAATAACTTCTTTGATGTTATTTACAATATATCTAAGTTCAATCTCTGAAATAGCCATCTAAATTTATCATGATCTTATTGAATATAATAAGATACAATATTCCACTATTGAGAATTTGAGATCAAAGAACTAAATGAAATTGAATTCAAGAATAGACTATTAAAATTGATTGTATTGTGGATGAAGAGTTCAAATCGATGAATTGTCCATATAAGGTCATTGTGCTTGCAGATTTTGTCTTTTTCTGATCCAAGAAAGTAGGAATTAAATGTGGCTGATTAAAAACTAATAGCGCATATCCTTGCAAATAGAAGATAAAATATATTATTTAAGAGTCGTTATGGCGGCAGTCGCAGGATCCATTTTGGGCGCCATCGTAAAACCTAATTCTGATCAATCCAATACTATAGGATTAACAATATTAATAGGCATTATTTTTTACTCCACATCCCAGATAATTGCAAGTAGGATGGCAGGAGACATTCCTAAAGAAAAAAAGAAAAAAATAATTACAATAGCAATTTTTGGTTTTATTTTCATGTTATGTACATTTATGGTATTAACATATACGGTGCTAAACCAACATATCATATGAAACGATGGAAATGATTTGGAATTACAAGACTCCAGGAATTCCTGACGAATTTTTTGACAGGATAGACAACGTACCAATTACAAAAGAAGACATTAGATCGATAATAATTAGTAAATTGCGACTAAAAGAAGGGTTTACGGCATTAGATGTTGGATGTGGTAGTGGTAGTATAACTGCGGAATTGATTTTTCAAACAAAAGGTAAAGTTTATGCCATTGATATGGACAAGGCTGCAATTGACCTAACTGAGAAAAATTTATCAAAATTTGGGATCTTAAATGATGTTGTGATTATACAGGGATTAGCTCAAGATGTATTACCCAAGTTGCCTAATGTTGACGCAATTGTAATAGGAGGAACTACGGGGGAAACCGAACAGATAATAAAATTAGCGATTTCCAAGTTAAATCAAGGGGGGAGATTAGTGGTCACATCTATCTTGATTGAAACTATATACAATGCACTTAGAGCCATGCAAGATTCAGAATTGCAAGAGATAGATATAACCCAAGTGACTATTGCAAAGGCAAAAAAAACCAGCTCAGGAACTATGATGATTTCAAGAAATCCGGTAATAATTTTCTCCGCTACAAAGTAAAATACAAAAACTTTAATTAATATTTTCCAAAAACCCATTATGGGTAATTTTACACTACATTGTGTTGGCTGTGGTCCTGGTGATCCCGATTTACTAACTTTGAAAGCAATCAATATTATAAAAAATGCTGATGTGATTTATACCCCAACTGCGAGAGAGAATAAACCCAGTGTTGTATTGTCAATAGTCGAAAAATTCATCTCCAAAGAAACTGAAATTCGTCAGTTAATTTTTCCCATGGTAAAAGATTATGAGAAATTAAGAGAATATTGGAAGAGTAATGCCAAAGAAATAGCAGATGCTGTCAGAAATGGAAAAAAAGCTGTTTATTTAACTGTAGGTGATCCTTCTCTTTACAGTACTTGGATATATATTCATAAAGAAATGTGCAAGACCCACAAGGACATTGATATAGAGATAGTACCAGGAATAACATCCATTTTCTCGTTTTCTGCAGAAATTAAAACTCCAATAGGAGAAGGAGAGGAGATAATAGGAATAATCCCAGCGTGTTATAATCTGGACAGGTTAAAAATAGCAGCAGAATGTTGTGATACACTCGTTTTCTTAAAGGACGGTCGATATTTTAATAATGTAATAGACATACTAATGGAATCAAGTTTTCCAGAGGATTCAGATATTTTTATTGCTGAAGATGTCTCAACTGATAATGAAACATTACAAAAAAGGAAGCTTGTTGACGTGGCAAAAAACAAAAATGAAAACAATGATAAGTACTTTTCAATAATGATAGCCAAAAAGAAAAAATGATCCAAAAGAATGCAGTTTATTTTGTAGGTTCAGGACCCGGAGACCCTGAATTAATTACAATAAAAGCAAAGAACCTTTTAGAAAATGCCGATGTAATAATATATTCGGGATCGTTATTAAATCCCGAATTACTTAGGTATGCTAAAAGAGAAGCTCAATTATACGATGCAGCGAAATTAGACAGGTTAGAAATATATGAAATTCTAAAGGATTCTACAAGAAATGGCAAGTTGGCGATTAGGTTTCATGATGGGGACCCAGCTATTTTTAGTACTATAAGAGAACAAATAGACAGATTAGAGAAAGATGAAATCGAATGTAATGTGATTCCTGGAATTACTTCACTTCTTGGGGCAGCAGCATCGATGAATCTAGAATTAACTTTGCCTGGCATTACTCAAACAATAATCATAACTCGCGCTGAATTCAGAACACCTGTTCCAGATAGAGAGCGAATTTCAGAATTGTCAAAACATGGATCGACCATGGCATTTTATTTAAGCGTGCATTTACTTGAAAGGGTTATTGAAGAGTTATTGAAGGGCGGAGTTTATACTAACGATACACCAGTTGCAATAATATATAAAGCAACATGGAAAGATCAAAAAATACTAAAGGGTACTCTTGGTACCATTACAAAAAAAGTCAAAGAAGAAAGGATTGTTAAAACTGCACTAATAGTGGTTGGAGACGTAATAGCACCAAAAAAATATGAATTTTCCAAAGTTTATGATTCACAATTTACCCATGGATATAGAAAAAGTAAAGAGAGTAATTCTATCTCTTAATTGAGAGGGATACGTTGTAATTCTTTTTGATTTACAGTCGCCCAAGCTCCCATACCGCGTCCGTTTGTTCCACTGAAATCTATAATTTGACTCAATATGATTTCTGTAGGAGCCATTGGAGGCCATAACATTGCAACATAATCGCCCTCATTACCTGGTTTATTCATATCAGCCAAAACTAATTTTTCCGTTTTCAAACCAGTATCACCAAGTCTTGATTTAACAGTTTCAAATAATTGCTTTTGACCATGAACTATCACATGAACATTTTTTTCGGTATCAAAATTAGACATACTAAACTTAATACCGCGTATTTATAAAATGATTACTAATCATCACTATTTGTATTAAAAGTCGCCATCGGTACATTTTCTTTCTTTTACTATCAAATCAAACAGTTTATTTGATCGAAAAATTAACTCGCTTTGAAGAATTTATTATAAAGATCATGAGAGAATAAATTAGGGTTCAGTAGTATAATTACTAGGATTTTGCTATCAGTGATTCCTTTTTCAAAACATTAATGATAAAATAATAGAAAATCACCTTAATTTGTAAATTTTGTATGAATTTACATCATTGATTAAAAAACACGCTTTTAGAAAAGAATGTTTAAATATATTCAGAAATTAAAAATGTATTTAAAAAACATTTAATACCATCCCTGATTAACTTAGATGCACATGACATTACCAAAGGGATTTGGTTCACAATCTAATACTCAAAAGAGCAGAACATTTGATGAATGGTGGGCAACTGTACCTGGAGATTTGAAAACAAAAGCTCGCAAGGGCGATGAAGCCAACAAGGTTTTATTGAATCAGGTAAATTATGTATTACTCCATCTTCATCTTCAGGGTAAGCATGATACAAAACCATCACATGAAGAATTAAAAGACTGGCTTCATAGCGGTCAAGTAGACGTAATGCGTCAAATTAAAAAATAATATTTTTTTTTAAGTAATATTTTTTTATTATATATTTAATATAACATAAACACAACAAAAATAAAATATATATAAATATCCTAACAGATAAAAAGTATTCGAGTTTTGAAGAGAGGCAGCCATATAGCAATTTTTGATACTTTTAAAACTCATCAAGCAAAATCAACTAGAGAATCCAAGAGACAAAGAGGAATAATAGCACATATAGCGGTAGAAAAAGACCCGAGTGGAAAAACTAGGACTTCAATAGCTCACATTTTAGCCAAGAAATATGGCATTGCCTGGCAAAATATTTACTCTGCTATTTTTAAAGACCTTGACGAGGTATTGATACCCGCAAACGTAGTAAAAGAGGGTGGCAGATTGCCAATAAAAAGGGGTCCAAAAGCCCTTCAAATTGAGGGAATACCGTACTACGAGCTTACAAATACAGGCCTTATAATTGCATCAACTATTGAAGAAACAGGCGACATTAGGTTGCGAATGAAGCTGCTTGAGCTTTACCTTTTAAATTCAAAAGCAAATAATACAGGCATTAATGAAAATAATAATATAATAAATGACGGCATCTTATTACTATCACGGTATGCCCCGACCTTTATTTTGAAAATAATAAGTGAGTACATTGTGGCATATAATCGTGGAGAAATAGAAAGACTAGATAGGCTTGACATTGAAAACCTTAAGAAGGTGATATCTAATCAAATAACAATTGAAAAGGAATTGGTACAGGCCTGTATGGTGTTATCTGATGAGAAGAAGGAAATATTAAAGAACTTTATAGAAAAGATTAGTTAATCAACGACATCTTGATGCTATCTTAAGTAATGAACCGGTATTATTTTCAGATCAAATGCTAATTCGGTATGAAAGAATACTGATTTGGCTTCATCTAATAAGATATCTAGATCTTTATATCTACTGCTAAAGTGAGTCAGACATAATCTATTTACGGAGGCCATTTTAGCTAGGGTGGCGGTCTCGATGGCAGTAGAATGATAAGATTCCATCGCCTTTGTAAGTTCATTGGATGAGAACGTTGATTCGAAGATCAGTAAATCACAATTTCTAAAAAAATCGCACAAACTGTCAGATGGGCGCGTATCTCCAGAAATACCAATTTTCCTACCAGGTCTTGTAGGACCAACGATATCACGAGAATAAAATAATTTATCATCATAAATAACATCAACACCTTTTTGAAGTGAGCTATATAATTCTCCTTCAGGAATACCCAGTTCTTTTGCTCGTCCTGCGTTGAATTTTCCGGGTCTATCTTTTTCAAGTAAACAATATGCATAAGAACAAACATTAGGGCCATGTTCGGATTTACAGTATAATACCTTATAGTCCTTCTCCTCTACAACAGTTCCTTGAGAATTAGGAATTACATGAATGTCTAGTTGAAAAGTTAATTTAATCTGGAGCAATTTCATGTTCTCAACTAAGAAATCATAAAGTAGTTCTGGGCCGAAAATATCAACCGCGGTCCTTCTACCTTGTAATGATAGTGTTTGTAGAAAACCCAATATGCCCAAGATATGATCTGAGTGCATATGAGTAATGAATATCATAGTTTTCTTATTAAACCCCAATCTAGTACGAATAAAATTATATTGCATCCCCTCCCCGGCATCAAAAATCAACAAAGTCCCATTTCTATTTACGACAAGAGAAGAGAGTGACCGATCTTCTGCAGGCATCGCTGCAGATGTTCCAAGAAAAATAACTTCGAGATTTACCATATAATGCTCAATCACTCGATAAAATGGATGACAAGGTTTTTGCAATCTCACTACTCAAATCAAGCTTTGAACAGGATCTTGGGATACTGTTGGTAGAAACAATCTCAGTTATTCCAGAACTCTTTAGCAAATTTATAGATTTTTCATCCGACAGAGCGTGAACGCACATAACAAAGACTTTACCGCAACTATTATTTTTTAATATGTCTAGGGCCCTTAGTATAGTTCCTCCACTAGATATCATATCATCAAGAATCACAATATCTCGATTCGTAATTGTAATATCTAATTTTTCATCCATGGTAATATTTCCAGTGAATCTATCTCTATTTTTTCTTAACCCAAGGAAAGAAGCATTCATAATCCGAGCAAATTCTTTTGCTCTAGGAACTCCTCCAAGGTCTGGCGACACAATAATAGGTTCTGTCAAATTAAAATTGTTAATCGCATATTTTGCCAGTAATGGCATAGGAGAAATATTAAAAATATCATAATTGAAATAAGATAATGCCTTAGTACTGTGTATATCAACAGTTATCAGATTACGAGTTCCAAAATATTCAAACAGTTTTGCTATCATAGACATGGTCACAAATTCTCCTTCCAGAAATACTCTATCCTGTCTGGCATAACCCATGTAAGGAATAACCGGAATAACTTCAGAAGCGCCAGAGTCATTACAATATGACAGCATCATCAAGGTTTGTAAAAAATGCGAATCTACAGGGGGATAAGTGGATTGGACAACAATACATTTTTTATCTAGTAAATTCGCATTAATTGTTATTTTACTTTCTCCATCAGAAAAAGTGCGTAATTCGACTTCGACAGGATCAACATTTAAACACGAAGCAATAGAATTCCCCAATTCCATTGAAGAAGGTCCCGGCAATACGACTACATCTTTCATGACATGATTGAAATGATATGAGAATCTTAAAAATGTTGAACTATGAATAATCTCAAGTATCATGTATCATGTATCAAGTATGATCGAATTTCTACGATATATCAATTTGATTGATATAACTGATTTGTATATCCGATTTGATATCAATATTTATAAAAATATACTAGGAAAAAACATAATAAAGAACAGGCAGGATCGAGAAAACATCCTTACTTAGGAATGTGATTGAAAATTATTTACCAATCTATGTTTCAAATATATAGAGATCAATTTGATGTAATTATGTATTAATACGAAATCATATTGTGCAATAAATGTAAGGTAAGGGCTATTGTTTAATAATTAGTAAGACCTCAGAATCAATTTTATCCAACTGTTCTCTAATAGCTTGAATTACTTGTTGGTTCGCGTTTAGGCTAGAAAAATCCAACAGTTGAAACCCATCAACCAATTGAACATTTGGAGATAGATCAGAATTTGAGGAAAATTTGGAGATAATTGATGGGAGATCTGCAGACATTTTGGTTGAAAATCCATGTATCAATTTGCCATTATCCAATGAGAGGCGCACTCTCCCAAATTTATCTAATATCAATACAGATTGCATTCTTGTTTTAAAGAATAATTTTTTTTTCTGATAGGTATTAGTAAATATATAATAATTTCCTAGTTTATATTCCAAAGTAATATCTCCATCATGATGGAACAAGGTTTTTGCAATCTCTACTAGTCCCTCTTGTTTTAACTCTCTAGAACTGATATTATTCAAGTCTAAAGCAACATTACCAATAACAGTGACTCTCAAAATTGAACGATCGCTTATATATTCCGATTGAACGGATAGTGAATCTGGAGCCGCATTTTTTCTAATAGCTACATCTTTAATTTCCGTTATTAATTGAGTAACATCTTCAGGAGTAGGATTATTAATGGTTTTCTCTTTCTCTTCATAAATCATTCCTGTGGCCACACCTATAGATGAAATGACATCAGCATAATCGGCTTTTTTGTATTCAAAACTGAGTTTATTAGCAACAAGTGGTACCAAAACGGAAGCACCTCCTCCTCCCCCAATAACCACTATTCTGCTCTTTGATAATTTGTACTCTTTTACCATTGGAATTATATAATCCGATATCTTTGAAACAGAAATATCTAAAACTTGTCTAGCAATTTGCTCAGGTGACATTCCCATATAGGTAGCCAACTTCGTAAATGCAATCCTAGCTGAATCCATATTTCCATATGCATTATCATTATTTGGGATGAGACCTAATGCATTTGCGGCACATGTATTGGTGATCCCGTATGCTTTTCCTCCAGGAACTTTGATACTAATATAGTCATTTGGATCATTATTCAATGGACTAATAGGTACAATTTCACCCTTTATCAATTCGTCAGGATCGGCAAAACAAGAATACTCTAATCCAGCAATGTGTGAGGATCTAGGACCAACATCAATAATCTTTCTCTTTGATGAAAGTCTCAATAAAGACCCGCCAGCTACCCCACAAATTCTTACATCAAGTGATCTTATGCAAGTTGGATGTTCCATTATGTTCACATAACGCATTTCAGGCTTTCCATCCTTAATTATACAAATGTTAGTTGAAGTACCACCAACTTCAACAAATATGCCTTCTAGAATCTGCAAAAAGAGCAAAGCACCTACAACACTTGCAGCTGGACCTGAAAGCACTGTTATTATGGGCTTGTGCAAAAAAGAATCCAATGTGGTTACACCACCGTCGCCTTTCATTATCATTACCGGTGCGTCTATGCCTAGCTTATTGACTGCAGATTTAACATAATTTGCGGTACTTGTGGCTTTTGGAAGAATGCTAGCATTAATTGTTGCTGTCAAAGTTCTGATCTCTAATCCATAAATTCCAGTTAATTCATGGCCGGCAGTACAAGGAAGTTTAGAATGTTTCATTACAAACAATTCGTTACTTGGATCATCAACTCCGAAAGCCTCACTAACAACTATTGATTGAGCTCCTTCGGAAACCAAATGCTCCATGGATTTTTTGATCCCAGGCTCCTCTAAATATTTAGACGTATCCATAAAGGCATAACAGGTTCTTAGAAATTTATTAGAATTTAGGGATATATCTTTGATATGAGTTCGTCTCACGACATTCGTTTTTTCCATTCCTACCCCCATTCCAATAATGCCAACTTTTGATACGTCTCCTTCAAGAAAGGCATTGACAGCTTGGGTAGTACTATGAGAAATTAACTCTATTTCTTTATGGTCTATGTTGCACATCTCAATTAATGCAGATAAGGCGTTAACAATACCGACAGAAACACCTCCTTCCAAAGAGTGTGTTGTTGAAACAGATTTTTTTCCTAGTATTTTTTTTTCAATTATGTCAATAGCTACGGCTTTGGTAAAAGTACCCCCTACATCTATTCCGATCCGAATTTTTTTCATATTTTTTGCTCACTCGACTTCATAGAAACCAGAAAAACGTTTGTTTCATGCATTCTAAGTAATTTAAATGCTACCATATCGAAGAGTTACATTTGTAGCGAGACATCAAATATTATTTCTTTAATTCCCATATATCTAAGAATTGACTGAAAGTTTTTTTTATCTGAAGAAACAAGAATTTCGAGCTTGCCTTTGGTATTTTTATTCTTATCCAAGTCTCCAGTATATTTTAGATAATTCTTCACATCTTTTGCAACTTCAGCTGAAGAATTGATAAACTTAATTGATGGCAAAATAGCTTCAATATAATTTTTAACAAATGGCAAATGGGTGCTACCCAATGCAATAACATCAATTGTGTCATCAATATTTGAGTCAACTATTTCTCGGATTTTGTCATAGGTGAATTTCTGATCAAATAAAAATGATCCGCTTTCAACTAGATTAATAATCTCTGAAGAATCTACCTTATCCACAAAAATCTGTTGAGGTATTTCTTTTTTTATCAAGTAATTGAACTCTTTGCTATCAAGTGTACCTTTCGATGCCATTATTGCAATGTGTTTTTTCCTACTCAAGCTTATTGTCTTATCAAGCGGTAGTTTTGTTGAGATGATAGCTGTCGAAAAATTGTTCTTAATTTCATCATAAATTTGAACAGATGGTGTATTTGATGCCATCACTATTAGTTTTGGCTGATATTTCTCCAAAAATTTAATGGATTTTAGTATTATTGACTTTAATTCACTCTTTGTCTTATTTCCATATGGAAAATTCTTTTTATCTGCAAAATACAAAATATTCTCAGAGGGAATAATCTTTCTCAATTCTCTCACAACAGATAGCGAACCCAATCCTGAATCAAAAACCGCAATCGGCCTATATAGCATATCTAACAGTATTTAATAAGAGGTAAAAATGTTTGAAATGTAATTATTTTCCAATACAACAATTACCCTCAGGAATATTATATCCATGGGGACAGATCTTGGGATGTTTTAATAGGGTGCATAGTGCATCGGTAAAAATTTCTTTCATATGATGTTCAATGCCACAAACCATCTCTTCATCTACATCGATTTTTAAGGCATCTTTCATAAGTACTTCCAACAGACGAGTGTTTCGTATCATTTTTTTCCCAATGTTCTCACCCTCTTTTGTAAGTGTCACTATGGAACCCTTTTTATAATCAATTAAAAGAGAATCATTTAACTTATGAAGCATTTGAACCACTGATGGTTGTGTAACATTTAAAATTTTGGCTATGGAGCTAACCTTTAACTCTTGGCCACTCTCTGAAATAGACCACATTGCCTTCAAATACATTTCAACATGCTCGGCTTCTGCGGTGCCTACATACAATTGCTCTGGGAGTCCTGAATTTTTTGAATAAACGGTCAATGTATATGATTACACGGTAATATTTTTTAACTTTATTGATTCAAAATTAATTGAAGTAAAAAAGATAAAGGAAAATTCATTCATTTTTGATAGAGCGTCAACAAACTTATTGCGAGATAGAACAAGGTAAGTTTCGTTCGTTTTTCTTAAATTGTAAAAGAACCTGTTTTTTGTTCAATATTAATTCTACTGACTGGATTTTACTTTTGTAAAAGACAACCTTTTTTCCTTTGTCATTTATTACAATCCTATCTATGAATAAAAGTCCAAGATCCTTGAGTTTTTTTATTTTTTTATATGTCGAGCTAATTGGTAGATCATTTTCCTTGCAAATTTCAAATACGGTTTTGCAATCTTCGATGGTAGACATTACAATCTTATAAGAAAATCCATCGAACAATTCCTTCAATATAATTGAAGCTTTTTTGTCTTCTTGATTCAATAAATATTGTTGATCAGATAACATCATTTAGGCTACCCTAATTGTTAGGGGGACCTAATATTTAAACGGTGTTATATTATTCAAGTTTAACCTACAAAATTTTATTATAATTTTTTCAAATTGTGAACACTTTATACGCCTATTTCAATAAATAGTTAAGAATTATTAAGATATTTAGATACTATGAAGGAGCAGTAGTATGCCTAAATACATTTTAACTACGGGTCATATCTATACCAGCTTAGTTTTTGCTATTATGTAAAAGATGAAGTTGCTTTCTAGTTCTAGCAATACAGAAAATCTAATATCTAAACAGAAAGTTATTACAAACAAAAGTGCATTGTGGCGATATCGCTATTTTACTACAATCTCACCAACCATCGTTGGGTGGTAAACGCAGTAATAATCAAAAGTACCTTTATTATCAAATTTTAAGGTGAACGCTTGGTTTGAAAGTATAGCATCTGAATCAAACAATTGACCCTCATCAGGATCGCCGTCTGATCCGGATGTAACGGTATGCGATACGGTGTCTGCATTATACCATGTAATTGTTTCACCTGAGTTTATAGTAATTGGATTTGGTGTGTAGGAGTTGTCCCCGCTAATACCGTTAATTGTTACCAGGACAGAACCTTCAGGTACAACACTAGATTGTGATAATGGAGATTGAGTTTTTGGAATAGTACTTTGTGAGGTGGGTAATATTTTGTACAAATCCCCTGTAAAGCTTAAGACATACATATACCCGTCAGGTCCTACCTGAATATCGGTAATTCCGCCGAAACCTTGTCCAAAAGTAACAGGGATACTTTCAACGGTATTATCTACTTTTTTATCAGCTAATGCGGCTGCACCCCCTACATACGTGTTATTTATGACAATATCATCACGTGCTTCATTTAAAGTAAATCTATATAAATTACCATTATTAATGTCACCTACAAACATATTATTTTCATATTCTTTACCCAATTTATCTGAATTCAAAAATTTTAGTGCAGTCGGACCTATAGGAATATGCCAAGCAAATTTGGGTTCTGCATATTTTCCGTTTCCAAAACTCACGAGATCACTAGGGGTTGCCCCATTACCCAACAAATCATCGTTAGAGAATCCCTGAATTAAGGACCAGCCACTATTAAAGCCAGGAAAAACCAGGTTAATTTCATCTCCTGTTGTAGGACCATTCTCTGTATCCCATAAATTACCCGTCATAGGATCAAAATCAATACCGAAGCTATTCCTAATACCCATTGCATAGTACACACCTAAAGGCAAGTCAGTACCAAAGATTGGTTCATCATCAACCAATCCACCATCTTGAGAAATTCTGAGAACGCCGCCTAAACCATTAGGTGCTGGACCATTCCCTATATTTTGTGCCTGAGTCCTATGGCCTCCAACTTCCCCCATTATCATATAGACGTTATTGTCCGGCCCAATTGTTACTTTACCTCCATTATGATCAGTTCGATTAATATTATTTGGAATTGCAGTCAAATCCAAAAGGAGGACTGGATCTATTAATTTACCATCCACATACTGATAACGATAAAGTCTATTTCCTAGTGGGTCTATATTATTGGAAACATCACTGCCATCCTCATTATTTCCGGATTCAGTGTAGGACAAGAAAACAAAAGTTTTTCCATCCAAGTGTTTAGAAACAGCAATACCTAATAGTCCACGTTCGATTTTTGAAGCCACCGATAGGTCAAGTAAGGGATTATCTTGTACCTGGCCATCCAATACTCTCATAACCCTACCAGTATTTTTTTCAGTAATCAATATATCATTATTTCCCACAAAAGTCATGCTAGTTGGAAATGTCAAATCGGAAGTAACTTTTTCAACTATTAGATTATCATCATTGATTGTAGGTCCATCTGGGGAGGGTTGAGCTTTAGAATAAGCTCCATAAGAAAAATAAACAGAAGAATAGTTTGAAGATAATAGTATTAAAATAATAGCGAAAGAATAAAACAACAGTTTAATGTTATACACAAGTTTTATCAACAGAAAAAATAAAACATGAATTAATTAAAAGGTTACGTAGTATTGTTTTTAAAGATATTCACCAATATAAGAGATTTAATGTACTGAAGTGGGTACTTCATCCAAATATTAAAAAAAATCTAGATTTAATTTAGAAATTGTGAATAATGCTAAATAGGACCATTGAAAATATCCTCTGAGAACAATTGCATATAATCGATCTAACACTGGAAATTGATGAACACATTCAAGTTTTTCCAGATTCACCAAAAGTAAACATTTTGCAATGGTCAAATTTTGATAATCACAAATATGTTTCAGAAGTATTGTTTTCTAGTACCCATGTAGGCACACATGTGGATGCTCCGTATCACTTTCAAAAACATGGTATTACGGTAGAAAAAATTCCTCTTAGCAGGCTGACAATTAACGAAAATATTAAGGTATTGAAAATTGAAAAAGAAGATGACGAAAAGATCGAAGTAGATGATCTAAGAAATTACGACATTATGAAGAATGATACCATCTTAATAAACACAAATTGGGTATTGAATAGAGCTTTGGATAAGTATTTCAATAAAAATCCGGGACTATCTGAAGCAGCGACAAAATATCTGGCAGAAGCTGAGATAAATCTGGTAGGAATTGATGGTCCCAGTATTGATCCCGCTACCGATCATGACTTTAATTCGCACAGAATTTTTAGCGCTAATGACATTCCAATAATAGAAAATCTGATAAACCTAGATAAACTACTGAATAAAAAATTTACTTTTGTGGCATTACCACTAAAATTAAAGAACTGTTCTGGCTCACCCGTAAGAGCACTAGCCATAATGGCTTGAATGAATCATCAAAGTATTAACAGCAAAGAAAGATTTTGAAATCAGTCGAATTAATTCTATAAATTCGTTAATGATCATGATAAAATGCTGAATAATCTTCATAAAGATCAAGGATGTAACATGGATGAGAAAATAAGAGTAATCCTTAGTTCTATGTAACTAGTAAATATTTAAAGTCGATACATAGAGCTCTCCTAACATTAATAGTTAAATACAAATCCTGATTGATCGAACCCAGATCAATAATGCAGTTCATATCTAGAAGAACACTCGTGTTGATCTTGTTTGTGCAATGGTACGATACAAATTTGTTTTTCTATGGCCATATCAAAATCCTGACAACCGAAATAGTAAATGGGACGATTCATTTGTATAGACCTTAACAAATGCTTTTTTTATTCTTTGATTTTGTATTACTGATTAAGCCAACCAGTCGATAGCCATATTCAAAATTATGTTTAACATGATTAATCCCATGAGTCAAATGCGTTTCGAATTTACCATCCAAAATGTTTTCCATATAAAACTGGACCTTTTTGATTGAAATTTGTGAATGCCTGATTTGTTTATCAGACAAGGAACGACCAAGTTCGGATTCGATTTCTGTTTTAAAATCTTTTAATTCAATAAGCTTACCATATCTAAGAACCTTATTATAATTATTACAAATGTCAAGTAACTTTTGTAGTTCTTTCTCAGGTAATACTGATAAAGATTTTTTGACTTGATCGGGATCCCTCTTAACAATTTGTGCTAATCTTAATACCATTTCATCCGTCATGGAACCAGTGTTTACTAATTCAGAAGCATAGGACGGAGAATTGTCTCGTTTAAGATCAGTGTAGGTTGTTTTCATAACAGAAGGCATCCTAACAGTATCTAGATCATCAATTGGTGCTGTGGAATTTTTAATAGATTTTCCTGGCAAAAATTGTAGTTCTTTTGAGGGATAAGAATAAACATGCTCTAGCAAGGATGATTTTTTGGATTCATAGTAAGTCTTTAACTGAAAAAGAGATACCTTTTTGCCATCTAAATCTGACTTGAAAAATATTATAGAAAGGACGTCTACTAGTAAGTTAGGAAACTGAATTTTCATATTTTTGTCAAAAGTATCATAGGTATGAAGGAAGTCATTACAAATTTCGAAAACAACATTGTCGAAAGTAGACAAAGTAAATGGAATAGAATTAACCTGTTTTTTTATCAAATGATCTATCAAAAACTTGTATGACATAATAAAAAAATCATATACATCGCTCTTTTGTAATACAAAGGTATTTTTTTGTATGACAAAAGTTATCGTTTTCAACAAAATCATATATGGATTTACAACCTTAATCTCCGGAAATAAGGTTTGAAAATCCTTCATTATAGTAGTCAAATAGTCATCATCATTTTCTAAATTATCAAGCCAATTAATCCCAAGTTCTTTATAACTTTTTTTAAACAGAACATTGAAATCAATATTTGAGTCGCTATCCATTTTTAGACATGATATATGGTATTTTTTTGTTATTAAACATTAGAAAATAATTTAGGTGAAGAAAATTATGTTAAAATGTTATCTAAATAATATGCTAGTTATTTTTTTTGTGATCATCGTCAGAATTACCGTCGGAATTATCTAAAGCCCAGGGAAACCATTTACCAATTATTTTGGCCCAATCAAATTTAAATGTAAAAAATAATACCAAAGCTAATAGTAATACAGTTAATATAGAAATCAAAATAGTCGAATATTCATTATTATAATCCGTTACGACAAGGAATCTATCCATTATCGGTCGGCCCAAAAATACTGTACCCCATACGATTGTTGCCCCTAGAATAAACTTGCCTGCGAATGTAAATATCGCAAATTTAGGTAGGCTGTATTTGGCAATACCTAGAGGGATATATACCAGATCGTCTGGTATAGGAGTTAAGGCGGCCACAAAAGCCCCTATGCCACCATATTTGCCTAATAGTTTTTGAAGAGGAAGCATCCGTGTTTTTGTCTTTTTACTTAGAATGTTCCTACCGTAATAGCTTGCGGTAAAGATTATTGTTTTGGCCAGAACTGCACCAATAGTACTCATTAAAACAATTAGGTTTGGGTCCAGACTTTTATCTAAAGCTGAAGTGACTAAGACTGGAAAATAAGGGACTGGAATGAATGGAATAATACTACCAATAAAGCTGATCAAAAATATACCAATGTAACCTGAACTGCTGTAAACAGAATAGAGGTCCGGTATATCAATCAAACAAAAGAATATTGAATTAACAAATATAACTACTTTATCAATTTTATTAATTTTTATAATAAATATAATAAATATTAGAAGTCTTTATCCTCCCTTTTGTTCCTTTTTATCATTGTCGCCCACGGACTTTCTCATTAAGGCTATCTTTTGTTGACGTCTAGGTTGGATAATTAGAATATACAGTGATCCGGCCAGGTATATTGCCAGTAATATGACTTGTCCCAAAACAGTTTCTAGAGTGGGATGGATCCCAGTCATCGTTGCAACATTGATATCTAATCGAGGTACTATGTTATATATAGGAGTGGTTGGAATCCATCCAAGTTCCTGAAATTCACGTAGAGCATTGCCCAAGAAGGTTATCGACATAAAAGCTCCGATTCCCATGGTAAGTCCAAACAAAACTCTTAATGGTAATTTTCTTCCCAGTTTTCGAATTATGAAAACAACTGCGATTATTACGGCCATACCCAATATTAACCCTGCAAGGACGTACAGCTCCATATATTTTGCGAAAGAAAATAGAGCCTGATAAAACAAGACTGTTTCAAAGCCTTCCCTATACACAGTAAGGAAAGCCAGCAAAACAAATACCATAAAACTACCTGTAGTGGTTGCTTGCCAGACTTTAGCCTTAACAAATTCAATCCATTTCTTAGTTTCAATCTTGTTTAGAACCCAGAAGCTGACCCAGAATAGCACAGCTACTGCAGAGATGCCAGCAATAGCCTCTATGAGTTCTCTTTGTGCACCAGATATTTCTATTATAAATTGAGCAATGACCCATGTTACAGCAGTCAGTGCTATAG
This sequence comes from Candidatus Nitrosocosmicus sp., assembly GCA_041747305.1. Classification (GTDB taxonomy): domain Archaea; phylum Thermoproteota; class Nitrososphaeria; order Nitrososphaerales; family Nitrososphaeraceae; genus Nitrosocosmicus. Next base: position 21,792 of record JBGTFK010000166.1, read on the forward strand.
CAAGCACAATTCCAGCGTATACATGCTTTTTGAACTTTTCATTTCGCGATGCCTCCAAGTATGTCAAAATGGCACCTAGTATCAAGGCAGACTCCAAACCTTCTCTAAAAATAATTGAAAATGATGAAGAGAATGCAATAGCAGGTGCAACTACCCCGATACCCGAAACAAACCTTTCGGATTCATCTAATCCATTTTTAAGTTCTGCGATCTTGGAAACGATCTGATCAGGTGGAGCGTTTGAAGAAATGAGGTTGCGTAATTCAGCAAATTTTATCTCCATTTCGAGAGTAAAATCTGGATCAATTGGTCTCAAGGGTATTTCAATATTTTCATAACTATCAAGGTATGCTGATCTAGCGGTTGCCAGTGCTTCAGAAGTATCATTTTGATTGTAGACAGCTATTACCTCATCCAGTTTAAGTCTGATTGTATCGATATCGTTACGAACCTGACCCTTGAAATCTTCTGAGGCTTCGCCCATAGAGCGCCTCTCTCCCGTGTAAACTCCAAACCCTTGTTTTAGAGAATCAATATTGGCAGTATTCGTAACAAAAGAAGATGGTATTGTAAAATTATTGTTTGACTGTGTAGCACTGGGGGTACTTAGCAACTGTTTGGAAACTTGTAGATCATCTTTTATGTTAGAAATGTAAGGTTCAATGATAGCAAGTGAGGTTTGATTTTTGATTAAAGCACGCAGATTTTCTCTCATATTTGTTTCTATTTGCAACATTAAGGTGGAATTTACTTCTTCGATTGGGGCTTCAAGGTATTCATAATTATCTAAATACGCAGAAGATACATTTTTGTCTGCAGCAAGGTAATCACCATTTTGAATGGAGGAAATTGCATTATTTAGCAGAATATCTATGTTATCATAATAGACCTGGAGAGAGGGATCAACGGTGCTGGTTGTGCTTTGCATACGAATATTATTAGATTCATTCAGATCATTCTCTATTGCAGAAACTATTCTTGAAAACTCTTGCGTATTATCACTTTTAGAATCTATTATTGTATTCAAATTTGTGAGAAAATATTCTATCTCATCAGATTTTGTATCAGTCATATTTGGCTTTAATATTTCAAAAATTGTATTTGATTGATTTATCAATCCTCTTGTATTCTCATAATCTATCATGGCAAACTTTGCAGCATCAGCGTCGGCTGTTTTTGAAGAGTTCAAGTACAACCCATATGAATTAGAAGCGTCTCTTAGTAGATATGACATGGTTTGAGATTCAAGAATTGAAAAATCTTGTGCAGGAAGCGTATCTTTCAGTTTTGAATAAAAATCGTCGATTATGTTTTTGGAATCGGTTATATCAGTCAGAATAATAGGAGAATCGGGATCAGTACGAGATTGTATTCCGACTTCAGTTAGGTTAGATTCCAAATTACTAGCTAATTCTTCATCAACTGCAATCGCAATAGGCTTAGTCGATGGAAAAATTACTGAGTGAGGAATATAAGCGTGTTCGAATAACAGAGAATTGTTATTATTATTTATTTTATTTAATAGGATATCAAGTTGTGTATCTATTCTATTTAGATTAATATTCAAAAGCAATAGATCCTCGTTTGATATTGTAGGGTTTTCAGTAGAAGTAGAATTTTGAGCTAGAACATTATTTACAGACGAAATTGAGATAGTTACTATCAGAAATAGTAGGATAAAGGTTGCAATTAGTCTTACCATATTCTTTTACCTCGCGTACAAGCGCTAAAAATAGGACCAGATTGACTCATTAGACATGGTGTTAATACTAATAACATTAGGCTTCCCTAACTTTGTTGGATATGCAATTTAAACATTCTTTGTTAAATTTACTACGTTTGGATTCATATGATTGAAAGTATTACAACAATATATCAATATTTTTAATTAATTATATAAAATACTATCATGAATTAATAATTAGTGTATGGTTGTCGAAAGGTAATAAAAAATAATAAAAATAATAAAAACTGCTAAATCAAATAGTTAATGCGACGTCTGAAGTTAATATATTTGATAGCGTTTCAGTCTTATTCAAGTCAGTTAGAGTGACATTCGTTTTTACACTTGTTAGAGAAGGGTCAGCGAAGGAGGTAGCAAATTGAATAATTCCCG
>JBGTFK010000167.1:0-3694 GCA_041747305.1 Candidatus Nitrosocosmicus sp.
AAGTAGTTTTAGGTATCCATCTATTTATAGATTAGTTTGATTTTTATGATCCTGTTAACTTAACGATAAATCTATAGCTTGAAGATGCTCTATTTCTGATATGTCAAACAAAAGAAACAGAACACCTTCAGAGTACATTGGCTATGGTTTGTATTTGTATTTTCTTGGTTTATCATTAAGAAACGTGGTCAAGGCATTGTCATACCTACATATAGTTAAGAGGAGTCACGTATCAATTTGGAAATGGATTCAGAAATTTCGTCATAGAAGGCTATTATCAACAAGGAGAAATAAGATATCAGAATACATTGTAGATGAAACCATATTACAGGTTGGACCCTAATACATCTGGCTATGGGTAGCTATTGAGCCAGAAAACGGTCAAATTCTCGCACAAGATATAACTCAAGAGAGAAACATGCTCATTGCCGAACGCTTTCTGTCGTGTGTTGTTAGATACTATGGAAATCATCCTGTTTCCACCGATGGCGGTACATGGTATCCTCAAGCCTGTGAGTTTCTCAAAATGGATCATCATATTCATTCTCCTGTAGAGAAAAGCCTTATTGAAAGAACAATGCAGTATATCAAGGACAGGACCGAATGTTTTGATGACTACTTTCCATGTAAACTGGAAAACTGTAAACTAAAACACGTAAAGAATTGGATGAATCTATTTGTCAATTATCATAACAAGGAGATGATAAACGCTTAAGTTAACAGCGCCTAGTAAATAAAAAATAGATATTCAAAAAGAATTCAAGGTAGAGGATTGAAATCATCCAATTTAACCAAGTATTACGTGGAGTTGATGTTATTATGAAACTTTAACAGTTAAGAAGCCAATATTTTACTGATGATTAAAGGCAAACGGGAATTTCCAGAAGAATTATTTATTGAGGATCTTTATGAGATTCACAAAAAGGAGGAATTTAAGGATGAGTTTAGGATAGAGACTCGAATTACAGAGAAAAACAAAATCCTGACGGTTCAATGCATGACAATAAACAAGAAACTCCTTATTGAGCTAAGGAATAGAATCGATACGATTCTGTATGACAAAGATGGAACAGTCCAAGAAGAAAAAGAAGACTAGAATCGATTTTTTCCATAGTTAAACGTGGGTATGTTATCAATACAAAATATTTATCACAAAAAATAACTAAAATATCTGTGACGTTGACGATTCTTCAAGATTTAAGAAGTACCAAGTTGATGAACTTGATTGAGAAGAACTGAATTTACCTTTTAGTTAATTTTCCTAAATAGCTAAATTGTCTTTTAAAGTAAAGAATGACCTGGTAATTATAATTATTAGATTCTATGGATACTGAATTATTTCCTTAAAAGGGTTTTAAATAGGTTCCCAAGTCTAACAGGTAATAATTTTAACTTTTGATCCTGACCGTATAAGGAAAGTCAAAATTATATGAACCTTAAAGAATCAAATGGAAAGGGCTTCGTTGGTTTCAAACCAAATTTTGTCCTCATTTTTAACTGCTATAAAATACTCATTTAAACTATTATTATCAAATTAGACGATTAGGAATTAATAGGATGAATGGTTGGATTTAACAAACATCAATGAAATTTTCCAAGGATTTGTCACTTCGAATATATCATTGGTATGGCTAAAAGAGGACTTGAAGTATCCTAAGAAAGTATCTATTATTTGTTGTCTTAAGACTCACTAGCAAGAGCAAACGTTTTCGGATCAAGCAAATTAAATTCCTTGAATAAGGAGTTTAATGTTATATCCGATGCGTTATACAAGTCTACCTCATTCTTTCTCACTTTATTCAAATCGCTAATTGCTTTTTTAAACCGCTCTATGTCCATTACTAATCCATAGTAATCCGATACTCTTTCTAGGGTGGTCTTGTAATGCTCCTTATTTCCTGATGCTGTGGCGTCAGATATCAAGGTTACATCATATCCCAGGTTGAATCCATCTCTTAGCGATGTTTCTACGCAAATTGATGTATCGATTCCCGCAAATATCAGCATATTAACACCTTCACTCTGAAGCCAAACCCTTAGTTCTGTATCTTGAAAAGCAGAATCTCTTCGTTTTATTACAACATGATCTTCATCTTGAGGCTTTAACTCGTCAATCGTAACCCCATCCCATGTGCCTCTTATACAAATCGGAAACTTGAGGCGTTCTTGTCTTGATTTGGGTAAAAAGTTGTGTACTCTAGTCAAAAGATCGATACCACTATCTTCTCTAACCGCTTCGGTGTAAAAAATAGGAATTTCTTTGATCCTACAGGATTGAATTAACTCTTTGATACTTGGTATTATTTCTCTATAATTGGATGTGTTCATTCCTAATTTATCATAGGATCCACCTTTGCTTACAAAACCATTTTGCATATCTACGACGATTAAGGCGGGGACAACTTTACGCCCTGATGGAAAAGTGACGGAAAACATCTATAATCTTTGTTAATTTCAAAAATATAAAAGCATAACCTATTTTTATCTAGATTTTTCAGAAACTATTCATTATTACGTCCTTAATTGACATGACTTCAAAAAAGACCTTAGTAATGGCTAAAATCTAGCTTATAATCTAGATTTAATTCTAATAGATTGTCAAAAGAATATGGTGATACTAAACTCAACCTGTTGATTTCTAAACTAATTTTATTTTTAAATATCCAAGCTGTCTTAAAAAGCAGTAATACTAGTGTTGATTTATGAAAGGATAACAGAAACTTTCCTAATTAACCATTTTATCGGATCCGTCCTATCCAAATATTTTTCTGAACACCAACCATCACAAAATCCAGAACCTGAATCGTATCATTTAACACTATAGATCTCTTGCATAATTAGACAGGTATCACAATTTTATAAAGTATCTGTAATTGTTTGCAATATTTGTATCATAATATCTGAATTCTGGAGGATGCATATCCACTCAAAATATTTTTCATTAGTTTAAACCTCTTCACCTGTTCCTTCATTAACTTCTTCCTCATCGTCTTCTTCTTTAACTTCTTCCCAAAATTATTAAATAATAAATAAATAAAACAACAGATCCCATGTACCTTATGGATTCGAAGCCCACTGAATTGTTATTCCGTCGTACATTCCCATTCAATTCTTTTGGAAAATGAGGTTTTCTACCTTCCTTTAGATATCATGTACAAGTATCTCGCGGGTCTTTTTTTAAACGCCCCTTTTTCTTCCCTTGTAGCGGTGTTTACATGTACTTCCTCGGTACCTTTTGTTTAAAACCCCATTTTCTAACAATGTGGTAAATGTGATTATGGTGATACCTTACTCCACTTTCCTGTATTATTAACTCCTCAACCTGTTTTGTGCACCAGCCCGTGTTACTCTCCTTCAAAATAGTTTTTATCCTGTATTCTACCTGTCTGGATACCTTTGGATGTCTGCCGCCTTTCGGTCTGTCTTTCAACCCATCTAGACCTTCTTCTCTGTATCTTTTTAACCACTGGGACGCCCAGCCCTTGCTTTTGTGAAGTGTTCTGGCTACTTGAGATGCAATCCTACCGTAGTAGACAACATTAAGAACAAGCAACATTCTTTCCTTCACCTTTACATCCTTTTCAGTTCTACAAACCCTCTCAAACGATGTCTTCTTGTCGACAATAGTCAATTGATGTGCAAAATGGGGATATGATCATCTCAGCTATAAACATTTGGAGAAAGTATGGAGGGA
>JBGTFK010000168.1:0-6409 GCA_041747305.1 Candidatus Nitrosocosmicus sp.
GTCAGTTGTATATGGCATTTCTGATAATTTATAGATAGTTTGATTGATAGTATATATGGTATTTAATTAAAACCTGCATTAAGATGCATATATGAAGTAGTTTACATTTAGACCAGGTCTTATAAAGGCTGTTTCTTATACCATGAATAGACCCACGGGGGAATAAAATGACATACTGACGTTAGTTTTGAAACTGACTGCCATCTTTCTTATATATTCATCCACACACCTCTAAACTGCGGAAATAAAGCATGGTGATACAGTATGGTTAAAAGTAGTAGATTTGCGTAATGTCCAAACAGCTTTATTTTTTTTATATCGTATGTAAAAATGTCCTTTCCTTGCTATCCTACTCCAAATTATCCAAAAAACCATTTGCTGTTCTTCATTTGCAGGTCTTTCAATACAACAGTTTGATGACTTTTAATGAAATAGAATCAATACTCAAAACACAAGGGAACGCGCTTATTTTCCCCAAAAAGACAACGAGATATAGGTGCCGGTAGGTAGACGTTTCAAGATTGTTGTTGTTAAAGGTAGAGTTATCATGGTTTTGGTGTGTACTATCGCCTGTACATAACCTATACCTTGATGGGATTTCTATTTGGTTTGGATCAGCAGAGTAACGTATGTAGAGACATATACAAGATCGAAGGACTGATAAGACGCTGTTTGCCAATTCCACAGAAATTACACAATGTAACCAAAAGGCTCAATACCACCGAAGAGGTAGACGGGTATTTCCCGGGCCTACTGGCTTTTGTGGATTGTATAGCAGAACAACCTATACATACCGACCAGCAAAGAACAGGTTAAGAAGGCTATACTACTCTTATGAAAAGAGAAAGAAACACACACACGGTAAAGAACCTGTACACTGCAAATCAGAAGGGGGATGACAATCTGCAAATCCAAGCACAGACAGACAGACAGACAGGTAGGAATGAATCTTGATTACAACGTCTACAAAAAAGAATCATCCTGACATCCCAAATAATGTAGAGAGGATGTATGAATTTGAATTTGGATTCTTTGGAGTAGGAAAAGACTATCCTACAGAACAAAAATCATCCTTACCTTTTAAAAAGGAAAACGGGTGCGAACTTACTGTACAGTAAAAAGAGTACAACAAAGAACATTCCAAGAGAAGGATAGCGATAGAACATGTCATCTGCAGGGTAAAAAAGTATAGAATAATATGAATGAGACTTTAGAAACAGGCTCAAAAAGTACGATAGAATATCAGATATTAGTATCAGGACTGGTAAACTATAGAATAATGAATCCTGTTTTAGAACCGTATAATATAAACTAGTCGATAGTATTAATTCATTCTAATTGCGCAAGAGTTCTATTTTATATCTAAATATAACAACAAATCTCAGGATTCTAATTTTTTGTACTATTAGCCGGTTCCCAAATGTGAGAGACTTGCTTTCTGTCTTTAAAGTAGCTTACAGGTAACTGTAGATAACACAATAAAAGACATAACGAACCCTTAGGATATTTCACCGAAATCTTGAAAAATTCCTTTACTGTTAGAGATGTAGGAGCATCGAAATCAAATTTTCTTGTCATTTCCTTTATCTGGCTGTGTCCTATTAACGCTCTAACTATCTGGCTATAAAAATCATGTTGGGTAATTGGGGGGTTAAAATAAACTATTGCATCATCTTCATAGATTACTCTCTTATCCATTTCAAGCACTTTACATTGAAGGTACAGATCTATTGCTATTATTTCCTCGGGAATTTCTATCCTCTTGGCCAACTCAGCATTTAAAGCGAGTGCTCTTCCCATAGTTGTATATTGAGAAAGGCCTTTCATTCTAATCGATCTTAACCAATAAGCGATAAAAATAGACGCACAAGCATAGAGACTAGTACTATTAATTTTAGGGATGGTATTAGAAGCACATAATCCCACGTTATCTGTAATCTTCATCGATAATCGTGAAATGCAGTTTTCTCCAATCGCGATGTCTGCATCCAATAATATTATGATACTACCTTTTGCATTTTTGAATATAGTATTCCATCCTTGACTCGCCCCATTTCTTTTGTCATTATGAATGAGACGAATATTGAATTCTGGATTTTCAGACTTTATTTTGTTGATTAAATTTGGAGTTTCATCATTTGAATCATCTACGAATATTACCTCGGTTATAACCAGATTATCTGTTAGCTGTTGCGTTTTGAGCGAATCAAAAAATTTCAAAATGTTATTCTCTTCGTTATAAGTAATTATTCCGATTGTGATAGTACATTTATTCATGTTGCCTCAATATTCTCCCTAATTTTTCGGGCCAGACTCTCAAGCTCCTCTATTTGTGCTATCTTACGCATGGGCCATTGACCTTTAATTTTCTCAATTGAATACCTAGGGACTATGTGAACGTGCACATGTGGTACGATCTGATTTGCAGATTTTCCATTGTTTTGGTTAATATTGAATCCGTCGCTTCCTAGAACACTCGTAATCGCTTTTGCTAACCGCGGGACTAAAGAATGCATTTCGCCTACTTCCTTAATCGGCATTTCTAAAATATTGCTAAAATGCTGTTTAGGTACTACAAGAGAATGTCCATGGTTTATTGGGTACTTATCCATAAAAGCCAAAAATTTATCATCTTCATAAATTATCGCATTAGGTAGATTTTTCATTACAATCTGACAAAAAATACAATTGTGATTCAATGTCTGCATCCTTATCAAGGTAGTGATATTGAAATATTTAATTTAATATTTAACAGTTAATATGTTTTGTCATAATTTGGTGTTTATTTTTAGTTCATTTTAAATAGCTCGAAAATTTTTTACAAAGTATGAGTGAATCAATTGAGTTAGAAAGCTTCACACTGAATTTTTCTTTCCCTTGCCCAAAATGCGAATACCTTAACGAGATTTCTTCAAATGAATTGCATAATAATAGCATAGAATGTGGAATGTGCGAGACAATATTCAAGTTTGAGGGTTTGGATTCAATAAAAATATTAGCTACTTTGGAATAATATATATTCTTACGAAAAAGAATTACGTTTTTATTTTATGATTCTAATCTAGATACTTGTAATGATTTTACCTAGCAGAAAAACAGTTGAAGGAGCATCCCGAGCGCCTCATAGGGCAATGTACAAGTCGATGGGTCTATCCGATGATGATCTAAGTAGGCCCCTGGTAGCAGTTTCTAGTACTTGTAATGAGGCAACCCCTTGTAATATACATTTGGGGAAACTTGCCCAAAAATCAAAGGAAGGTGTGAAAGACTCTGGAAACACTCCGCGGGAATTTACTACCATCGCTGTTTCTGATGGTATTGCAATGGGGCACGAGGGGATGAAATCCTCTCTTGTTAGCCGCGAGATTATAGCAGATTCGATCGAGGTGATGGTCAGAGCACATCAATATGACGGAATAGTGGGAATTTCTGGATGTGATAAAAGCTTGCCAGGAACTTTAATGGCTATGGCTCGGCTCAATTTACCCTCTATATTCGTTTATGGTGGTACTATTCTTCCAGGTATTTGGAATGGGAATCCAGTTACTATACAGGATGTTTATGAGGCAGTGGGAACATTTGATGCCGGTAAAATGAGCTTGGAAGAATTGGTAAGTCTCGAAAATGTTGCCTGCCCATCAGCTGGATCATGCGCAGGGATGTACACAGCTAATACCATGGCATCTATAAGCGAGGCATTAGGAATGTCGTTACCAGGTAGTGCTTCACCACCTGCGGAAAGTGAAGAAAGATATAAAATTTGCTTTGAAACTGGTAAATCTATTGATCATCTTTTACTCAACGATTTGAAACCTAGAGATATAATGACCTATGAGGCCTTCGAAAATGCCATCATGATGGCTAACGCGATAGGGGGTTCGACTAACGCAATACTTCATCTATTAGCACTGTCACGCGAAAGCGGTATTGAGTTGGATATAAAGGATTTTGAATATATACGGAGAAAAACGCCTCATATTGCAAATATGAGACCTGGTGGAAACTATGTAATGTTGAACTTGGATAATATTGGGGGCATTCCAGTAATCTTGAAATCATTACTAGATAAAGGTATCTTAAATGGGGATGTGGAGACAGTCACTGGTAAGACAATGAAAGAGAATCTTAAGTCCTATGACTTTAACAAATCCCAGTCCTATTACAAAGGACACAAAACTGAGTTTCGAAATATCCTTAGGACTGTTGATAATCCAATACACAAAGAAGGAACGTTAAAAATTCTATTCGGAAATTTGGCACCGGAGGGTGCTGTCATCAAAGTTGCAGGATTGAAAGAAGATAAATTTGAGGGGGTTGCTAAAATTTATGATTCAGAAGAATCAGCATTTGATGCTGTTTCAAAAAGAGAAATTAACGAAGGCGATGTAGTCGTCATTAGATATGAGGGTCCAAAAGGTGGACCAGGAATGAGGGAAATGCTTGCGGTGACAGCAGCAATAGTAGGTCAAGGGTTGGGCGAAAAAGTTGCTATGCTGACTGATGGACGATTCTCTGGCGCGACTCGGGGGTTCATGATCGGGCATATCTCTCCAGAGGCCATGGTAGGTGGACCAATTTCCATGATCAAAAATGGTGATAAGATTAAGATCGATTTGCTCAAAGAAACAGTAGATCTCAAAATTTCAAAGAAAGAATTCGCAAATAGGATAAAGAAATTTAGACCCATAAAGTATAGGTATTGCTCAGGAGCCCTGGCAAAATATGCAACATTGGTAAGATCTGCTTCAGAAGGGGCTATAACCTCTCCGATACCAAAGTACATGAAAAAGAGCTTTACCTAATTTTTTACTTCAATAGAATCTATGATCCCATAAAGTGGAAAGTTATGAAAATGGTCTGCTACCTTGTCATCAAGGAAAATAATTTGCATTAGCTCAAAATTATTGATCATAATCACCACCTTGTTATTCTCAGATGTGAGTTTATCATCTGTAAAAAAGTCTACTGTTCCATCGATGAATACGGTGTCATCAGTTCCAAAAAATACATTTCCATCACCATTAAAATTGTTAATCGTATGCCAGTGAAAGCCTTTGGCGTTTGAGGTGATCATTACAAATTTTGAATCAAAAAATGCAACTTTCGAAGAATTAACGTTCATCTTCCAATTGCCGGAAACTATTGTTGAAACATTCCCATCAATGAGGCCACTAGAAGTATTAGTATTGGCATCATTACCTATGGTTGGATTACCTTTTTCAATAGATTGAATGATAATACCTGAAAGCATTGAAACCAAATTATTTGATAAGTTATCGGTCTGGTTCAACTGACCTGTTCCCGTGGTAGATACCACCGTGTTCGTACCTGGATTCATAATTGTTAATAAATTATCTGTGCTAAGTATGTCATCCATTCGTTGAGAAGGTGATGGGGTTTGATTTGAATTTTCAATATTCGTGTCAAGTAAAGAAGAAGTAATTAGTTGATTATCTTCATCGGATCCGTTATTCGATATTAGCAAAGGATTCAAGGTGGAGACTAGCAATCCTGAAAGGCCAAATGTGTTATTCACGTCAAGTCTGCTGCTCTTTGTATTTAGGGTGCTTTCTCTAGATACGATATTTTTTGTATCGGCAAGAACGGCCTCGAAAATACTTTGAGTGAAATAGATCAAGTATATTAAAATAAGTAGTGGAAGAATTTTTATCAAGTCCAATATTTGTAGTATTGCTGATTTTTTTTAAATAAATTTCTTTCCTTATAAAAGTTAGTCAAAAAATTTATGAATCTAGACTTCCTATAAACATAAAATGTTGAACAAGAACCAGTTTTTTGCTTTCTTAAAAATAAATAATAAACTGGAATTCTCCAAAGAGGAGATTATTAATCGCTTTGCAGAGTCAAAAATTGAAGAACAAAGCGTAGATTCGTTGTTATCTGAACTTGAGGTCGAATCTACTTATACGAATTCAAATCTTAATACATCATGTAAAGCTGGAACCGTGTACTACAAATGGAAAGGGTCTTAATATCGCTAATTGGATTTTGATGTATCCAAGATTCAATATTCGTTGACTTCAATTTCTTTAAATTCACTATGGATGAGCTACAACACTTCGGGAAGAGTATCATGGTAAATAATTACACAAGATCTGCAATCGCTACCTTGTGTATGATTTCTTTTAGAATCAAAAAATGCCTGCATATTTTTTGTAAAGTTATATATCAAAAGCAATACGTAAACTACCAACAAATTCTTGTTAATGAAGATTTTTTTAGAAGCTGATATAGGTTCTATTCAAATACCATAATCAGAATCCAAAAACAATAACAATTCCGAAAGGATTATGTCATTCGGTTTAACGATCAAATGATTACTTAAGTATTTGCAAATCGATCAATTTAAGACTTATAATTAACGTGTGGAAAGATTATCAAGTTGAAG
>JBGTFK010000169.1:0-1676 GCA_041747305.1 Candidatus Nitrosocosmicus sp.
TATTCCTTAGAGAAAGACCCAGAAAGTACAGATGCATAGCATAAACCATATCATTTGGTCTAGTTCTGCTCCTTGTCTGATGTATCATAAATAAGAAAGGAAAAGATAAACTATAGCTTTTTCCTTAACTTTACAGAGCCCTTTAGTTTCAAGAACCCTTTAAATAAAATAAACTATGGAATGCTTATTGACGCTGATTGAAGACTTTCAAGTTGAAAATAAAACGGAATACTACCATGAAAGAATAGATTCTTCATTTCCTCCGTGAATAGAATGATAGTTTCACGAATTAGATACGTCAAGGTAAAGAGCTATTTCAAAATTGTGACCATAATAAACCTACTAGTTCAAACAGTATGATATTTGAATCCAGATGGGACCACTATTCCTATCTTAGTTTCTTAGTTTTTCTAAAAAATTCACCTTTACTTCAGGCCATTCTTCTTTAATAATACTATAGCATACCGTATCTCTTATCCTCCCATTTCTCATTACTTTGTGATTTCGCAATATTCCATCTTGCTTTCCGCCGATTCTTTCGATTGCTTTTCTTGATACTTGATTTAGCACATCGGTTCTGATTTCTACTGCTATACAGTTTAGCTTTTCAAAAGCGTATTGTAACATTAAAAACTTGGCCTCAGTATTTACACTAGACCTACGATAAGATTTTGCTATCCAGGTGTGCCCTATTTCTACTCTATAATTTTGGTGATCAATATTGAAAAATCGAGTAGTCCCAACTATGATTTTCAAATGCTTGTCGACTATAATGAATGGTAAACTAGTATTATCATGTTTTATCAAATTCTGTAAATAAATGGACATTTCTTCAATGCTTGGGAACGATGTGAATGGGTTTTTCCAAATTTCTCCGTCAGATGCTGCAGCACATAAACCATCTAAATCATCAGATCCGGGTGGACGCAATACTATATGGCTATGCTCCATAGTTATATCATGGATGTCTAGCATGTATCAAACAAGATCAGTAAGGTATCACCGCTTAATTAAATCGAATGCTCTTTCATACGATGATTCTTTTCATAAATCAATAGCACTTAATGGTCAGTTTGCGAGTTCGGCAATGTTCACAAGTGCATACAAGTTGGTGTTAAAGTTGAAAACATGCCGAACCATCAATGTTGTTCGGTGTGTTGAGATCTTATTGCATACCTATTGATGGAATGTCAAGGCTTTTTTTGTGGATACTGATAAGGATGGATAAATAAAAGTTAAAAAACTCATTATATAGGCAAATAAGATCTATAAAAGAATTTTATGATAATGTCTGCTAAGAAAGAAGGATATTTGATGTATTACAAAAGCTGAAATAAACTGAATAAAGCAGGGATTTAATAGACGGAAAGAGTATTATATTATCTACATAATTTGCCATGTTACAACGTATTTGCTTTCTGCAAACGACTTTAGCACCGTAATGATTTTAAATTTAGACCTATTGACGGAACAAATATCTAATGATTTTATCCTTTTAGGGAATAATATGATATTTGATTGCTCATTTGACCTACCAGTGTAGTATTATTCTCTCCAGTAAATACATCCGACTAGTTATCGTAGGTATAAAAAAATCCATAGAAACAGTATTATATTTATTACTTTACAATCTACGTAATTGGGATAGAGAAGAGTGACGATAGAGCTATCAGTGG
>JBGTFK010000170.1:0-4687 GCA_041747305.1 Candidatus Nitrosocosmicus sp.
TATTCCTTAGAGAAAGACCCAGAAAGTACAGATGCATAGCATAAACCATATCATTTGGTCTAGTTCTGCTCCTTGTCTGATGTATCATAAATAAGAAAGGAAAAGATAAACTATAGCTTTTTCCTTAACTTTACAGAGCCCAAAGTTCTATTGAAAATACGAAGAAATACGTATGTTTTATTGTTTTCGACAATTAACTTATCAATAGTTATTTAGATCATCAAACCTGATGATTAAAATGTTGATTGTTGTTAAAAAAACTAACTCCAGCTTTCCCCGGTTTTCCAATTCTTCCTACAATAGCTGGATTAAACTTGTGCTTGGATAGCTCTTCCATAATGGTTGCTGCAAAGTCTTTTGATACTATTATCATATTTGTATCAGGAGTAGAGGCGCTAACATTTGATATTAGATGCTCCTTTGATACAAAATTCTTGATATCATTATCTATATATGGAACATGGTCAACTATTATTTGGCTGTTAATTAATTTTGAAAGTTCGACAAATGAAGCAATACCGTTCTTTGAGATCGGATATGTTACTAATATATTGGATTGTAAATCGAATTGGTTCTCAAAATCAGGTAGATACTTGGATACTATTTTCCCAATAGATACCTTTGGCTCTGTGAGACTTTTTAGAGCCAGATCCTTTAATTGATTTACTCTCTCTCTGTCTATGCCATACTTATTCATTTTTTGAAATACGATGTCATCTAGGTTGGTAATTATATACAGGCCAAGACATGCCAAAAGTCCCAAGCTGTCAGTTGATATTATTTGCATATCTTGTTCTATTAAATCGTATCTGTTTGGTAATTCTTTATGAGTATTACCTACTGCTGTGGTACCAAAGAAAAGACCGCCCAACTTCAACGAACTATAGTCTTCAAATGTATAATTATATTTTGCTGTAAAACTGTCCATATTTCTCCTTATATCATCTAATAATTCATCAGTCGGTGCATCATATATTGGATAAAGTTTGATATCTTTAGAACATCCAAGTAGATTTAAAAGACTAATAGATTCGGTAAAGGATATTTCCATATGAATTGGAGACTCTACTGGCTGAGTAACATCAGTTGCCTGGGTATTAGAATTAGTAACAATTGTATATCCCGTTTTGTTTCCTCTTTGAGTTTTAATATGATCAAACAAGATAAACTGGAAATTCTTTTCACTATTTGTAGGTATAATAGACACCTTATCTACTTCTATTTTGGTATCAAATGAGCTAGATATTTTCTTAATCTCATTAATTATTAGGGTGTCGTCACTAACTATGTTTTTATCATACTTTAATATTGATATGGCTTTTTTAGTTTTCAGTTCTTCGTGTCTGAACTCTTCATCTATTTTGTAAACTCTTCTAATTATTTCTGCATCTTTTTTTTCTGGATATTGAAAATAGCTATAGTGGTTTGGTATTATTCTTAAATTATTTCTGTTTTTAAATTCTTCTGCAATAGCATCAAACTTTTCATAGTTTAACTCGTTAGAACAATCCGGTAACCATCTCAGTGGATCAAAGCCCAAATTATTATATTCTGCAAATAACTCCCACTTTTCTAAACTCAGACCTTACTTTCACCACGAGTTCTGTTTACTATGGTAACCTCCCTAATAAACTAGATGTCTTTATGAAATCTTCTTTTTTTAGGTCGTCACATTCTCGTAATTTAAGATAATATTATATGAGTTATAGCTCCAATTAATTATATGTCCAACACCGATGATAGGAAAAATGAATTTATGAAACTTTATTCTGCAAATCCATCAAAGTATGAAGCAGAAACCGCAGAGGATATCTTATCTTTGTCAATAAAGACCTTTTCTCCAAAAATAGCCTTTGCATCTAGTTTTGGTGCAGAAGACGTGGTAATAATTGATTTGATGCATAATATTCATGGCGACAATACTCGAGTTTTTACTTTGGATACGGGTAGACTAAATCCAGAAACTTATGATGTAATGGACGAAATAAGAAAAAAGTACTCCATATCTATTGAAACCATGTTTCCAGACTTTATGGAAGTAGAGAAAATGGTGACAGAAAACGGAGTAAATCTAATGTACAACAGCGTTCAAGAACGGAAATTGTGTTGTGAACTTCGTAAAGTCCATCCTTTAAGAAGAATGCTAAAGGATCTGGATGCCTGGATAACTGGGTTAAGACGTGAGCAGACTTTTACTAGGTCTAACGCAAAAAAAGTTGAAATTGATGAATCAAATAATAACATTATCAAAATTAATCCTATCGTAGACTGGACCAATGATATGGTTTGGGATTATGTAAAAAAGAATAACATACCATATAATAAATTACATGATAAGGGATATCCAAGTATAGGCTGTGCCCCTTGCACCCGTGCTGTAGCAGCAGGTGAAGACCTAAGAGCTGGCAGATGGTGGTGGGAAAATGACTTTCATAAAGAATGTGGACTACATTGGAATAAGAGTTAAAAAAAGTCAAGTTTAGAATAGAATCTGTCTTTACGAATTAAGATAAGGAGCGCAAAGCAAATCAAAGCAAATCAAAGCATATAAGAAAAAAAAGAAAGAAATAACCTCTATTATTTCATAGAAAGATGCTTAGACCACATGGTGGTAGTTTAACAAATAATTTTATAGATCTGTCTAGAATTGACAAGGATTTATTCACAATAGATATGGATATCGGACTAAAAAAGGAAATAGAAAATATTTCATTTGGAGTATTTAGTCCATTAAAAGGATTTATGAATGAAGAAGATTTTACTAGCGTAGTAAAAAAAGGGAGACTAGCTAACGATTTACCTTGGACAATTCCTGTTATTTTAGATGCTAATGAAGAGTTAGCAAAAAAAGTAAAAGATTCGTCACAAGTTGCTTTACGTAACAACGGTCAAATTTTTGGAGTAATGCAGGTAGAAGAATTATATAAATTTGATAAAACTAAAAGCGCTAAATCCGTTTTTCAAACTGACGATCCATCACATCCCGGATTCAATAAATTTGTTACAATGCATGATATACTTATTGCAGGAGACGTTAAAATAGTCAATACCCCCAACAATAAATTTTTAGACAGATTTCGATTAACTCCTACAGAATCTCGAAAAGAGATTGAAGATCAAGGTTGGAAAAGTACAGTTGCGTTTCAAACCCGAAATGTTCCACATGTGGCTCACGAAATGTTACAAAAAGCTGCATTAAATATTTACGATGGCTTATTTATAAATCCTTTAATAGGTAAAAAAAAGGTAGGAGATTTTAAAGACGATGTAATATTGAATTCCTATACAGTCTTGATAGATAATTATTATCCTAAATCTAGAATCCTTTTTTCTACCTTACATACCGAAATGAAGTACGCCGGGCCAAGAGAAGCTATTCATCATGCTATTATGCGTCAAAATTTTGGATGCTCTCATATAATTATAGGCAGAGATCATGCCGGTGTAGGTAATTATTATTCCCCATTTGCAGCTCACGATATTTTTAAAGATTATCCAGAACTTGAAATCGAACCCATCTTTTTTCCAGCTTTTTATTTCTGTAAAAAATGTCAAAGCTACGTTAACGAACGTACATGTCCTCATGATTTGGACTATAGAGAAGAATTAAGTGGAACTAAAATGCGAAAAATGTTTTCCTCAGGCGAATTACCACCTTCACATCTAATGAGACCTGAAATTTCTAAAGTGATATTATCCTATCCAAGACCATTTGTAGATTGATTAGCTACACATTTTACAAATATATTATCGCATTATGAAGAATTAGTATGATAATAAATTATAAATTTTCGACTTTTAATTTATCATATTACCACATTTGCTTAGTTCTTGGTTTATGTTTAACTATTGTTATGGTGGTGAGTATTTTTTTTCAGAATCCTTCCTTTTCTCAATTAACTAATGATTCTCAAGAATATCAAACAACCAAAACCAATGTCTCAGAAGGTTTTGTTTTGCCTTTTAATGATACTAATAATGATAGACGTAATCCAGTTGAATATGTTTTTGATGAACCAAAGGTAAATAATTGGATTATCTCGATATATAACAATCTTAGCTATTATAATAATAATGATTCTAAAACCATCATAAAAATTAAGGAGGCACCTCCTAGTGAGAAATTTATCGAATTGATGTTGTTTGGTGATCAATCCAAGAGATTCATAGTATCTGTGAATACAAATGAAACTGGATATATGCGAATGTATGAAAACAATCAAAATGGTTGGTCTACGGACGGTCCGGTAACCGTATCTCACGCCAATGTCCAAGGATTGTCTGTCACTAACGGAAAAAGAATTGTATTAGATAAACTTGGATTAAACGGATTCGACGTCGGATCTATAGATGTTTATGGAAAAGATGAAACATCAATGCCTAATTCTACATTTGGAGGCTCTATTCAATTCGAAGTTCTCAGTGGTAATCTATCTGAATCTATTCTTTACTATATGCCATTAGTAATGATAGTGGGTGTAGGTGGAACCGTGATGTTCTTGCTGTTTTGGAAGAAGCGGAATTAAGGTTATCAAAATAGCCTAAAATACTAAGAGCCTATCCCAAAATTCGATAGGATTATAGCTTGTTGATTTTCTTACTATGGTATGACCTGTATCCTTCAGGAGAGTAATAAAGAACTTCCCGTCATACTTAAGATTCCTGATGAATTATGGGATGAGATTAA
>JBGTFK010000171.1:0-2620 GCA_041747305.1 Candidatus Nitrosocosmicus sp.
CGAGAGAACAAATTCATGGCATAACAGGTTCAGAAAATTATATACAAGGTATGAAAAGAAGGTGGGGAACTACCTTGGGTTGGTACAGTTCTCTTGTTGTATGATTATCTATAGAAAAATAATTTTGGGATAGGCTCTTAATTTAACTTCTAGATAGAATGCGCAGGAGACGAAGTCAAGAATGTCTGGTAATACAAAAATATTATTCAAACAGTGGTTAAGATTTCGAATTATTAAGGATGCACTGATTACAACTTTTTAATCTATTGTGATTCAATTGCAAGATTTCTTTATTTTGCTATTAAATACAAAAACCCTTAATATCCTCATGTAAATAATCCTAATATGGAAAAAGAAGGGGAGAAAAAACCAGGATACAGTATATGGTCAAATATCTTCTACCTTAATAGATATTAAAGAACATGAAAGAGAAATGAAGCAAATTATGACGAAATCAATAAAGGCTTCCAGGTCCAATTACCAATTTAAGGCAATTGTAAATTATATTTTGATTATTATAGGAATAGTTTTAATTGCAAATCCTATTGCATATATGTGGTCTAATTATTCAAATAATAATAATAATAATAATAATAATAATAGTTTAGACATGTTCAATTATTTTTTAGGTGGATTGGGAATCGTTACTCTTATATCCACTTTTTTTAACAATCCTCAAAACAGGATGTCAATTGCAATTGCAGATCTAATCCAATTGCATTTAATATGTAATATGTATTCTTTACAATTTCATGGAATTGTAGGAAAACTAACAGAAATAAGTTATGAGGGAACAAAAAATCAAGATAAATGTCGGTTAAGTGACATAGAGAAAATTAATAGCAGTCTATGTGATTTGACAATGAAAGCCGTAGAACTAATAGATAAATGTATTGAGAAAAACGCCAGAAAGGATATAAGTTATAATACATCCATTTCCTCAGACACCAAAGGAAACATTACAGACACAAAACAAGAAAAACTAGAAGAAAATAAGACCCGTTGAGAGTAATGAGAAAAAATAGGAAGAGAATTAAGACCGGAACGAAATTATAAAAGTATAGTTTTGGTCTCTAATTGAATACATCCATGGGGATACGGTTCAAGATTGAATGTAATCAAGATTCAATTTGACACGAGAGTCAGTAGAAAGACACATATCTCGGCAATCATAATATCATTACCATATAACAGATCCGTGAGTTTGGGCGCTTGGGGACTAGGAACAAATTTGACTATAATTATGGATTGCATTGCTGATGATACAAGAATTAATAATCTCTCGGATGAAGGTAAACAAGTTCCTGAAAGAAACTTTTTCAGTAATAGTCAAGAGATGAATATGGATAATGAATGAACCGAGTATGCAATCGATATTAAAAGAGATATCTACAGAAAATTTAAAGCAATATCTGAATAGTTTATCTAATTTCCATACTAGGCATTCAAAATCACCTCTTCTAAATGATGTAGGTGATTGGATAATGAATGAGCTTCGAGGCTTTGGTTACAAAGAAACTTTTTATCATTCCTTTAAGGCGACCATTGATAATGAAGAGTTTGAACTTGGAAACATAGTATGTAAAAAAAAGGGAGTTGATGAAAAATTGATTATGGTTTGTGCGCATTATGACTGCATCATGAACCGCAAGGAGGACTCAGTTAGTCGTGCACCAGGAGCGAATGATAACGGTAGCGGTGTAAGTGCCATAATTGAAATAGCTAGAGTCCTGGCTAATGAAAATCTCAGACATTCTATCCAGTTTGTTTTCTTCTCAGGAGAAGAACAAGGTTTGCGGGGTTCTAAAAGTTACGCTAAATATATCAAGGAGAATGGCATGGATTTGTATAGACTAGTTAATCTAGATATGATTGGCTATCCATTTTTTGCACCTAATACAGTAATTATTGAAAGAGATAACAATACCGATGTAAAACACAACCAGGCCAGGGAAAACGATACCGAATCAGTTGAATTTGGTGAGATTATGAAAGATATGACCTCTGCCGTTGGTCTGCAATTTCATCTCGATTCCATTTATGATAGTGACTATGAACCCTTCGAAGCAAAGGGGTATGTGGTAATTGGTGCATATGACGGTTCTGCAGATTCAATAAAGAATCCGCATTATCATTCCTCTTCAGACCTACCTGAAAATATTGATTGGGATTATTTGACTTCAGTTACTAAGTTGGTATTGGCAACCGTTCTAAAAGTAGATTCTATCAACAGTCACTGATACATACAACTAACTAAAACAGTTTCATATTTCTATGACGATAAATAGACCCGACGACGTTGGGACTCGAATCTTCGTCTTTCAGACTTGGGTCCCATCAAAGACGGTTGCATATTGATAAATTGAGGGTGTTTCAAAAGACTATTCTCCTTGAATCGAGCATGTGGGGATACGATTCAAGGTTTAATAGAATCTCAGTAAAGTGATGACTTCTCGGGTTCAAGAAAACCTTAAAGACATAGTTATTTGAGACTGGGTCATAATTCATCTTGATAATTTTATCCTATTACAATCACAAACCGAATTAGATTAATAGCCTATTAGGTACTTGATTGCTCTTCTAGGACTATCCATTTGCATCTTGCAGTTGTAATAAACAA
>JBGTFK010000172.1:0-28411 GCA_041747305.1 Candidatus Nitrosocosmicus sp.
GATGTCCATGCCCAGTCAGTATAGAAGATATAATCTCCTGCGTTGATTGTAAGCAACGTACTATTTACTGCAACAACAACTATGAACAAATAGTGAGTTGTACGTCTTAACCAGACCATTATTATGCTGTTCTTATAGGTAGTATATAAGATTTTGTGTATATTTTTTCAAAAATCTACAATTACTTTTCCAAATTAATTTGCTATGATTAGCTCGAAACTATTAAAAAGGTCTAGAATTTTTTTGAACTTAAAAAGATAAGATGGAGGGGATATTACACCCTTATTGGTTTTTCACCAACTATTTTCAGCATCCAAAACATCCCCAAAATTTCAATAACCGTTAAAACAGATAGAGCATATATACCACTCATTAACGGATATGCCCATGGGTAAATAGTAACACCAACATAGACACCTCCAGCTGTAGCTACCCAACATAATATAAAGCCTAAAACAATGATACCTTTCATATTTTCGACTCTGCGGCCAATCATTCGCTCGATTTCGTCTTTGCTTGCTCCAGAGGAACCACTGCTACCACCACTGCTACCACCACTGCCCGATCCAGTTTGTGCAACAGGTTTATACCCTTTTGGTAAAGTCATTAATAGTAATAAAGACGGTTCCTTTTTAAATTTTGCTATTGAATTTTGACGAATCAGGACTAGCAAGGTGCAATTGGGATTTTATGAATACTTTTATCTAATTATCATAAAGGTGTTATTTGATAAATAGACAGTCAACATCCCAAAAAAAATCGGAATGTTTAATCTGTATTGAAAAAATATACCTATATATCGTTTTAATTAATAAAAAAATGTGGCTATTTCATTAATACCCGCCAACAGAAAAATGAAGGGTCAAAAGGTCTCTACAGAAGGAGACAAAAAGGTTGTAAGAGGAAGTATTTTAGTAAAAAGAGGTTTTGCCCACATGCAAAAACACGGTGTAATTATGGATGTAACAAATGTTGAACAAGCTCAAATAGCAGAAGAAGCGGGAGCGGTGGCTGCGATGGTTTTAGACAAGTTGCCCTATGATGTAAGAAAAGCAGGAGGAGTAGCAAGAACAGCTGGAGTTAAAACAATTGAAGAGATAATGCATGCAGTTTCAATCCCCATTATGGCAAAGTGTAGAATAGGTCATTTCTCTGAAGCCAAAATGCTCGAAACTTGTGGGGTGGACATGATTGATGAGAGTGAAGTATTAACTCCGGCTGACGAAGAAAATCATATTTGGAAGTGGGAATTTACCACACCTTTTGTAAATGGTGCAAAGAATTTGGGCGAGGCATTGCGAAGAATAGAAGAAGGGGCTTCAATGATAAGAACTAAAGGGGAACCGGGAACCGGAAATGTTGCAGAAGCGGTAAATCATATAAGAAAAATGAACAAGGAAATAAGGTTACTAAAAGCAGCCTATTTGGATAACGATTATCAAGAAATAATAAAACTCGCTAGGGAATATAGGGTGTCGATGGAGATAGCGTTGGAAGTAGGCAAATTAGGGAGGCTTCCCATTGTAAACTTTGCAGCTGGCGGCATTACTACTCCCGCTGATGCCTCTTTCCTTATGAAATTAGGTTGTGATGGTGTTTTTGTCGGATCAGGGATATTCAAATCAGAAGACCCATCGTCAAGGGCAAAAGCAGTGGTATTGGCTACCACATTTTATGATAATGAAAAAGAGGTTTTGGAGGCTCAAAAGATGGTAGATGAAAAAAAATCCCTCATCGGATTAGATACGAAAAATTTAGATCTGCGAATGCAAGAGAGAGGGCCTTCGGTTTGAGCCCCATCCTAAAAGTAGGTATCTTAAGCATTCAAGGCGATATTGAAGAAAATTCAAACGCAATTAAAGAATCATTTAAAGAACTTGAGATCGAAGGAACGATAATCTATCTGAAAGATTTACATGATTTAAATGAAATTGATGGACTAATCATTCCAGGAGGTGAAAGTACAGTCATAGGTATGCTTTTATTCTTGCAAGGGGTCCAAACAGATTTATTAAGGAAAAAGATCCAAGAGGGCCTGCCGATACTGGGGACCTGTGCTGGACTCATAATGCTATCGAATAGGGCATACGATAAAACTATAGGCGAAACAAAACAAGCGTTATTAAAAGTTCTGGACGTTACAGTAGAACGTAATGCCTTTGGACGTCAGCATGAATCCTTTGAGTCGGAATTAGATATACCTTATTTAGGTGAAAGAAGATTCAACGGGGTTTTTATAAGAGGCCCGGCAATAACTGAGATCGGTAATAACGTAGAAATTATTGCAGAATATGATAAAAAGATAGTAGCCGTCAGGCAACATAACATTTTAGGAACGTCGTTTCATCCTGAACTTGCCAACGATAACAGATTCCATATCAATTTAGTAAAGTTAATGGTAGAATACAATAGTTCCAAAAAAGAATATGACAAACTTAACTCATAAATAACAGTAGCAGGGCCCTGACCTAAGCCCTGAAATAAATCATCAGATTTTTATCTAGGTTCTCTTGATAAACAGAACAATCCCTACCGTTAATTTTATTTTCGTAACCTCACCTATAATGATGTGGCAAAGTATTCATCTCAAAGGTTTTGTTTCAAATACAATAACATATTATTTCTAGTCAAAAATTTTTCTTAACTTTTAAAAGTCTTTGTAGATTGAGCATAAGTGTAAGCGAATCACATGACTTCAAAAAGTCAAAATAAATTGAGTGGACAGAACCAAGCCTGAATTTTGAAAGAAAACTATTTAGAAAGGTGCGGGGGGTGGGATTTGAACCCACGGACCCCTAAGAGACGGGATCCCTTATATAGATCTTAAGTCCCGCGTCTCCAAAATATTATTATTTATTTGGCCAGGCTCTACAACCCCCGCCCAATTAATGTTAATTTTGAAACACTAATATATATATCATGAACGTAGGAAGGTTCCATTAGTATGAATATCGTTTAAATTTAACTACAGGGTTTGACTCATCAAAATGTTTAGCATTGTTCACTTCCAAATCAAACTAAAGCAAAATTAATCTAAAAGCATTCATTCGGAAACTTAACTACCACAAAGTATAAAATAATACCAATGAAGGATGATAAATCAAATATTGCTTAATATTGGACTAAAGCAAAACCTGGTTCTGGCTGTATTTAGCATGTTTCTAACATCCATCATTTATGACTGGATCCGAAAATAAAAAAGTATTTCTAGAAACCTAACTCGATCTTAGAAGGTCAGTCCTTTAAACGAAAGTTTTCTACCCAAAAAATACTCGCCAGATGGAGATACATTGCACGAACCAATTTTAGATCGAAGAAGGTATATTTTAGATTAACCCAATGGTTTTGAATTAAAAAGAATGGGATTGGATTTCGAATTATTAATTTATTTATTGATTTCAAAAATTAGGTTGGTAAGCTATACACATTACAATTCCAATCTTGGATCTTGTTTCCAAAGGTGCATTCTATATCTACCTCAAAATAATCAATCTCTATTGCAGAATTAATTGCTTCAGACAGTTGTTGTTGGATCGTAGCTCTGATCGTTTCTTGATCAACAAAAGGGTTTGGTAGGGCAGGCATTACATTTGTTGCATTGGTAGTTGAATTAGAAGAATTATTTTGCTGTATTATATAGCCTGCAGTAGGTGAAGAAAGAAAGTCGTTAATAATTGTTGAGTTAATAATGTTCTGTGAATTATTCAACAAGTTACTACTTCCACTAATTATATACGAGGTATCAAAAAATGGTTTTATGTAAGCAGTTTCATTTACGATTTGATAAGAATTCGTAGATGATTTTGATATCTGTACAGAGGATTGGAGATTTTCCCCAGAGTTTTGGGCATTTGAGTCAGGTACACTCATACTAATTAAAAGTAATACCAACGCACCACCCAAACAATGAACAACAGTTAGACTTTGTTTTGGAACAGTGTTTATCTTATTCAAATTATCAATAAATATTTATGTGGCAATATAAACATTTTTGGGTTTTTTTGTTTGATAGATTACCATTACAACGAAGAGACAGGATGGAAATCAAATTTCAGATATCCGCATTCAAGAATATCAACAATGCTCAAGACGTTAAAAATTGTTTGACTTTGTCGCTTTATCAGCTAATGTACAGAAAATGTACAATCATGATTGATGTTTCAGACCTGTAGCCTACAGGGTATAATTTTACTAATATCTATATGGAATCTATTTGTTATTACTCCGTTATTAAGAATAGAAAAAACAGGTCCTATGTATTTTGACCGTACATCAAATAACATAATCAAATATCTCGACAATACTCCGAAAGGTATCAATACTGTATCTATAATCAGACTGCAATCAATTGATTGTTATTGCATCTCTTACGCTTTAAGTAGTTGAAATAATTGAGAGCATTACATCTTTCATTGCTTCCCTTTTAAGATATTCATCTAGACTATCCGAATAACTCTGAACAATGAACATCTTTAATCTCTGTTAATTCCGAATACGCAATTGTATCCAAATCTGACCTGTGGATGTTTGATGATAGAGCTTTCTTCAAATATGATTTTATGTCAGGAAATATTGTCATTATAAAGTCATCAATGCCATCAAACTTTTGTATCACAAATGGAGTTTTTAGACTAAACTCACCAATCATAATCATCTATTGAATGCCCGCATTACATAAATATGATCGGGTTAGGTTTTGGTCACGGTGGCTAGCGAGGATTGATTCTACTTCATAGGACCTATTGTTGATGCGCCTGAAATGACAGACAGATTGTGCTGATTTAAAATTTGATCTATTTAACACATATGAAGAGGGGATATCCATCCATAGAGGCCCAACCTGATATACGAGTTTCCTCAGGCCACAAAACGAATCAAAGTCCTAAACTTTTTGACATAAGGAAAATTATTTTTAAAAATCATTCAGTCAGTAGGAACTAAGTCAATTGAATATGTAGTCTCAGTATCGTATCAAGTCCAAAGCTAGCTTTAATTTGGTTATTTCATCTTTTAGTGTAGTAATCTCTTCATCTTCCTTTGTATATTTCAAAAGTCTTTCACAAGCTTGAATTTGAGCCAACATTAATTCACCTTTTCCAAGACAAAGACTATGAGCAGATTCAATAAAATGATATGAAACACTTTTCCCTCTTTCTTTGCATCCACACGTCCTTGCTTCTACCAAAAACGGTGTTTCGCTTTCAATTATGTTCATGTCTATATATCATATTACTCGTTAATAGTTATATCTGATGTGCGAAGTGTGTGTGTATTACCAGATGGTGCAAGGAATTGCAAATTTTAGAACCTGATTCAAAATCCAATAGATGCAAATAACTCTATAGATACTGTAAATGGAATTAAAGATATTTTAACAGATGATAACCGGGACAATTACCAATTAGTTTGTGATTTAATTCCACACAACGAATAACCATTGAACTTTTGAGAATTCCTGAATCGATAAACAAGAGTTGTTAGAATATTGGGTCTTGCATATGCGGCGTGGAGAACCAGAGATGCAATACCGGACTATGACATTGTTGGGAGCTAAAGTTACCCTTGACTATCTTGAGAGGGTTAAAAACACTATGTATCGGTAGTCAGGTATCAATATGGTTACCACTACGTATCGAACAGCCAGTCTGATAATGAATCGAATCAAGAGGAATAAAGGAATGTATCTGTATCTGTTACTTTCAAAATTTGTTTTATCTAGACTTTTTAATCAATTGCTGTTTATGATACTTGAACTTATTACTTTTTTCCGTTATTCTCAAACTCAATTAATTATGAAATGAATCGAGACGCTTTACTATGAGAATATAGCTATTGAAATATATCAATGAAGCTTTTGCATGATCACTTTTTAATAATCTGCATATTCGTCTATCGCTTTTTGTGTGATATAGATGGATTCAACATCTTTTGGGTCCATAAAGATATGCCCATGACTGACTAGGTTATCTCTAACATGATGTCTAATCTCCATGTTTGACTCATTATGTTCATCATTGCTTTCACCTTGTATTCTGCAGGCATCATTGTATACCTCCTCAAAATTGACAGGAACTTTCAAATCAGTACCTGTTCTTTCTATCAAAATCTTAACAACTTTGTAAGATAAACGCTTAATATCCTCGGATGTAGGTTGAAATCCCAACAATACTTTATATGTAAATTGCCTTATAAGGCATAACCTATAGTATAATCTTGTAAAACTATAGTAATCTTTGTAGCATTTCAAACAAATCTAACTGTTGCAATATGAATTCATATTAACACAAATAATCATAATCTACTGTTAATGGAATCTAGGATTCTCATCTTTCCTTTAGGAATTTATACTTTACATCACGGTAAGGGTGTTCAAATCCCGCACTTCGCACTATTGTATGCTAGGAAGTTCATCAAGCGTTAACTAATGATAATAGATTAATCTTCAATACGTTTTAGTAATAATATTCTAGGTAATAATCACAGTTTTTATAGAAATTAAAAACCATCTTAATCTATTTTTAATATATGTCGTTATCCACTTTAAATGAATTCTATTATCATCTCTGTTTTTACACTTATCGGATTAGTATTTACAAGTTCCTCTGGTATTTTCTCAGAGAGCTATTCTACTTTGGATGGTAGTCTCCAAAGTAACCTGCCGACATTGAATGGAGATTTATTCAATGAAATGGGCAACACACAATTGCAGGACGCTGCTCAAAAGTTTTTAAAAAGCCTTAAAGAAGGAATGATAAATAGTCAGTGGCTTGAATCGAATGGTCTTGATAAGAATTTACTAGATGGTGTTGACAATAATCAACTAATCGAAACAACTCAGAAAGTGATAACCGGTTTAATCAATGGATCTATAGATAAACAATGGATACAAGGTTCTTTAGTCAGTTCTGAAGGAGGTGGGTTTGTCCTCATATTAGTTCTCTCCATATTGTTGGTAATTGTTGGAGATGGATTCGGAATATGTTGTTAAATAAAGCGCGAACAGCCGTGTATTGGTGATTCTTGCAAGTCCTATAATTGCAAATTATAACATCCCCGCTTTTTCTTCATCGCTAGCTCCAAAAGAGGAAGAAGGGCCAGAAACTATAGTGACTTAAAGACATGATTTGGAATGACTAGACGTGACAAACTCCATTGATTCCGCTAATGAAATTAGTGATGTTAGAGGTAAGCACAATTAATTATGCTTCAGCCTTCTATTCACAAATAAACTCCATATAAAGAAAGCCTTGGGCGGGAATTGAACCCGCGACCTTTGCCTTACCAAGGCTTTTAATGGAAATTAAATCCAATATATGGTTTTCTTGTAATAGGGGCAGTTCATTGTTAAGAAACGAAGTAACTTTCTTTCTAATAGAATGATTTATCTTATATTCAAATGACTTTGAAACTTGTTTTTGACCTTGAAGGTATAGAATCTCTGCTTTTGATAACATGATAGTAGAGATAATGACACATTTGATGAATTAAGCTTTTTCTATCTAATCAAGCGTTTTCGTGCTCCTGGGCGAATTTTACCTGTTTCAAATTTCCTTGAGATTGAACAACCATGTTAGTATCTTGTAAGGAATTTTATCTAAATCAATATGATTGGGACAACAACATATTTCTGAGGAGATACAAAATCTGACTTTAACATTTGTCAAGATTTTGATTGAAAGTACCTGCAGTGAATTGAAAGTATCAGGAAAGTGTGTTGATATCTATAATGAAGCTTGCAGAAGGCAAGGGGGCAGTAACAACAAAGAGGAGTCAAATTTACAGGTGCGACAACATATAAGAGATAACTTGCTTAGTAGTGGCTACATCTTTGTAGATCCAAATGACGTTGACTCTATTTACTTGACTCAAAAGGCCATAGACCAATATGCCGAGTATTAAAACATGAAACGAGCTATCCACTCGTTTCTATCTTAAAAACTATGTTCACCTAGGGTTATTACGAAGACAAAGAAATCACTGCACGAAAAACTCTACGAAGGTAAAATGTTCTGTAATACTGAGGAATATTGTACAGCAGAGTTACAAGTGGAGATCCAGGGTTTAGAGTTTGCATTAGATAAATCAGATTCTGACATATAATGAGCTTTACATTTTTCCTCTTTTAGGAAAAGGACTGATTGTATTCTGTAATTTGACTATATGAATATATGAATTGTTTAATTCCTTAATACGCATGTCTACACAGCGTAATAGATAAATCATATAATTGCATTGTCAAATCTAATGGGTCGAAGTATCCATTCGTTTAGACAGTTGATTGAGATAGAGCGATTGAACTGGTCTGAATTTAAGAAAGAGCTGCCAACCAAGAAGGAGAAAGAAGCATTTGATATGATATTTGAAAACGCTAAGTTGTATACTCAATATTTATCTAATGCCAACAGACCAATACCCATAGAACCTATCATAATGGGTGCTTTATTCCATAATTATAAAACACTTTTGAAGCTAAACAATGAGAGCAAGTTAAACGAAGATTCAATATTGCAAGAAGTAGTAGCGATGGAAAGACAGAAACCCTTAGCCAAAGCTTTGTTTGACAAAATCTGCAAAAGGTGGCGCGGCCTACTATATGCCCTTCATAAAGATGATAGAGAACGATTACTAAGAATGTTAGTTGATTGCTGCGATAGTTTAGACGATGGGGCGGCTAAGACGATAAAGGATAAAGTTTCAGAATCGTCTATTTCTGTTCTTTTCCTTTTTTGTCTTGTCTTGCAGAATCAAAAACTGATAGAGAGAATTAAGAATTCTGTTAAGAACAGTGAGAATATCAAAAAGAGTGGTACATTGTTTGATTATGTAGATTGATATGCTCTGAGTCTAAGTGAGGGCGGCCACATTATAGAAATTCTTTTGGTATTTGATTAAGAATGTCTTAATATGCCGTCGCCAAAAAAAGAAAATCCTTTGAAATTGTTATTACCAACTTTTAACTACGAGATAAGAAAAAACTGGGATATCTTTCCTTTAATAATTTCCAAACATGGAAGTAATTATCTCGAGATTCATCTAGTATAAAATGACATTTGATAAACACATCCCATATACTCAGACCACGTTGGTCTACTAAGCTCGAAGCAATCATTAGACAATCTTCGTCCTTTATATAGAAATAATTGGTTATCATGGGCGCATAGTCTGTTGAGTTCAATGTATTATGATTGTTAATAGAACATACTTCCTCAATCTCTTGTTTTGTTATTGCATGCCTTGTTACACTGTAAAACAGAGGTTTTAAAGATCGGGTTTCTACTGGTTCTTCTGATAATTCATCCGCTGGTCTGTATAAATTTGGGTCCTCACTTAGCAATAAATATTTGAGATAGTCCATGCAGCCCATATGAATGAATTTGTATTTTTTTAGATTTTTTTTCAGGTTTTCAAAAGAGGCAGTTAAATATTTTGAAACTCGATACCCAAATATAATCTCATCAGGGATTGGTCGTCCTATAAGGATTTTAAGAATTTCAGTATGCTCAATATTCAATATATAATATTCAGGTCTACCTTTTTGTCCAATCACAACCTTTGCCCCTAGTTTATGCTTAACAATACAACCATTTCCGATGAATTCGTCAAGAATGTTTCTAAGCTCGTTTCTATGTACTCTTGTTAGTCGATGCAGTTCATTATAAGTGAGAGGCCTAATCGATATTTCTCTGATAATCTTCCATTTGCTCATAAAGGCTAGTGTCTTTTGATAATTGCCACTTCCTCTCTGACTACCGAATTGTTTATCGAAATCTGTGTGGTACGGGAGTTCACTGGTACGGGGGTACAATAGTTCTCATGTACAACTAGGTTGATTTTGATATATTAAATGATTTATTCATTTAATTCGAACAGTAAAGTCGAGTACGTCAAAGTACAAAAGCAGGGCCCCCAGTCAATTTCCGTGATCTTACCTAAAACAATGACAAAGAACCTAGACATTCAAAAAGGAAACTATGTCTTGATCTTCCAAATTGGTGGTGACATCATAATCAGAAAGGTCTAAAAAAAGAAAAAAGGAGGAGGTAAAAATGACTAGCAATCCATCTAACAATCGTCTAAGCTATAAACATTTCCATGGCTCATTTAAGAAAGATACAATTGATTACCATGTTGGAAGGAACAGTCTGGAACCGTGGGACAAGGAGTCAGTTATAGAATATTGTATTGAAAATGTTGAACACATAGTAGACAATGATGGTTATACTGATGTATTTGCAATATCAAAAAGATTCTTGAAGTTTTTTGATTGTAGTTGTCAAAGTGAATTCGAAGAAAAAATACTCAATCCAATTCTAAGGAAACTGTGTGTTAAGTACGAAGAAGATTTTGAACAAGTACAAAAGAAAATAGTTGAAAACGATTGCGTTTCCTATGAGGAGAATTTTAAGTGATGTCCTCTTTCAAAGATATCGACTTTTGGTATTACACCATTGGATGCAATACAATCCCTGTAAGGCCGAATAAAAAGCCAAAAATCGAATGGTCCGATTATCAACTGATGGCAATGAAAAACGAAGATTACGAGTCTAGAAAAAAGAGAGGACAATATGCTGATGGTTGTGCTGTAATTACTGGACGGTTATGGCGCGGTCCCTACAAAGACAAAAACTTGATATGTTTCGACCTTGACAACTCAATTGCTATAGAAGTATTTTTGGAAAAGACATTCCCGATTTTAGGTTGTAAGATATTAGAAGAATTGTCACAAATTACAATAGTAGAGGAACACGAAGATGCAAAGGGAAAAAGAGCTCATGTTTATATTGTTACTGCCGGTCCAATTGCTAAACGAAATAAACCCCGAGGAGACAAAACTTTGGAAGAAAACAAAACTGCCGAATTAGAGGTTAAATCAGATAGTTCAACATACGCAGTATGTTCTCCCACTGTCCACATGAACGGTTATCCATATCAGATTATTGGAACTAGAGGTCCGTTAGTACTTAATGAAGAACAATCCAAAAACCTTGACAATCAGATAACAGGAATTTATACTACGCACAGTTCAAATCCGAATTATTCAAATTCTAATTTATCAGACGAACTACGATTGGTTGCGAGCACCCGAAGAATAGGGAAAGATTCTCCTAAGATACCTCAAGGGACGAGGAGTAATACACTAATCTCTCTTGTACGCGTGATACTGAATCAGCATTATGAATCAGCAGATATTCAAGACATTAAATCATTCGTTGAAAAAGTCAATCATAAACTGTGTAAACCACCGCTATCGCAAGACGAATTAGCCGACATCTGGGAACAAGACTTTAGATATTTACTTAAAGATTTGGAATCAGGAAAACTTAAAGCTAGAAGAAACAATACTGATGAAAAGGGTGGAGGTTATTCCAAGGTTAAGTCTAAAACTGAATTTTTGACTTTCAAGTACACACTGAGAGGGCAAATATATGAATCAATAATAGTAGAAGAGAGACCCTATTTCCTAACTATAAATGGTGAGGAAGTAATACTTGAATCATTCCTAGAAGAGGAAACTCGCGTTTTGAGACCCCCTGCCATGGAAGAATATCCATCTTACACACCTCATACTTTCAAAGAAATTGATGAAGTAAAACTGTACATCAAACTAATCAAATCTCAAGGTTTCACATTAGATGGTTTAGTCAAGGCTATCAGAGATCAAGTTTCAAAATATATTGTTCATCATGAATACATATTGGACTACATCACCGCATTAATTCTCTTTTCATACTTTCAGGACAAATTCCCCACAGTACCCTATTCGATGTTTGTTTCTGATAATGGTAGCGGTAAGTCAACAATAGGGAATGTATTTGAATGTTTTGCATACAGATGTGTAAACATGACCGATCCCACTACAGCAAATATTTTCAGAATTTTCGGAACCGTGGAACCCGGACAATGTATTCTTGTCTGGGATGAAGCTGAAAAGGTAGATCAAGTTCAAGATATGATGAGTATTTTAAAAAGCGGTTATGAGAACGGTAAAAAGGTTCAAAGGATAAATCCATTTGGAAAACAAGAGCATTTTCAAACTTATGGTTTAAAGATTATGCTTGCTGAAAGATCGCCAAATTCCTCAGTGGCAAAAGGAGTCCTTGATAGAACCTTCATAATTTCTAACTTTAAGGGGCGTCCCATTCTAGATATAAAGGAAAGAAAGAATAGTCCGGATGGTAAAACAGAATTCTCCTTCCTAAAGAATCTGATACTCATTTATAGATTAATGAAATTCAACAACAAAATTCTTGATATAGAAACAGGTTTGGAAGGAAGAGATAAAGAATTGTCCAAACCACTTTTACAATTGTTCATTGGGACAAAGTTTCAATCAAGATTAGAAAATACTTTGGAGAAGTTACTTGACGACAAACACTTAAGAAAATCCAATTCATTGGAGAGGGATCTTTTAGAAATTATCGACGATCTTCTCAGAACACAAGACCCAGATGAAAATGGGGTTATTGAATTCGCAGAAATTTGGAATAAGCTTATTGAAAAAACGAACGGGCAAGTTGATGAATTCAAGTCAAATCAATTGGATACTGAAACATATGGAAGGCTATATAAGAGAACGGTTTCAAATATTTTGAGGGACAGATTTGGAGCAGAGGATCCAAAACACAGGAATGCTACAAAGCGATGTTTGTGTTTTGAGAAAAAAAGAATCAAAGACTTTTTGATAGAATATACAAAAGAAAACAAGCCGACAAGAATTGTATGCACTACATTGATGAATGACTCTAGTGACTCTAGTGACAGTAATTTTGAATCCCTGCGTAACAAATTCTTTTCTCCTCTTTGTGATTCAATCGTTCAAACATCCAAAGTAGATACTGAAATTGTTCAAGAGAATAGACAAAAAGAGCATTTTACCAGCAGGAGGAAGATAGTTGATAATGATCCACCCGAAGGGTCTGAAATTAGCGTCACTACGGTCACTAAGGTCATGGACCCACAACCTTACCAAGAAAAGATTCAGAGGTCGTATCCTCATAGTGATGTATGGATCTGCAATAATTGTAACGATAGAGGGGATAAATGGTATATGCTTAAACATCCCTGCAAGATGAGTAAAAAAGATTCTTCAATGGCGGGATAAAATGATAAAAAGATGTATCAAATTATCGCATTCATTGTCAATTTTATGCCGACTCATTTCAGTACCATCAAAAGTATTCCTAATATTTGATATAGATGACAAAAAGCTAAATAGTGAATCGAGTCAATAGAGCAATATAACTAATGTATGGTCTAAGAGTTGGTAAGAATTCTGCGGTTTTAACATTCTCAGTTATATTGGGGTGGCTTGTTCTATGGCTTGGCATCGCCGCCCCCTTCACCCATCATACCATATTAGCTCAACTAGTATCCTCAGAACAAGAATGGAAAACATATTACGAGTCACAAAGTTATAGCATAGATTATCCTGTATTTCCTGGAAAATCTGCCAATATAACCGATGATTCAACTAGTAGTTGGATAAGTCATTCAATGATAACCTCACAACCTGTGATTATTACCATGATTAAAGAAAAATGGATGGGATTGATGGATCCACAAGAACAAGCAGTAAATCATAAACAGAATCTCTTACAGGACAATACCAATAATGTAGCTATAACTCAAGATATATTTACTTCGGTGTATGATGGTAAGTTAGGTTATACCTACGTAATATTCAATCCTAAACTTCAGACTACAGAGTCATACACATTTATAGAATCTGGAAATTACATATACGAATTCAACATACTTGGAATGTCTTATAATCCAAAAACAGTGGACAATATTAACAAAATATTAAGCTCAATAAAGTTTTTTTATTAGCTATAGTGGTGTTTTGTCTATGAAGTGAACATCTACAATTCAGTATCATTAATTATTCAACAGCTACATCGAGTTGTTCGTAAAGACTAAGAATGTGACCGTCGCCAAATTCTTGAAATCGATGTATTATAAATATAAACGCTTTTTTTATACCGGAAAGTTACAAAATCTGAGAAAAGTCTTATAAAAACTAAATATTGGATGATTATAATAGTATAATGTAATGTTAAAGTTTTTGGGTTTAGTAACAGTAGTAATGATGTTAGTTTTAGGTGTTGGGGGCCCCAACTTGACACAAGCAGTGTTTCATGACCATGTAGAAAACTTAGGAAAGCCCATTACTGACCTCTTCAAACCAAAACCAGAGCCAATATATATCAACCCCACAAGTCAGAGCATGTTAGAGATCAATGATTTACACTCTAAATATCCAAACATTGTACAGGAAGATATCACACTTGCATATCATGCAATCAGTATGGATTGTTTACAGAATCCTGACCTTTCCGGTAATATGTTTGGTGCTGCTGCATGTAACCTTGCGAGTCACACAGTATTGACAGCATATCTCCAGGAGTGGGGATATAACTATCTGGTAGGCACATCGCCTCAAATGCCTCCACAATTGACAGATGGTGGGGTGAAGGGATATCCACCTAAGGATGGATGGTAGGTAGGGAAGACAGGTATAAAAACATCCAGAAAAGAAGTGATCGACATATTTTTAAGATAATTAAATTTATTACTTCTGTTTCTTTAACAGTTGTGGAGGAACAGACCCAAAGTTCCAGTTGTTTGAGTTAGGTTGTGTTTGGGTCTTTTGCTTCTCATAGATGCTCTTTAACTTGTACATCCTTCTCAAAATGTTCTTGTCTTGTATATAGATTTCTTTATTTCCAGTTTCAGGGTCTTCAATATCCCAAGGTTTCATATCAAAATCTAGATGATCCATGAACATTTCTATTGGTTTCTTTAGTTTTACAGGGTTTGGGGCCCCGAGGGTCCTAAGACATTACAACTAGATAAGCCACCAGAATAACATAAATCAGAGTATAACACTATGAAACATTAAGAACATTTAATGGTGTCTAATGGTATTTATCACCATTTACTGGCTATGCGTAGATTAGAAGGGGCGCTAAGGGGTAGATTTTCTTTCAGCACCTGAACCATGTTTTACATCATAGCTGAAAGAAAAAACACCCCCTAGCACCCTTCGATTTAATCATTTAACTCATTCAACCAAACTAAATGAGATGGGCGACCCGACTTTTGAAACATTGTGTATTTCATTTCACTATCAATTCATGTAGTTTAGTTAACTTTTGTCTTATCTCATCAAATTTAGACAAGTCAGGTCTGTAGTAGTGTCTAACAAAAACTGATTTAGGAATCCTACCTTGAAGTAAATCGATCATTTCCTGTTCTACTCCTTCATTTCTCAAGAAGGTAGCAAATATCTTACGGCATATTGAAATATTCATTTTGATATTGCGTCTTCTCATGGCAAGCCTAAGAGAATTATAAGATATGAAATTAGAACAATCTATAACTTTGAACAGCTCTTCAAACATGACAGAAATATAGGCATTTTTTGTTCTCCTCATAAAAACCTCTGGATATTTGAAATGTTCTAAGACTTTGTGATCCTTAGTTAGATAATCCTCTTTTCTGTCTTTGAGCAATTGTATGCTAGCGCAAGCTTCAGCCGGCCGCAACCCCGTTAAAACACAATATAACAAAACAGATGAATATTTCTTGTCAAGTTTTAAGCATGCGTCCTTTAGTTGAATTATCATTTCTTGGTAGTTGTCATTTCCATAAATCTTTTGGAATATCTCTAATCCTTTAGATATGCCGGCCCCATTACTACTATCAGACCACCGTAGTTGATAATTCTGTACTATATTCTTCCATTTATCATAACATCCCAAAAACTTGGAGAGTGTAGCCAAAGCCTTCATAATGTGCATCCTCTTATCAAAAGACAAAACAACAAGTTTTGATGCGTCGCCATTTACAAGAATTTGACAGTATTTGATTGAATAAGAATGACGAGCCTTAGCAGTATGCTTGTTAAAATTCTTTCCTAAATATTTCTTATACCCTTCCCAATCTATTTGACCCCTAATACCATTTCTTACTGAATTTGGAAAGCTTCTTACTGATTTTGGTAAGATGTCTTTATCATTAATGTGTTCACCAAGGAGTTCAAATTGGCTTTCTTTTGGACTAAAAAGAAAGCCTTGGGCGGGAATTGAACCCGCGACCTTTGCCTTACCAAGGCAACGCTCTGGCCAGGCTGAGCTACCAAGGCAATTTATTAATAAAAAATATTAACATAATTTAACCATTTCCATTCAACACTATTTTCCCACAACTGCATTGGTATTAGTCTCCAAGTTGATTATCAAATATTTAATCCACATGAATTAAGTATGTGTTAACATCAAGTAAATCAAGCAGCGCTCTGCTCCTACCCCAAATCATTTTGAATGCAATCTAATGGTTAAATAACAAATCACTAACAAAAGGGGTAATAAATTCATCATTACACTCTAAGCGCAATAAATTTTCAAAAACGCTAGCCTAGCGCGTCACATTAAACATGGGTGATTGAAATTTCTAAAAAAAGCTTACCCTATATTTTAAAGAATTCTGTAATATATTATCAGGGATGTACAAATCTTGCACTAAAGATAGAGAAAAGAGTCGGATATATTTATTTCTAATTTGATACATCGTTCATTTCCAGGATTTTTTTCAACGATCTATACCTATTATAATCATCAAGGAGTATTTTGGCAAGATGATGTGTAATATCAGTAACACTAATTATCCCTACTATCCGGTTATCGGCCTCTAAAACAGGTAATCGCTTGATCTTATTTGAAAGCATGATTCTCGAAGCGGTATCAACTGAATCATAAGTCATGACAGTTATTAATGGAGAAGACATGATCTCTTCAACTAGAACTTTATCTGCATGATAATTCTCCAAACAAACCCGTTTGACCAAGTCGCTTTCAGTAATTATACCGATAGGCGTATTGTCCTTATCTATCACAATTAAGGATCCTATACGATTTTTGGTTAGAATAGCAGCTACATCACGAGCAGTCTTATTGGAATATGCAGTAATTGTCCACGGTTCCCTAAAGGACATTATTTCACTTACGCTACTCATATTAATACAATAGCGTGTAGCAACTTCGTATAAAAACTATCAACTCGTCAAATGATTTGTTTCTGGTGAGCGATCTAAGTTGAATGTAGGGTTAACTTCAAACAGGGTCAGTTCAACCATAATACCGTCACAAAAATTAATAATCCAATTTCATAATGATTCTCTAGTGAATTTTTTAGAACTAGCTGAAACCTTTGCAAAAATGGAGCAAACTACAAGTAGGTTAGAACTTACTGATCACCTAGTATCAATATTAAAAAAAACACCTACTGACATAATTGATAAAATAGTTTATCTGATTCAAGGGAAACTAGGACCAGATTATGAATCGAGTGAATTGGGAATCGCTGATAAACTGATAATTAAATCTCTGTCCCTTGTAAGTGGTCATTCACTTACCGAAATCCAAGATAGATATTCTGACGTAGGAGATTTGGGAGAGGTCGCTCACAATATCTTGACGAACAAGATTCAAACCACATTAATTCATCAACTACTAACTATCGACAACGTGTTCGATACATTAGTAAAGATTGCTAATGTATCCGGGACCGGATCGTTAGACGTTAAACTCAGGTTCATTGTGAGTTTATTAAACAACTCCTCCAATCTAGAAGCTAAATTCATAGTCAAACTGATTCTAGGAAACTTAAGGCTGGGTATAGCAAACTTTTCTCTTCTTGATGCAATAGCTCTAGCTTTCACCGGAGATAAAAATAACAGACGTATATTAGAAAGAGCCTATAACGTTTCTAGTGATTTAGGAAAGATTGCATTAATACTATCCAAAGGATCAATTGAGGATATTCGGTCGATTTCCATTTCTTTATTCATCCCCATTCGACCGATGCTCGCAGAAAGAGTGTCAAATCCATCAGAGGCCCTGGAAAAAACAAACGGCGATGCATTGGCGGAATTCAAGATCGACGGAGAAAGAATTCAAATTCATAAAAAGGGAAAAAAGATAGAACTATTTACCAGAAGCTTGGAAAATGTAACTTCAAATTTTCCCGATCTCTTGAAGGCGTTAGACAAGATTGAGACCAAAGATTTGATAGCAGAAGGTGAAGTTGTTGCAATTAATCCTGCAAACAATAAGTATCTTCCATTCCAAACATTGATGCGAAGAAGAAGGAAATACAATATTCAAGAAATTACTGCGGCTTATCCGGTAATATTTAACTTATTTGATTTGCTGTACTATGATGGAATTGACAAGACTCACTTAACCCTACTCGAACGCAGAAAATTACTTGTAAAAATATTCGGTACGCGAAAAATTAGTGATAAAATCAAACTAATAGATCAAATCAAAGTTTCAAGAATTGAAGAAATAGAAAACTACACGGAGAAGGCGCTCAAGAATGGCTGCGAAGGAATTATGGTAAAGAATCCCAGTACCCAATATAGAGCTGGAGCCAGAGAATGGGCTTGGATGAAATTAAAGAAAGAGTATTCTAGAGAGGTTACGGATTCGGTTGATCTTGCAGTGGTAGGTGCGTTGCATGGGAAGGGAAGGAGGGTTGGAAAATACGGTGCGTTGTTGTTAGCTTCATATGACGCAGAGAAGGATGTCTTCTGTACTATATGTAAAGTAGGGACTGGATTTACTGATAATGTTCTCCTAGACATAACAGACAAACTTAACAAGCATATCATCAAACATAAGCATCCTAGAGTGGAATCTGGAAATACAAAAATGGATACATGGTTTGAACCCAAAATAGTTCTAGAAATCATTTCCCCTGAAATAACTTTGAGTCCTGTTTATACTACTGCGATTAATAGAATGAAGCCCGGATATGGTTTAGCACTTAGATTCCCAAAATTTACTGGAAAAATTAGAGAAGACAAGTCTGCTGAAGATGCTACAACGGTCAAAGAAATCTTTGCAATATACAAGGGTCAACTAAAGTAGTAGTAATCCTATCAGAAGTTGAATTAATCATACTAATGTAGCTATCGAAAATTGATTTATTCATCGAAACTTACTAGAAAAAATTATCTATGAGGAGTAAAAAGATTTAGTGTTTTCTAGATGACATTCCACTTGTCCTATTCTTATCGTCCTATGGCCATCACGAAATTAGTATTACTATTGTATAACAAAAATATCTATGATTAGTAAAAAAATTTTAAAAGCACTATAACATATTAGAGCTGATTGATTACAATTAATCAGATCTATTGCGAAGATTGTAATTTGTTTATGGAAAAAATTAGGAAAGAAGGCAGATTCAAGATAGACATAATCATTACTTCGCCTCCATATAATATTGGAAAAAATTATAGTTCTTATCACGATAACAAAAAGACCGATGATTATTTAGATTGGCTCTTTGCAGTAGCTCAAAAGAGTTTTTTAATTCTAAAACCAAATGGATCCTTTTTTCTCAATATCGGGGGAACCTCTGCTCAACCTCTAATTCCCTACCTTGTTTTAAACAAGTTTATCTCTGCAGGTTATAAATTGCAAAACACAATTCACTGGATTAAATCTATATCCATTGAAAAGGAAGACATAGGAAACAATAACCAGGTTTGTAAAACCGGCTTTTCAATAGGTCATTTCAAACCGATCAGAAGTAATAGATATTTAACTAATACGCATGAATACATTTTTCACTTTACTAAGACGGGAAACCGCAATTTGGAAAAACTGTCAATAGGTGTTCCCTATCAAGATAAATCAAACATCAAAAGATGGAAATCAGTAGAGCAGGATAAGAGAGACAGGGGGAACGTATGGTTCATATCTTATCCTACCATCCAATCCAGCAGATCACATCCAGCCATTTTTCCTGAAAAACTAGCCAGTCGTTGTATTAAACTTCATGGATTTTCTGATAAGGACTTTATAGTATATGATCCTTTTATGGGTATTGGCCATACTGCATTGGCATGTATGGAACTCGGGATCAACTACGTAGGTACTGAGGTTGATAAAAACTACATCGACATAGCTAACAACATGATCTTACAGAAGAAGAAAAACCTCTCGAAATCAAAATAGCCATTAATTTTCATAAACTAAACGCCAGAGATTTGGGATTCGAAGAACCATAGCAGATTCAATATTGTGCCTTTTACAAGAATACGACCAGGGCCGGAGAGCAGGATAGAGGTAAAAAGGATTCTAAAAATAGTTACGTATGTGCACAGATAATCCAATGCTAAAAGGAATGATGACATAACAAGGTAATTAGAGAAGGTCTAGATAATACATCTTTATTATTATGTTTCAAATGTTGGAGAATCATTGAGGTTTTTTCTTTTAATTCAAGAATAGACAAAACAAGAGGAAGGATAGTACGCTCCTACGTTCTATTTTTTTCTCAATGCCCTAAGGATTCCCATCCCCATAATAATATACCCTATTACTATTATTCCTATGAATTGAGGTGCCAAAATTTGCGACTCTCCGCTATCGGACGATGAATTCGTGTTAATACTATCTTGTGTTGGTGCAATAAATGATGAAATCAGTACGGTAGTACCCATGATAGCGCCACCTATGATTAATAACACAGTTAGAAGTCTAGATGCCACGTTTATTCCAATCCCAAACGAAATTACGAATAATAAAATTGATCCACCGCCAAAAATCATACCCCTATCCTTGGCTGAGAGGGGCAAAAACCCTTCTGAATCACTTAACATCGAAACACCGACATCAATAATATATATTATTAATAGCGCGAGTGCTATAGATACCAGGACCTCTGATGCTATTTTTCTTGTTCCTTGCATGTTATTTATTTTCACATTGGTTATTTAATTATTAAAAAGTAAATACTAGTTTCTTTTAGTATCCTATCATCTGTGGTCTGCCAGATAAAAAAACAGTCGATTAAGTGCTATGATGGTTAACAAATATTATAGAGCCGGCCAAATCATGATAATAAATTCGTCAAAGGTAAACATAGTAATGGATATTGGTTTGGGATTTAACAATATGAACATGATCAGAGATATGATACATGATACCCCACATCACTGATGCCTAATCATAAAATCTGTCTTATCTGCCTGTACCAAAACTTGTTGTTTAGATATCATTCAGTTAATTTTGCTTCTTTTTTTGACTCTTGATCAAGAAGATGCCTCTTCCAAGTGAAAACAAGGAGATATAGAATCAATTAAGAAAACGCAAATGAAAAAATTCTTTATAAATGGAAGCATATGTAAATAACAAAAGGGAATATTGAAAACAGTACTGATAAAGGGTCCAGTACTACTTGAGATAAAAGGAGAATGTAACATATTAGGCGTCAAATGCAGGAATAAATGTATTGGATGGGAAAGTAGTAGAATCATTCCAGTTGAAAAACATAACAACTCTACCTTATCGATAATTAGGGGGAGGAGGTGGAATCATTGTTACCATGAACCCATGGGACATCACAAGAAATTCGGAATCTCAATTTGGAAAGATCTTGTGAGAAACGTATTGAAACAAGAAAAAAAGAGGATCATAATAATTGGATCCTCCAATTCGGGTAAATCCACCCTTTCATTATATATCGCAAACGTGTTTATCAGCCATGGTTTAAGGCCGTTGTTAATCGATGCAGACGTGGGTCAAGGCGATTTGGCGCCACCAACTTGCTTGGGAGCAGCAGTAATGAATTTCCCGGAGGTAGACCTATGGAATGTAAAAACAAATTGGATCAATTTTATCGGCGGTATTCAACCCGTTGGGTACGAATATAAAATTATTTCAAACATTCGTCAGCAATTAGACATTTCATTAAAGCATGATTTGTCGATAATAAATACTGATGGCTATATAAAAGGGAACGGACTGGCATACAAGATCGATCTATTGAAAAAAATACAGCCTGATTGCATAATATATCTGGGAGGCGCAAATATGGACCGAAATTTAATAGAATTATATAGTCATCTTCCAATAAACCTAAAAATTAATTTCATGTATGCAGAAAAACAAGGAGCTGTAATTAACAGGTCCCTCACGGAAAGATATACTAAAAGAATGAAAACCTTTTGTAAATTTTTGATAAAGGATAAAATAGTAATCATGAAATTAGAACTTTCTAGAATTAATTATATTTGCTATAGGAATAAATTTTATA
The DNA here is from genome assembly GCA_041747305.1 of Candidatus Nitrosocosmicus sp. Lineage (GTDB taxonomy): Archaea > Thermoproteota > Nitrososphaeria > Nitrososphaerales > Nitrososphaeraceae > Nitrosocosmicus. Next base: position 22,114 of record JBGTFK010000172.1, read on the forward strand.
CAAAAATAAGCTGTTTAAAGGAATACGAGTCTTCAAATGTAAATGATGAAAAAATATTTTATGTTCCCGATAACGAATTTCTAAAAAGCCGTTTTGTGGGATTTGGAAATAAGACGGATAATGGTCTGATTTGTGGGTTCGGAGTGATCGATAATTTTGCAAATGGAGTTCTCGAAGTTAAGGCAAAAGTCGAAGAATTTGATACAATCTTCATAAGTGACACCAAAGTAGGTATGCCATAAAATTGCCAACTTGAGTCACATGTTGCTAATAAGGCCCTACCTAATTTAAATACAACCATCGTAATATCACATAGTGAATTATCCCATGGTATCACAAAGCAGAACATCTAAGTCATGCATTGTTTGTAAAATGGACCTTACACTGGTTAACACCAAGGTAAACAAGAATCAAAAATACTCTAAATACCGAGAGATGGTGTGTAATAACTGTTTTAATACATACTATCCAAAAGAGTGATCCAGTCGCGGATCTAAAGCCTTTATTGCTTTGCAATCTTATTTACGATTTGCCCAACCATGGAAGATATTGGTTGATAACAATATTTGATGGAATTATTTCAAGAAACACTTACTGCACTATGTTCTTTACCATTCGATCATGACAATAACCACTGAATAATTTTTTTTAGAAATTGACTTAAATCGATATTAGTAAATAGATAGAACTTTACTTATGTCAGGTTTTGCTTTCATAAATTCAAAGAAGTTAACAGATCTCATTAAAATCTTACAAAAGATTGTTAGCAGACTATTTTACGCATGCTATCAGAGTACTTAGCAATCATCTAGGAGCAGGGGTTAGAAATGAAGAACATGTTTGATGGCTATGAATCTGTCGCAGTTACAGGCAAATTACTAAAAAAGATAGTTAGGGATTACTCAGATGTATTAAGCGAGCCCAGCAGGTTTGAAGGCCTACTCAAAGATATTTACGGCTCTGAAAATAAGAAGGAAATATTTTTGCTCACAACCGCCCTTAAGGCTAGGATAACTGATATTCGAGAGTACAATATCGTTACTAACGAAACTGAAAGCAAGATTTACAAAATGATCTCGAGATTATCCTCAGATTATGGATTATATGAAAAATCTGCTGCGTGGGTAACTATTGCTTGGGCTATGGGATTTGACCTAATGACAGAAATGGAGTATGATAATTTAGCTAATGGTATTAGAGCAGAAAAATATGTAATGCTCGGTAATTTTATTGCGAATATGGATGATGGGATCCAACATAGGGAAATATCCAGGTGTAATCCAATCTCAAATTTGATAACTGTGAACGCAACCACTCTAAAACAGTTGTACGAAAACGGAATAATGTTACATAATCAGGGAAAATTTGCAGAAGCTTTAGAATGTTATGACAAAGCACTAGCGATCGCTCCCCAGAATTCAAATGTTTTATCAAATAAAGGGTTGTCTCTTCATAATCAGGGAAAATTTGCAGAAGCTTTAGAATGTTATGACAAAGCACTAGCGATCGCTCCCCAAGATGAATTCATAATCAAGAGAAGGAATAATACCAGAGAGATATTATTTAATTCAGGCAGTAATATGGGATCTGGACAAGTTATCGGTCAAGTATCAAATTTGAATAATGGTCTAAAAAAGTCTATAAATTTGTATTTTCTAGGGATAGTAATAGCTGCAGTGTTCCTGATAACAGGTATTGCGGCATATATGATTTTCGGAACAGGTAGTAATCTAGAAGAATATCCTCTAGGGAACAATGCCAAGTCGATTAGTGATGTATCCATGAACAATATCTATCTAACTAATGAGAGATCAGAATCACCTGGTATTACTTCTCATAAAGAATCAATTTCAGGCTTCACAAATAAAATAGAGAAAGAATTGAATCTCCAGACAAATAGTGAAAACCAGTCCCTTTTGCAAAGTGTTAATGAATCATGGTCATCATCCAATTCCAGCAATTCACAGAGTAATGACATTGAGTTTGATAGTTTAAATGGAGTGAATCAAAAGGTAGATAATTTTAAGACAGAGCTCGGTAAAGCAATGAAAAGTAACTTTAGCTAATAAGGCAACAGCCTTCAAAAGAAACAGATTTTTATTGGTTTATTCCTCCCAACATTGAGCGGCAAATAGTCTATATATGATATATGAAGCCAAGAGTTATATCATCACCGCTCCCCTCTCGAGAGGTTTGTCTTAATATTTCGTAAAGTTTCGCGCTCAAGTATGAATAACCGGATTCCTCCAATAGGGCTAAATAATCTAGCCCAATTTTAAGAAAGCCAGATTCGTTGGTAAAGGAATTGCAGTATCCGTCTGTAGATAACAATATCAACTTTGGCTTTAGAGCGTGAAAGTCAAATATGCCAGTCTTGAATTCTAACCAGCTATCATCCATGCAGAGCGATTCGGTATGAATAATAGAATCTATTGATGATTTATCATTTGAATCACTGTTGTTACTGGAAAACATATTCCGTACGTTCTTGTCATTGTCAACTATCAATATGTTACCATCACCAAGCTGAAAAAATATAAAATAGTCTTTCGTAATTACTGCTGTCAATAGTGTGGATCCATAAGCGATCTTTGGATTGTTCATTACTTTTTCTAATATGAGTGGACCTTTCTTTTTTAGTAAGAGGTCAATCTCGTTGTCTGAAAAAGGATGTTTATGCACATGATATCGCACTCTATCCATCCAGTTATGAACCAGTAGACGTGGTATAGAGTATCTTATAATATCCTTCACCTGGGAAACATTATTGATTTCAATTGGTTGATTATGAAAAAGTTCAAATAAAGTTTCTACCGCAGTATTGACGGCAATTTGTGAACCAACTTTGCTCCTAAAATGCATATCACTCCCATGTCCGTCGGCAACCGACATTACTATAGTATTAGAGGTGTAAGATTGTTTCCATTGAATTGAATCCTGATTCGAATAACCAGTTCGTGTATGCTGTTCTCCCTTTACACTTTTGCTATACACCAACCACCTTTTCGAATTTGATGTTATACTTTTATCAACGACTTGTGCACTATTTATTTCAGTCATAAATCCATAATATCCTTAGTAGTAAACAATACCCTTAGAGCTGCCAAAGTCTATTTGAGTGCCTGGCATTAACGAGAGATTTTGTTTTGAATAAACTTCAATAACGTCACCATTGACCTTTCCGACTTTCCAAATATTCTTGGAAAGATTCCTCAATCCCCAAACCCGAGGATCAGTTGGATGTCTAGAGACCTCTGCTACCGGACTTGAGAAATCATATTTGCGGTCTGGATCTATATGATGAGGGTATAATTTAGTATCATGATTTAAGGCAACATACGATCGGTCATCAATTTGAATATTTAAAATGTGAGTATTCATAGTTTTACATTTTGGATTCCAACAAACTGAATTATTTTGTAACCTCTCAACAATGCGTTTTTGCTTCGGAACATTAACTTCATCATTAATGCCCCCGAGTTCTATTGGTAACTTTAATTTTTCAAAAACTGCATAATCAGTAACTAGAAAATTCTCAGATCCACAGTGTCTGCAATAATATATAGAATCTCGTAATGCGAGCAAAGCAATTTGCCATTCAGTTTCTCTGACCCTTCCATGCGTCGGATCTTTGATACCATTGGTAAAAGCTCTAATGAAAATTCTCTTAATAAAATCGGGATATACACTCCAAAATATTAATGCATTAGCATGAAAAGCAGGATCGGGATAATTGGAATCATTGTTTGGATCAAATATGAAAAGCGGTTCGAATCCGTATAGTTTAGACATTGAAGGGAGGTCTAGACTTTTTATCGAACTTTCAATTTTACCTTCTAATGGGTGGTTTAGGAACAAAATATAAAATAGTATTATTGCTAATGAATATAAATCTGTTTGCGTGTTTGGTAACGCTTTTCCAATTATTATTTCTGGAGCCATGAATTTAGGAGTACCTATTACGTTACCCTTATCTTCTCCATTTATTACTATGTTGTCTGTATCCCCTATGCGTATTTCTCCATTTTCAGGATCAAAATAAATATTATTTAGAGACAAATCCTGATAGCAAAGGCCTTTTGAATGCAATAGATGAAAACTTTGTACCAATTCAAAACATGCGGTCAGCAACACCTTAAAGGAAGGATCGATTTTCCTAGACAACCACAAACTAAAACTCTTAAATCTGGAATCCTTCATGGACATTACATATCCAAATCCTTCTTTTTTTGAAGCATTGACTAGTGCCAATGGCCAAAGGAACCTATTATTTGGAGACTCTTTTTGAATCAGAGATTTAAGTATATCATATTGCTCAGTAGTAGCCATAAAAGGGAAATACCACTTTAATACAAGTGGGGAATTATCTGGACTGATTAATGAATATACCTTACCTTGAGTACCTGAACCCAATTCTTTTTCTACATTGGAAACTATGTTTAAGCCGTTTATGTGAACAGGCTCACCTGTGTGAAACTCGTGTGTAGTGTTCACTTGCTTGGTCTTTGAAATCAAAATTATTTACCACACGTCAGTAGCTCCCGATAACATTTCAGGAGGTTTAGGTATATCGACGTTAGAGATGGAGCCATCAGAGTTTTTTTGTTGGCTTTTGGGCCTAGCTGAAGCTGTCTGCACGACCGTAGATACCCATTTTATATATTTTGTAAGTGATTCGGGGTTCCGTGCCAACAGCGGTTGTCTTTCATTGTCTCCAATAAATCTTTGGAGAACATCCATGTTTGCATCCTCACCGATTGCGATAGATACTCGAATTGCCTTTCGACCCCATGGCTCTGACAATAATTTTTCTAGACCATCTTTAAAATTATCGGTAGGTTGTCCATCAGAGAGCAATACCAATACTGGCGGTAATCCTCTTTCAGTCATCGGAGGTATACGCAAGATTTCAGAAAGTAAAAGGAAGGCTTGTCCCAAATCAGTTTCACCTTTTGCTTCAATGTCAGTCCATTTGAATTCATTTACTTTTGTAGGTGCAATAGTCCATTGCGCACCTGTGGAAAACCTTAATGCACTTATTAACAAATTCGCTTGGATATTGTTTTCAGATTCTCTCTGCATATGAGGAATTGCCTCTTTGATGGCATAATTCAAGGCTTGGATCTTTCCATCATCTCTCATAGATCCCGAGCAATCTACAATCCATATAAAATGTAGTTCTCTTTTTGAAATTTCACCGCCTGGAAGAGTCATAAAAATCAAAAAAAATAGATGGATAATATTTATAACAATTTCACCTAAAAGTATCATAGATTTCTAATGAATAATTATCTTTAAAAAATGACTATGTTCCCTGTTAAGAAAAACTGAGGAAAAATAAATATTCACAACATACATTAATTCATTACAAAAATATTTTATGATTATCATGCACCGTTTGAATAGGGTAAATCCCTGATTATGATAATATTTCCGATATTAAACCAAATTAGCAAATTTACAAGTATTCAAAAATGTTCTGAGAAACGACATGAAATTGAGATTTAGGGAGGAATCGATGCAAAGTTATAGGCAGATTGATACAGCAAAACAAGCCAAACCTAGTGATCAAAATAACCGGATCTTATTACCATATTTACAAATAATGGTCCAACTATTAAGAAATATTGAATTTTTTAGATATGAATTTATGATATTTTTATTCAGACCTATCTTTCCAAGAGTAACTCACACTATTTTTAAAATTATTTATGGATTCGATACCCTCTTTTCCTTTAACGATTATTTTGTTAATAGTTTTACCGGTCTCATTTACCATTGTGGGTATCTCATTAACGACGTTCGTTGCCAAAGCAAGGACTTGTTTGAATGATGTTTCGGAATCTGTTGTGTTACCACGAGAGTTCCTTTCAATTGAATCTCTTATGGCTCTTGTGACGTCACTCTCTGATTCATCTATATTGTTGTTATTAGATCTGGTTACGTCTTTAGCATCAGTATTCTTATAAAGTCCATCGGTATTATTTTCATCCTTATAGCTGTCGAAAATTTCTTGAACCATATTTTTCAAACATGGAACAAAATATTTAACCTGTTTTCAACTTAGTTAGATAATAAAGCTTTATAAAAAACACAATTAAGAGTGAGTAGGGTAGCCCGTTAGTACCAACATGAGCAAAAGGCCCCATTTCAAATTCTCCCAAATCCACCACGTAGACGTAACAGCACGGCTGCGATGCCTTAGGGTTGCTCCCTCCCGGACCTCACCCATTTCAACAATCCACAGTCAATTTTACACCTTCATGTAAGTTGCTGCTCATAGCCATCCGATACGGCA
>JBGTFK010000173.1:0-38176 GCA_041747305.1 Candidatus Nitrosocosmicus sp.
TTATCAAACGTTCCTTGATTTTGTTCGCCTCCCAATACATAAATTGACCCGTTTACCGATGTGGCTGCATTACCACTCCTTTTTGATGGCATGGGTTCAAGGTCTGTAGTCCATTGATCTAAAACAGGATCATATTTCTCAATAAGATCTACGTTGGTTAATTCTTCTCCGATTCTTCCCCCAATTACATAAATATCATCATCAACTACGGCAGATGCAGCATGATGTCGAGCGGTTGGCATAGAACTATGTATTGTCCAGTGGTTTGTATTAGGATCGTAACTCTCGGTAGCATTAAGGGCTCGGTCATATCCTTCACCACCATCACCACCCATCACATATAACGTACCATTAACGAAATCCGCGGTGGGATATCCTCTAGGCGTTGGCATAGGATTACCTTGTGTCCATTGGTTAGTTTGAGGGTCATAAATGAAAAGTCTATCACTAGCTGTCCAATCTCCAGTATATCCCCCGGCCACATAGATTTTTCCTTGATCTGAAGCTGAAGAGGTGTGATGAAGTGGGACAGGCAATTGGACAATATTTTCAGCCCACGTGTTTGTAGTTGAGTTATACGCCTCAACCATACCCACACCTTCACCTTCTTCGTCATATCCACCTATAACGTAAATTTCATCACCCAAATTTGTAGCTGTGGCCTCAGTAGTTACCTGAGGCATATCGGTCCCTCTTGTCCAGAAAGAACCTGTCCCTTGTTGGGAAAAGGAATACTGCAAAGTATTAATCGAATGAATAGAGAACACTAAAGCGGTACAAAGTACGATTGTTAAAAATGTACTTGATAATAAATTCATAATAACAGTTTTTCGTAATATCAAATATAAAGGAAGTGTTGATCCTCTGATTTGAAATTTATTGTTCAATCAGTACTTACAAAACCAATTAAAGAGAAAAGAAACAGGAATTACATTGGAACATTCATGATTTTTTTCGATGTATAAATAAAATGATAATATATGATCTTTAATCTAACAGGAATAAAAAAATTATGGTTGTTGTTGGAATAATACTTCGGCTTGGTCTAAGTTACCGTTTATAGTATTAATAAGATTTTGGATCTCTGTTAATGGTGCTCGATCTTGAATAGCACCAATCAAATCTTCTCGTATCAACAACTCCGTTGCTTCCATCAATTGTGGGTTTAATGCTGCAAGTGGGCCCTCCAAAAATTCATAGTGATCTAAGTATGCGGTTTGAGCTGATGCTTCAGCTGCAACAAAATCTTGAGCTGCATATTGATTATTTGCCTGAGTTAACAATGTTCTAATTTCATTGATAATTGCTATTGGATCTCTAGTATCTGTCTCGGCTGCAGCAGCATCACTTTCCTGTGCAAATACAGAGTTTGATGATGTCATAAACACCAAACTGGCGGCAGATACCATCAATATAAAGAGCGTAATTAACTTAGGTCTGTTTATAGTGCTAATATTTTTCATTATATTTTAGATGAAATTTCATACAATATAATACATTTGTTAATTCTCAGTCTTTAGAATACTATGATCACGGCCTAATTTAGAAATGGCAAAAAATAGGAATAAAGTGTTGTAGATATCATCCACACCAACCTTGCAAAAGTCACTATATTAACAGTGCGATAAGAATTGAGGCATCTCATTTGTCCCAAATCAAGAAAAAATCCGACCTAATCGTCTTTTTCCTGATACCATTATTTTAGATATATTCTTCTTGCGTGATAACAGTCCACAATTATAAGTTTATATCAACCTAACATACTTATTTTAGGAAACAGGAGTATACTTGGTTCTAAATGTCTCTCTTGGACAAGATGACATCGCTTTATAAAAACAAGTACTACCTCATCATTTTTATAATTTCCACCACATTCTTTACTCATCTATTCAATCCTGTAGGATTTCCCAGTGTTCACGTAGATGAGGGGATTTATATGTATCGTGCAATGCATTTACTAACATTTGGAAATTTGGAGTGGAACACATCTTTTTATGATCATCCCTATTTTGGACCAATCATCCTGGCAAGCTTGCTTTATATGATTAACTATCCAGCAATTATCGTATCTGATCTTAATGATCATTCGTCAGTTGAATTAGCCTATATCGTTCCTAGATTAATTATTGGATTTTTTTCCATCCTAGATACTATCCTTCTTTACGCAATAACAAAGATACACTATAATCGTGATGCTGCTATTATCTCATCTTTATTATTTTCAATAATGCCTTTAACTTGGGCTATGCGTAGAATATATCTTGAATCAATCTTATACCCATTCTTATTGAGCTCAATTTTGATTGTAGTATATCTAAAGTCGTCAAAGAAGTCGTCAAAGAATTTGAGTACGAAAACAGGAAATTTTTTGATATTTGTTTCTGGAATTATGCTGGGATTATCAATTTTCACTAAGGCTCCTATGATAGCTATGATACCTTTGTTAACTTTCTATATCTACCTTTATAAAAGAAAAATAATTCAAATATTATTATTCTTAATTCCTACCATATTCATTCCGTTACTTTGGCCGATTGATGCAGTGTTTAGGGGAGAACTTGATCAATGGACGACAGGAGTGATCTCCCAATTAGAAAGGCAGAATGAATCGATTTTAAATGCTCTTTATGACCTGTATTTCATAGATCCGATTCTTCTGGTTATGGGCCTAGCTGGTATTATTTTTGCCCTGATTAGAAGAGACTTTTTTCTGATTATGTGGATAGTTCCATTTCTGATTATCTTCAGTTTCTTCATTTCTTATGTGAATTGGTTTCATTTGATCCCAATTTTTGGATTATTCTGTATAGCATCTGGAGTGATGATTGATTGGATAATCAAACGTAGTTCAAAAGATAGGATAATTCCAATATCAATAATTTCAGTTGTGATGGTTATAGGTTTCTTCTCTACTTTGGTTCTCATTACTACAAATATTTCATCTTTTCAGTATCAATCTATGGCCTACATTAACACCTTATTAAGTAGGGCTACAGAATTACCCATACAGTATCCTGACAAAACAATTTTCCCACCATCAATAACCCTAAACAAGGTCAATCAAAATATCGATTCAATGGATACGGCACCACACTACCCAGAAAATAATAATGTACCGGATAATTATTCGGTCGTAATCATTTCCAGTCCGATTTATTCATGGATATATAAGTTTATATACAATAATAATAGTACGTTCTCAAGTTATACCGAAAATAAAGAAGTAAAAAAGGATGACAAGGTTATACTGGTATTAGATAGGTACTTCAGAGACTATTTGGTAAACAATTTAGAATCAAGGAACAAATCATGGAACAGTGATTTAACAACATCCACTAATCTGTATAATGCTTTTGTTGGATTGAATTCGACCAAGTATTTTTATGGAACAACTAGTGATTATGATTTGTGGCAATATCCTTTCACTAGTATAAGATTTAATATGGGTGGAAGTCCGGTAGAAATAAGGACCGATCTGTAAACCTCTGACTGTATACATTTCAAGCTAAAGTTGTTCATTTGAAGAGTATTGATTGATATTCGTATAAATCATATTACATTACTTGCACTTTTCGTATCCTAATTTATATAATTCATTACAAACCAATGTATGAGTAACATTATACAGAGAATCGTTTAGTTGAATCTCATCCGCAGATGTATATTCTAAAATCTTAAGGCTTGATTCGGGATTAAGACGCAAACTAATTTCAGATTTTTCTTCAGGTTGTTGATTTCCATCATACAATCCGTAATAAATTATTTTGTCACCATTAGAAAAATTTACCCGAAGTAACATAAAGCTAACATCCCTATTAGGAACATCAAGAATAAAAGTCTGATTAAAAGGTACATCACTATAAATCCTTGCTTGTTTGAGTAAATCAGCAAACTCATCAAAGTCCTGAAGTTGTCCAACTATCAAGCTGCTAATATTTAGATTATCAAAATTAGATATTTTTTCAAAATTTGGAGTAAATTTCGTTAACTGATACCAATTGACAATCTGAAATGGAAATAATTCGTCATCAAGATTTCTTGTGAAATTAACATCACCATTAGAAATAATTGCGGAAAGATATAGAGTACCTGTATCCTTAGGTTCAATTGTTACAGAGATATTGGATGGAATAGAGGAATAGATTGAATTCGGATCGGATATTGATTCAGACTGATTATTGCCTATATCAGTTGTAACTTCTGATCCCAGTACTTGTGTTGTTGCAGATATTCCATAACCCATTAGGAGGACGAAAATAGGAGTAATGATTGATAACACGATCCAAAACAAATTTCTTTTGTAATCACAGAAAATTTTAATCATGCTTTGGTACCGAGATGTGTGTTATATTTATATCTACATATAATTTTCGATACCAAGAATGAGCCGATCTTGCTTTATGTAAGCAGGATATCATAGTCAAATTATTTAGGCCCAAAATACTATATCACTAACCATGTATACCTTGGTAACATTCTAGATTTTGATAATATCAAGAATATTTTTATTTGGGAATTTTAGCACGCATCAATAGTGTTAACTTTTTCGAAATGAAATATTGGTGATGAATTGATTATTGATGAAGTTCGATGTGCATAAAAGTAAAAGAATCAGATACGCCTTGATTATCATAATTCCTATTGCACTATCTGCATTTACTCACTTATGGAACCCAATAGGATTTCCAACGATATATATTGACGAGGATCATTACTTGAGGCGAGCTTCGCAAGTTATAGTAGGCCAGGGCCCCCAGGAATCAAGTTCTATTTATGATCATCCATATGATCATCCGTACTTTGGACAGATATTTTTAGCATCTATGTTAAAATTAACTGACTATAAGATCCCAACTATCCAGTCATTTGAGAGTCCAGAATCGATTCAACAACTATATACCCTACCTCGATTGATAATGGGATTTCTTGCAGTAATAGATACTTTTCTTGTCTATAAAATAGGGGAAGTTTGGAACGGTCGAAAAGTCGGATTTGTATCAGCTGTTTTGTTTGCGGTCATGCCACTGACATGGATGTTAAAAATGGTATTGCTTGATTCGTTGTTACTGCCCTTTTTGCTGGGCTCAATATTCTTGGCCCTTTATTTAGGCAAGGTGAAAAGCAGTAAAGTCTCATATAGCAAAATTTTAGTATTACTATCAGGGATTATGTTGGGTTTGGCTATCTTTACAAAAGTGCCAATAATTACATTTATTCCTCTGATTGGATATTTAATCTTTAAACATCAAAGAAGTTTCAAGGTTTTAGGCATCTGGTTAGTACCAGTGTTATTGATTCCTCTTATTTGGCCCGCTTACATTATATATAGCGGAAATTTTGAAGATGGATTAAATGGTATATTATATCAAGTAGAAAGAGGAGAAAGAAATTTTGATGATACTGTTACTTTCCTTTTGCAGGCAGATCCCGTATTGATAATTTTAGGAATTGCAGGAGGTTTAGCAATTACATTGATAAAACGAGACTCGATCTTTTTGCTTTGGGTTATACCATACTTTTTATTTATTGCCTATGTGGGTGGAATAGTAAAATACTTTCATTTTATCGAACTATTACCAATATTTTCTATTTCAGCAGGATTTATAATAGTTATGGTTAGTAATAAATTATCTTTGATAATTAAGAAGCGCGAGGGTAACAGTAAATTACCAAACATCATATCCATCACTTTAATAGCAGGGATCGGAGTATTTGGGTTAATTAGTACTTTCATACTAATTGGAACAAACACAAATGAAGCTTTTTTTGAGCTTTCTGCATTCATATCAAATTATGTTACTTCCAACACTAATCCCGATGATCAAACTACTTTAATGGGACAGCATTGGATTCGAAGCTTCTCTTGGATTCCCATGTATGTTCATGGAACAATCAATTATGTTAAAGATGTATTCCCTGAGCGCTATCTGAAAGAACCACTAAAGACAGACGATGTTATAATGATTGTAGACAGTCAATTAAAACATGACATATTAGACTATTCCGTACAAGGTAAACATTTAGAGGAAATTAGAAAAATATACCATGATTCAGACAGGATAGGGTTGTTTGTAGATAGTCCCACAAGTAATTACAATACCAATCAATATCCATTCACTAATATGAAGGAGAGCAGAGGACTTGGTCTAATTGAGGTCAGATCAAATCAAATCAATGATAACAACGTAGTGTTTGCATTAACCACAAATGATTCATCAGATAAGAAAGACACGGATATTACTACTCCTAAACTGGAAATGCCCACACTGACTGACCCGAATCTAAGCGTCGAACTCGTAGCAAGTGGACTAAGCTATCCTACAACCATGGCTTTCGTAGGAAAGGACGATATATTGGTATTAGAAAAAAATAATGGTACCATAAAAAGAATCGTAAATGGAAATCTTTTAGAGAAACCTGTTCTCGATTTGAATGTAGCAAATAAAATAGAGAGAGGACTGCTTGGAATTGCTGTTGCTAATCAGACTTTAAAGAACGATGCTAATGAAAAAACTTATGTATATCTTTTTTACACTCAATCTCTTAAGGATGGTAACGATGTATGTTCTGGTGCAACGGTATGCGACGAGGATACAAATCCTCTAGGTAACAGAGTATACAGATTTGAGTGGACAGACAATGAATTGATCAATCCTAACCTGATTCTAGATATACCTGTTGGACCAGGAGCAGATCATAACGGAGGAGTAATAAAAGTAGGTCCAGATGGTAATATATATATCCTTTCGGGGGATGGCGATAGTTGCTGGGAAGACGAATTTTGTACCGGTACATTTGAAGATAGCACTGTCAATGCAGAATCATCTAACGTTCCTACAGGTCATCCACCTGACGGAAGGGGCGGAATATTAAGAATCACTCCTTATGGAGAACCCATTTTGACCGGAGAAAATAAGACCACAGGCCTTTTAGCTGATCATAGTCCCCTCAATAAGTACTATGCTTACGGAATAAGGAATGGTTTCGGTCTTGCCTTTGATCCAATCTCGAACAAACTTTGGGATACTGAAAATGGTCCAGGTTACGGTGATGAAATTAATTTGGTTGAGCCCCGGTTCAACAGTGGTTGGTTAAGAGTACAAGGCTGGTGGCCTGTTGAGAGTGCGCAACCGCTACCCCCTGAGAGAGGCTATTTTGGAGACAAAATGGTAACAATACCGAATAACTTAGAGACATTTGCGGATAAAGGAAAATACAGTAGTCCAGAATTTGCATGGAATATGTCTGTAGGAGTAACTGCTCTAGAATTTCTTAAAAATGATACTTTGGGGAGTCGATATCAAAATGATATGTTCGCTGCTGACTATAATAATGACTACTTGTATGATTTTGATCTAATTGAAGACAGAACGCGCTTAGATCTAAATGGGGACTTGGCAGATAAAGTGGCTAACAACAACAAAGAACTTGATGACGTCGTATTTGGGAAAGGATTTGGTATCACCACTGACATTAAGGAAGGGCCAGATGGATATCTTTACGTTCTTTCACATATCCATGGTAATCTCTATAGAATAGTTCCTAATTCGAGTTAAGATCTTAATTTTTTTTCTTGATTTATGAGGTTTTGAAATCAAATTAAGATGCTTTTTCTATTTTTTCTTTATTAATCGTAGAATCATCAATCAACACAACAACTATTTAACAATATTAGTCAAGATTTCGGCAATCATGAAAAGCTAATCGATCACAAAGAGGATATCATCAAAAAGATGACAAACTACATATTGTCATTAAAACCACTCTGCTATCTGCTATCTTGTAAATAATATAATTAGATTCATAAAGTGTCGATCGAGATAAAGATCACTGAACCACAATTAGTAATCTATTCTAGAAAATATATATTATTAAAGGGGAAAGTACATAATCAAATTCTAAATATAAACCAAATCTTGAATCCAACGGCTCTGTTAACTTAAGGAACTTTTTCAAATGATTTCCAATATCTCATGTCCAGCCAGATAACCTCTTTTGGGATAAACGTTCGAAAATATGCTAAAAATACAAGAAATCTCTTGTAATTGATCTATATAATATAAACTCGGTTCGGATTTATACTAGGTTAAACGCTTAAGTTAACAGAACCAATCCAACAAACCCATTCTTATATTAGAAAACAATCGCATGTATTATATAGTATTTCAATAAATTAAGGGTGTGAGATGAGGGATTACCAATGACGATGTTAAACGTAAGTGATACTATACCAAAAACTACAGAATATAAAAAATTTGTATCCATCATTATACCTACTTTTAACGAATCGAGGAATATTACGGATTTACTTAATCAAATTCAATCAAATATACCTGCAGGAACGAATGTAGAAGTTATAATAGTAGATGACAACTCTCCTGATGGGACTGGTCTAATAGTCGAAAAATATATCGAATCCAAAATGAGCAATTTACGTAGAGACAAATCAGAACAAGACATTTCAATTAAGATAGTTCATAGAAAAGAAAAGACGGGCTTGATTTCTGCCCTTGTGAACGGAATTAGTACAAGCGAGGGGCAAAACGTTTTAATCATGGACGCAGATTTTTCCCATCCTCCCGAGGTAATAGATAAGATGATATCAGAGTTAAAGAAGGATCCAAATTGTATCATTATCGGTTCTAGATATATTACCGGTGGGGCTATCAATGGGATGTCCTTTAAGAGATTATTGCTTAGCGTAGGAGCAAATTTTATTGCCAGACATGGATTATCTCTAAAAAACATTTATGATCCGATGTCAGGGTTTTTTGCTTTTCCAAAACATACACTCCACGACATAGAATTTAATACAGATGGATTTAAGATACTGCTAGAAATTTTAATAAAGAAAAAAAACACTATCAAGGTAAAAGAAATACCCTACACTTTTAAGGATCGAAAATACGGACAGAGCAAACTTAATTTTCCAATAATTTTAGATTATATTAAGGCGGTTTGGAAACTCTACCGATATGGAAGAAAATCCAAGAAACAAAACACTCAATTAGAAAAGAGAAAATCGGTTCGATTTATTTCAAAGGCGGCTAGGTTCTATACGGTAGGAGCTAGTGGTTTTGTTTTGAATTATTTGGTATCAATTCTTTTATCAAATGGAATTTTGGGGAGCTTTGGATATTTGCAAGCCACTGCGGTAGGGATCACTGTATCAGTAACTACAAATTTCTTATTAAATAAATTCTGGACTTTTGAAGACAAAAATGTCAATTTGACACGGTTTATTAGACAATACGGAATGTTCATTGGATGTAGTTCATTGGGCATCCTAATACAGTTCTTGTCAATATATATGCTCACCGAATCAGGCGTTCCATATGATGTTTCACTTTTAATAGGAGTCACAATAGCATCAGTTAGCAATTTCTTATTTAATAAGAAATGGACTTTCAAGGAAAATATATGGGGATAACAAATATGTTTAACTGAATCCATATTAATTTCATAAAAGTCATCAAACTGAGTTGATATCTAATTAATTTTATTCCATAAGTATTCAATTACAATGTCAATTGTTGTTCAATTGTTGTTGTGGAGGGGTTGGAAACGAAATCTATATCAGAGAATGTATGATTCATCTAAAAACAAAGATACTTAAAATAATGAAAAATCAAAATCATCCCTCATAACAGACAGCCCAAAAATGCCTATTACAAAGTTTACGCCATATAACCATTAATAACTATATTAATTAATAAGCAAATATGAGAGGTATAGATAATTAATGAATTCTATGTCTTCGTCATTATCAGGTAGTAGGGAAACTGCAACCACAACTCCGATTACGACAAAAATTATCACTATTGCCGACTTAAATAACTTAAAAAAAGATCGAACAATTCTCATTGCTGGATTTCCAGGGCCTGGGCTCGTCGGTTCAATTAGTACAAGCTATATAATAGATAAATTAGAAATGTATCAGATTGCATTTGTAGAATCTCATTACATATCTCCCGGAGTAATATTTATTGATGGTAAGTTAAGGCATCCATTTAGGCTATATGCAAACAAAGAAGGAAATGTTTGTGTTTTGGTATGCGAAGCGCCTATAATGATGGATGGTATACATTTTGTTTTAGATGCAGTAATGGATTGGGCAATGAAAAATTCGATTGAAGAAGTGATGGTATTAGATGGAATTCCTGTTCAAGGCATACCTGATTCTGACAGAAAAACAGTGATATTGGCAAGCGAAAATATGGAAAAGACCACAAATAAAGAGATTAAAGTTACAGATGACGAAGTCAAAAAAGAAAAGGGAGGAGAGACCGAATTTGTCTCTAATGAAGGAGCTAACCCGCAAAGTAATTTCAATAGAAGCGCGATTGAAGATTCAACTAAGAAGTATACTACATTCATAGGTGGTATTGCGGGCGGATTGTTGTCCGCTTGTTTATCTAATCAAATTCCATGCGCTGCAATTCTCATTCCATCTTCGAGCGGAATTCCTGATCCTGAAGGCGCCTCATTATTGATCGAATCTTTTAACAATTTTATAAATGACAATAACCTAAAGATTGAGACAAGTCAATTGAGAGAACAGGGACAAAAATTGAAGAAACAATTAGAACAAATTATTAAAGCTGAACAAGAACAGCGTGCTGCTGGAGGAGGAGGAGGAGGAGCTGGAGCAGAGGATGGAAACGTTCCAAGTCATCGATTGATGTATGGATAAAGATGTATTCTTTTTTTTAATAGAAATACAGTATATGTTTGAACACATTTCCTGAGCATCTCAGAATTGTCTCGAGATAGTAAACGACGTGGCATATAGGAAATCACGAGGATATAACGATATTTTCTTAATTGTTTTTAATTGTTGGATTATCTACCAAATATGGATATTAAATATTAGTATTACAACTAGTTTCATACTAAAGAATTCCTAAAGGAATTGCATCATATAAAGAAATGATGACAGGAAAGGCCGGTTTTAATAATAATCCAAAGAAAACTCTAGGCGCAATCAGTGTAGTATCTATAATACCTATAATTTTAGGACTGCAGGCTTATTCTATTATCAAGGGATGCAATTTATTATTTCCATAATTCTTGCTGTATCTGCAGGTGGTTTATCTTGAATGCTATACTATGACATGATATCAAAATCACTTAAAGAACGATAATGGATACCAACATTTGGTGCCATATTGGGGTTCATACTAGGTTTCGTAATTATAAGGGTTTCTGGTAGACAATGATCATGAGCTTTCAAATGTAGTGTGTTCGTTGTGTGATTACATATGCAGACCCAGGTATTGGCAATATACCATATCAATAGCTAGATTATTTTTTTTACAATCAAATGTAGTGTACCTGCACGTCGATACAATTCACCAATAATATTGAAAGTATTACCTTTTTTTAATATCGCCCTAGGGCCAAAGTAATCCTGAGGTTCCAAAGAAGCATACCACTTTTCATTGACGATTACAATTGCTTTACCCATTACAATCTTTTCAACGGATACAGAATATTTACTTCCAGACAGAAACTTGGTAAAGTCGGTTAATGCAATTGTATTCTTATTTACACATACAATTCGCTTCTTTTTAGTTAAATTTTCAATGGCCTCTCTAATAATATCATGATCAATGCCTATTACCTCATTTAGATATGAAACTTCGAGTCCACTTTTACCAGCCTTTCCGAGTAAGTCATGTATTTGTCTTTGAACTCGCTCGACTAATTTCTTTCTATCTAAATTCAATGAGACTTCGTAAAGATCTTCCAAGTTTTTTTTTGTAAAAGGTGCAGTTAGTTCTGAATCGTTGGAGCTTCGATGACGATAGGATAGTTTCTTGACAAGGCTCTTAATCTTTTTATTAGAATTTGAAGAAATAGAATCCAAAATAGGATTAATATTTTCGTTGTAATTTTCTTCATTTGCAAATTCAGAATACTTGTTGAATTTTTCGTAGAGAAAAAAGAGTTCGGATTCAAACATTTTGTCAGGATTTTTGAAAGTTCTCTTGTCATATTTCTCAAAAGTAAAATTTGTATTCTCAAGACTTGATTTCATTCTATTAATTTTTCTTTTAGAGATCTCTAAATATTTTGTATCGATAGAATTTTCAGAAATTAGAATGACCACCTTTCCATTGGAAAACCTGCCTGTCCTTCCTTTTCTTTGTATAAACCTAATTTCGCTTGGAACAGGTTCATAAAACAGCACAAGATCAACGTTGGGGATGTTAAGGCCCTCCTCTGCTACTGAAGTAGCAACAAGTACCGGGAATTTTCCTAGTCTAAAATCACCAAGAATAGATAATTGTTTATCCTGACTGAGGCCTTTCTGTCCATTTTTATTTGATTGACCATAAAATCCCTGACAAGGTATACCATTGTAATTTAGAAAGTTTGTGATTTCTTCAAGCGTATCACGGTATTGCGAAAAAATCAAAATCTTTTTTTGATAATTAGTAGGTATCAGTTTGTCTTCATAGTCTTTGTAATCCGTATCATGTTGTTTGGAAATAACACTATCAGTATCCCCAGGTGAATTCTTGGATGTTTTCATGTCGCCATTAAAATCAAGAAATTGACTGACTACCGATAACACCTTTATTAATTTAGGTGGAGGTTCATTATTATGATCCTTTAATATTTTGATTACCTCTTTTATTCGTGAATCCATAAATAGTTCCTGATAAGTTTTACTTTCAGAGTTATCTTTGGCGTTGTCTAAGAATTTTTTGAGAGCAAAGCTGCCTTGGGATTCAACTAAATCACGACAGTATAACAAAATCAAAGATATAGATTGAAATTTTAATGCAGTAAGTAAGAAAAAATTCATATTTTTTGAATCTAGTTTCGATTTTATATAGTCCCCAAGTGACAAGAGATCCTTTCTATATACACCTTCAACCTTCTTCTTTCTTATGAATCGGTTATGGATTAACCAGCTGATATTGTCATTAATCAAAGAATTCAACAGGGCTGATAGATCCTTATGATAATCATTCATTGCAATTGTGTAATGCTCTATGTTAGTATCAAAAACATAGGGTAACACATCATCATCTCGTTCAGATTTGGCAATAATTTGTTCGATAAATAGATTTGAACAGATCTCTTTGATTTTTTCTTCTTTTGCTCCGGGACTAGCAGATAAACCCAGTACTAGTGGAAGTTTACCATGATCAGAATTATTGTAAAATTCTTTGGAAATAGATGTATAGCTATAGTCCTTAACGGCTCGTTGGGCTTCATCAAATATAATTAAGTAAAATTCATCTTTTTTGAGTATATTATCTCGGATATCATTCTTTACCAACTCGGGTGTAGCAAAGTATACCCTAATTGAAGAGGATTTCCACATCGTTTTTCTAATTTCTGGTCCTATCTTTCCTGTTAAGGCAACGCATTGATCTGAAAGAAAGGTATTCTTTTTGAACAATTCAAAATGCTGAAACACCAAAGGACGAGTAGGAGCAAGAATTAGAATCTTTGATTTTTTCCAGTTGAGTAAAATGTCAAGACAAACTAATAAGGCAACAATTGTTTTTCCTAAAGAAGTAGGGATCACAACTAGTGAATTCTTATATAATACCCTATTTACAATATCCTCCTGGTATTGTCTATATTTAATCATTTCATCCCTTAATAGAGGATGGGTAAAATAGTTCTTGACCAAAGTTAGATTATGAAATACCTGAGAAGGCTAGTAATGGTGGCAAAGGATCGAACTTGTCAATATTCAGATCTCAAATACCTCATTTGATTCACTCTTTACCATTGTTTTCCTTTCCGGGTTGACACTGTCAATAGATTGCGCCAATTGTAAAACCTTAGAATTACTAATTAATTCCAAGATGGAATTTAGTTCTTCTAGTGATTTGATTACAATCCCTCTTTTTTTACTAGGAGTGCCATTTGAATTGAGTGGATTAATTTCTATTGCTATCGATGCTGGTCTGCCACGGTATTCAGGAAGTTTAAATAAAAAAACGCCGGCTATGTTGGTAGGCTTTCTTTCCCAATCTTTACCTTCTTTTAGAAATTGTGATAATCTTTCGTCACCTGACATGTATGTAATCAATAATTATTTCATTCACTATGCTTTTAATTTTATCTATTCACTCATTAATTAGAATAAAATACCGAAAGTTTTTACTATATATAACACGGATGGATGAAACAGAATAAACTGTCACGGTAATTCAAATGTAAAAAAAAGACGTTAAAATAGGTATGGCCCAATTGATATAAACACGACGAATCTATGGCTATTCGGTTTTGAAATAGATTTAAATAAAAAAACCTCTTGATATATCACATATAAAAAAAATGCTGTGACTGAGCTAAGATATGATAAGGGCACCATTCTATTAAATGGCGATTTTCACACCCCATATTCAGTATTTGACCCTAGAATTAATAAATACCGGGCTCTAGGTATTTACTATCCAGAAATAATTCATTATTTCAGAAGAAATAAAATTGACTATATAGATAAAGTACGAGAGTACATCATTCCGCTCAATAGGAACCAATTCAATATCACTGATGAATTAAGGGACTATCAAAAAGAAGCTTGGAAAAGATGGATAATACATAAGATGAAAGGATGTATAATTCTACCAACGGGTGCAGGCAAAACAATAATTGCATTACATGCAATATTGAAGACAAATACCTCAACGCTTGTAATAGTTCCTACATTAAATTTAATGGAACAATGGTTTGAAGCCATGGAAAACATTCTAAAAGTGAAGAACCAGATAGGCAAGCTTGGAGGTGGCAATGAAGATATAAAAAGTATTACAATTACAACATATGACTCAGCTTACTTAAAATCACCATATCTAGGTAACAAATTTGAATTCCTAATATTCGATGAAGTACATCATCTGGCTTCTGATAAATATTCATTGATTGGAGAACAATTTATTTCTCCTTACCGATTAGGTTTAACCGCAACAATAGAGCGAGAAGATGGCAAACATGTGAATTTATACAAATTAGTAGGAAAGATAGTGTTCAGTAAAGATTTTTATGAACTATCCCAAGATAACCATCTAGCCAAATTTAGACTAAAAAAAATTAAGGTAGAGATGTTACCAGAAGAAATTTTACGATATAAAAGAAGAATTTTTCAATATAATCAATTGTTAAAAGAATCAAAGATCTTCTATCCCATTAGACTAGAAAGATTGATCATCCTATCTGCAAACAATAGCAATCTCAGAAAGGCATTACTTCTAAGAAATGAAGCTGTAGATATAGCCCTAAATAGCTATGCAAAAATTGTAGAATTAGAAAAGATCTTAAATCACCATACTACAGACAAAACAATTATTTTTACTGTTCATACTAAACTAGCCTATCATATTTCAGACAGATTTTTGATCCCTGTCATAACACATAGAACAAAGAATGAAGAAAGGAATGAAATCTTAGAAAAATTCAAGAAAGGACTGTACAGAATTATAGTCACTACCAAGGTTTTGGACGAAGGAACAGACGTTCCTGATGCCAACATGGGCATAATATTAAGTGGTACAGGGAGCAAAAGGGAATTTATTCAACGATTAGGAAGATTACTCAGACCTAAAAAAGATGTTGAAAACATGGCTAATCTTATTGAAATTATTTCATCCGATACAAGTGAAATCTTCACTAGCAACAAAAGAAACAAAGGGATAAGTATTAAGAAGCAATTATCAGATAAATCAGGTCAATGAGTAATAAATGACAATATCATCTATTAGCCCGAGTCTGATCAGAAAATGGTTAGTGAATAAGAAATGATATCTTCAGATTTACTCAAATGTAAAATGGATAATAAAAATTATAAAATTTATCCTATTTTATGTTCTTTAGAACAAAACTCTAAAGATGTTGAGATAGCCAAACAAGTCATACAAGTTTTTGAATATTCCTATCAACATAGCGTTATAAAAGAAAAGTTGAGCCAGTCTCTTAAGGGTCTGGAACAAACCTATAAAGACTACAAGCTCATCAGAGGACTAGCCGCGGTTTTAGAAAAAAGATGTACATTTAAATCCATATCGCAAATTCACTCAAAGAATCCCCATGATAACGATTCAAAACAACCAATCGAAATTTTAAAAAATTTTCCTGCTATGGATATTAGGAGAAGCGTCTTTGATGAATCAGCCAGACAGAATATCGCCGTGAGTGAGCAAACAAGGAAATCAATTCTTGAGAAAATATCTAATAAACTTGGAATATCCAGCGAGATGTTGTCAAAAGTGATGTGGTCTGATCTTGATGAAAATATGATAATGGATACGTTTGTACCAATCAGTGTCGAGAAGTTACTGCTTTTTTATAATGTATCGTTGGTTCAAACTTTGCTTTTTAGTTGCCTAAAAGTTAGAATAGGTCTAGGGTCGGACCTAAATCTAGGAACTCGATGGAAAGAAGTACTCAGAGAAGTAAAAAGACTCGGTCTAATGTACTGGTTAGATTTGGCAGATGAAACTGCCCATGAACCTAAAGGAAGTAAGATAATTTGTTCCATTGAAGGTGCTTTAAATGTAATAAAATTGACTGACAGATACGGCAGCGCGATATCAAAAATATTACCTACCATTATGAAATCAGAAAGATGGCACATACAGGCAGATATTCTCAGGGTAACAAATAGTGGAAAGAAACTAGTTTACGAATTTGAATTTTCTGAAAAATCCTATCCAAATTCATTTCCTTCAGATAAAATGTTCAAAATTCACTTAAATTCCATTTATCAGGACAATGAATCAAGTAAGGATCCTTTTTCGATGAACAAGAGACCTCATGTTGAACATAATTCCAAAGATAGAAACAATTTAAACATCCAAGAAATCAATGTCAAGAATTTCGTGGATAACTCTAATGTGCCAATCCTTTTTGATAGCAAAATAGAAAAGATATTCTTACAAAAATTTGAACTATTTAAAACAGGATGGACAATAGAGCGAGAACCGGAACCTATTATAACAAGGCAAAAAACTGCTTTTATACCAGATTTTATCTTGTCAAAATTTGACAATAGTGTATTCGTTGAGATTATTGGTTTCTGGACAAAAGAATACCTAGAAAGGAAAATATCTAAAATATTCGAAATAGTACAAAACAAGACTCATGATGAAGAATTTTTCATGATCCTTGTGATTAATCTTGAAAATTTGATGTCATATGAACTAAATGAAGAAGATAAGATAACGTATATTAAGAATAATAGGAATGTGTTAATAACCTCATACAAGAACGATAAGATTTCATTCAAAGAGATACTAAAATATATTAGAGATATTGAAAACATTTACATAAGTCATAACGTTCTCAACATACAGAATCAAAATAAGATCATTCAAAATATGATTGCATTCATAGAAGAATTTAGAATTTCTGAAATGAGTTACATGTATTTAGGTAACCTGGATGAAAAGATGAAGAAAGATCACAGCGATGGGGACGCATTTTTGAAGGTGAGCCTTAAGGAGTTGATAGATAATAATAATGAATTCAAGTATATGTTTGAAAGCGAGTTGTCCAAAAAGCGACTGTTAATGATTGATGAATGTATTCTTAAGACTCGGTTTGTTGAGGAGGTTTGGAATGACATAAAAAATGTCATTAATTTGGGAGAAGCATGTAATATTTTAGATTCCAAAAAAATACCCGAAAAAATACATATTAATTTGCTCACATCGCTTGGATTCAATATTGAGTGGAATGGTCTTGACTATTCGAAAGCCAAAATGACATTGAAAAAGTGATTTATCCATATAGCAGATTATTTTTGAAACATAAAAATCAGTTTTTTTTAATGAATCGATAAATAGTCTTCAGAGAAGATCTTAATTCTTATTTGGATTAAGGCATTTTATTCAAAAAAAAAACTAATAGATGCGGCAACAAGCGCTCATGAAAGTAAACAGATTTAAAATAAGAAGATCATATATTGTATTTGAAGAGCGCGGAGAAAAGGGATTTGCAGCTATCTAGTAATTCAAAAATAATGGATAAGAAGAATAACATTGAAAAAGTCGGAGTAGTGCCAAAAAAGGACAAGTGGTTGAGAAATATTAAGGAAAGCTGGAGAAATGTTCAATGTGCTTGTGGAAGCAACTTCCATTTTGATGGCAATATAGACAAACTCTTTGACTGGGAAAATATTCATCTTCGACATCTTGCATCTGATTCTGACAACCATTCAATAATTTCATTTTATCCTACGGACATGATAATATATTATCATTCTAAATCAGGATATGTGATAGAAAGAAGAAAACACAAGAGTCATGAAATAAATGAGATCAACCAATCGTTGATGATGGGCAAGGTAACTATGACCGGAGTATAATACTAATAAGAAATAAAAGAAAGAGTGTCGGACCATAAATAATAACCATGTTGTGATTATTGGTGCAGGTATTCTAGGAACAACTTTAGCATATGCGATTTCGACCCTATCGAGCTCAAAGGTAACAATAATTGAGCAGGAAGAAGGAGCAGGTTTGCACACTAGTTCGAGGAATACCGGCAAGGTCCATGCTCCTTTTATCTACAATCCTGAAAAGAAGAAAATCTGGGCCAAAGCTGCCTTGCATGGTTATGATTTTTGGAAAAGATATTGTCAAGCAAACAAAATTTTGTTTGTAGAGGATGGAGTAATTGAAGTAGCAAATGATGATAAAGCATTAAGTACACTTTCACTGCATTTGGAATGGGGAATAAAAAATGGATTGGATGAAAAGGAGATAATGATGATGGATGAAAAGGAGATATCAATTTTTGAACCCAATCTGAAATGTCTATCAGCGATCTTATGTCATAAAGATGCTTCGGTAAATTACGGCCAAATTACCCAAAGATTAGCAACCCAGATATCCAGTAAAAACCAACAAGTAACCTTCATAACACGATCTAAAGTTCTAGATATAAAAAATAGAAGTGATTCAAGTCCTGAAATTATCCTAGAATATGTAAGCCTTTTTGAAAACAGGATAAAAGAAATCAAATGCGATTTCCTGATTTGCGCCGCTGGAAGCAATGCAATTAATATTTTAGATATGACCAAAACAATCCATGAATATAGTGACCTTTTTTTTAGAGGTGAATATTGGATAGCACCACCAAAATATAACAAACTCACAAACCATAGCATTTATTCAGTACCTGAATTCCAGCAATTTCCGTTTCTAGATCCTCACTGGATAATTAGAGCTAACGGAAACAGAGAAGTAGGACCCAATGCCTGTCCGGTTTTTTCACCATATGGCTATAACAAGATCGTTAATACAAGAGAATTTCTTCCCAAAATATACAAACTTATGAAGGGAAAAAATAGTAAAATAAATAGAACGTTATTTAGTAGAGAAATGCTTAATCTAATCTACAAGGAAGGATTAAGTAGCATTTCTAAGAAATATATGATAAATAGGGTGAAAAAATTTCTTCCCATTATAGAAGATAGAGATTTTAAAATTCATGGAACCGCCGGAATTCGATCAAACTTGATAGACAAAGAGGGTAATTTTGTAATGAATCCAATTTTCATGCTAAGAAATAACATGCTTCATATATTAAATTACAATTCTCCCGGAGCCACGGGTGCATTCCCCATAAGTTATTCAATAATTTTTAAGCTTCTCCAGCTAGGGATTTTGAAAAATGATCGAGAGGATAGCCACAAGGATGTTCAAGTAGCATATTTTGACCAGAAACTAATTGAAGCGTGTAAGTATGAAATTGATCTTGATTTTACCTGAACATAAAATTAATAAACAAAGGATTAAAAGCTGATAGCAGTAATTACATACTTTTGCCACAAGCATAGTATAATATAATACGAAAATAGGAAGGGATCATAGTCTAGCTTGGCATGATGCCAGCCTCGGGCGCTGGAGGTCGCCGGTTCAAATCCGGCTGATCCCATTTTAGAATAATAGATCCACAAATATCTTCCAATATGTAGGTTACATGAGTAACGATGAGAAAATACTATCTGTATCATCTACAAAAGCCTAAAGATTGCACCAATTCAAATGTAAACTGAAATAAGAATATTACCAATACTATTAAATGATAGCATGACCTCTAGATTATTTAGTAATAGCCACAAAACGTTCAAAATAATTTAAAATTAGTAATATTTTACTAATAAATTGCTAATTTTGATCATACATTTAGAAAAATTTTTATAAAGATAGACTCGCTAGTAAATTTTAAATAGTGTAAGCAAGATACTAGAATAAATTATTAATTTGGACGATGTAGAAGATAGTAAAGAAAATAAATCTACTGATAAATTTGCGGACCTCAAGGAAAATATAATAAAAAACGACACTAAAACACAACAATCGCCCAATTTAGTCCAAGAAGGGATCATTGCAGGCAAAAAAATTGCAAAAACCTCAGTTGTAACTTTACTGGCTATAGGTGTTGTAGAAATAATCACAGGAATTCTCAGTGGCAGTGTGGTTGCTACTGCTGATGGTATAGATTCAATATCAGATGCAGCAATTTCTTTTATAGTTTTATTAGGCCTGAGGATTGCACATAAACCAGCTGACAAAAAGTTTCATTTTGGGTATCACAAAGTTGAAAGCTTTACAGCATTAGTTGCTGCAATAGGAATGATAGTGATTGGTCTAGTTATACTTTATAATGGCTATCAGGCATTAATTCATCCACACGAAATAAGACATCCTTATATTGTTATGGCAGTACTAGCCGGAGCGAGTGCATTATCTCTTCACAGAGCATTTCAAATGCGTATTATAGCTAACAAGTACAATTTGCTTTCACTAAAAACAGATGCCAGAAATTCTATAAAAGATGGATCAGCTTCGGTTATAGGTTTCTTTAGTATACTTGTTGCCACACAATTTGGGTTTGTACAAATGGACGGAATAGGAGCAATGATAATCGCTTGCTATATCTTCTCAGTTTCATATATATCTCTTAAAAAATCATCTTTGATACTCATAGACTCGTGGCAAAACCCCAAATTAACAATAGTAATAAAAAACATAATTTCAGAACAATTTAGCGATGAAAAGATAGTTGTTAGAGAAGTGTTACTTCGCTCATCGGGCATGATAGATCAAGCAGAGATACACATAGCAGTTGATGGAAAGGAATCATTAGAAGAAGTCGAAATGCTATCTTTAAAAATACAATTGGTGATTAGTTCTCAATTTCCATCCATTGAAAGAGTTTTAGTAATACCACATCCTTATTCCGCTTCAGAGACGCGTGTAACGTCGAGAATGGATCGGTTCAGGAATATAAAATTAAAAAGACCTTCATATATGAATAGAAATATCAAACAGGATGAAAACATCAAATAAAATATATCTTGTCAGTAATAAACGACAACCATTTTTTTAAATAAGATTCAGTGATCATTCAATACTGGAAATCCACACTAACGAAATGTTCGGTTCTTTACGTATGAAAGAAAATAGCAGAAAAATATACAAAATACTATTATATTCAATAATTACATAAATAGTTTATATATTATTTATTAGTAATAAAGATCGGATGAATAGTATCATTACTGTAAATAAAATTTTAGTGACTTCAGCCGTATTGGCAATATCATTCGTGTTATTTTTAGGTCCAACTTCAATGACCATGAATGCATTTGCTACAGCCAATACAGCTAACCAAGGTATAGGCCAAGCACAATCGTCAACTCAACTTGGTGTTTGTGTATCAGGTGACGGCACCCTTTTTTCTTGTAACAACTTGAATGCACAAAATCAAGCAAACACTGGAAACAATGCAGCAGCACAAAGCGGTGGCAACGATGATGATGATGATAATGGCAACACGGCTAACCAAGGTATAGGCCAAGCACAATCCTCTAACCAAAATGCACTATGTGTATCAGGGACTGGAACTTTTGTTTCTTGTAATAATTTGAACGCACAAAATCAAGCAAACAGCGGTAATAATGCACTAGCACAACAAGGTGGTAGTGGTAGTGGTAGTGGTGGCAATTTAGCTAACCAAGCAATCGGTCAAGCACAATCCTCTAACCAAAACAGTGGTGTAGTATCTGGTGGCGACACGACTGGTTCAGGAAACAACTTGAATGCACAAAACCAACAAAACACTGGAAACAATGCAGCAGCACAACAAGGCGGTAGTGGTAGTGGTGGCAACACAGCTAACCAAGGTATAGGCCAATCACAATCCTCTAACCAAAACAGTGGTGTAGTATCTGGTGGCAACACAGCTGGTTCAGGAAATAATGCAAACACACAAAGTCAAAATAACACCGGTAGTAACGCTGTCGGACAACAATAAACACAAATTTTTTTCTATTTTTTTTATCAATTATTTCTTACATCTATTTACTAAGATATGGTGACATAATCATTCGAAATTAGTCATTAATCAATCTCCAAGAATGTCTAAAAATCGACTATGTAAATTTAATAGATATTCAAATAGATGGTTAAATGATTAAGAATGGATGTCGTATTTAAAAGACTAGAAGAAAATAAGAAAAGAATAACCAAACCAGATTTTAATTCTCAATCTAGTATTACCCTTGGTCAGAACTCTAACGTACAAGTTTTAAACAAAGTGAAAAAACTTTTCAATCATCGAATAAAAGGAAAGTAAATTCGGTGTAAACCCATGATGAAAAGGATTACGTATTCTATGTATTCTTACGCGATGCTTTTCCACCGGCCCTTGCTACTCTTGTTCTAGTTTCTTCGCTAGCTGCTTGTAGTCCTCTTTCATCATGTTGGGCTTTTCCACCGGCCCTTGCTACTCTTGTTCTAGTTTCTTCGCTAGCCGAAGCTAAACCTCTATTATTACCACTTTTGTTGTTATTTTGAGGCATAATATCAAGACATGTGAAACATACTATTTAATCTCTATTACCTTTGTCGCCTAATCGAGTGTCAAAGCCGTCAATCCAACGATCTTTAGGTGTCATATTCCTGATAGATTAAATTATACAAGGGTCTGAATGTTCAAATACAAGCAATATACAGTATCGATTGCATGCATGCTATCATTCATTCATTCAAATAGAAACTGAAGTATTTATAGAGGTAATGCCAGTTTAGATTATTTTACTCTGTGATATCAGATATGCACTAGTTTCTCTCGACTTGAGAATTCTCCAAAGATACATCTAAAATTTATAATAAGTTTCAAATAGTAACCCCAAATATCATTATATCAAGGATTTATAATCTAGTGTATAATCAATTAGATGTAAAGTTGGTAAACTATTAACTACTGAAATTTTAAAATCGAAACTGAGATGTGAAGGACCGATTGGTATTTTAGAAACCATTCAAATTCAATGTTACAGATTGCATACTGCAAAGACAAGGAACACAAGTTTATTTCTACATAAATTCAATTCACAAAAATTGAGATCCAACGAATGATTGTTTAAATTCATTGAAATTAATAATTAACACATGACACAGAAATGTGAACATATTGATAAATCTAATAAAAAGGAATTGGCCCCAAATACAACAGGATGTGAAGAATGTCAAAATGAAGGAAAGAATTGGGTTGCATTACGAATGTGTCTTACCTGCGGTCATGTCGGTTGTTGTGATTCTTCAGTTGGACTTCATGCTAGGAAACACTTTGAGAATCACAAACATCCAGTCATAGTAGAACTACCAAAAAAATCGTGGAAATGGTGCTACGAACATGAATCATATGGTTAAGATAAACAAACATGCCTTTAAGACGAAGATAATCACGGTTTATATTGTTGAGGCAATCGATTTTACTAACGATAGGTTTCAGAATTGCCATGGAAATCACATATTTGAAATTGGTTTGACTAAATAAAAATTAACACCAGTTAAAGTTACGTCTTACCAATACGAAAAATTTTTTTTGTTCTAGTCATTTATTATTGTGTAGGTTTTAAACAAGTTCCACAGACTTATTATTGAAATTAAGAAAAGCCTTTAGCAGTTATCAAGAAGATAGCACAATAAATTAGAAATCCAGTATACATTTAATTGCTTATTCATATAAATAGCCCGGCCCAGATTCGAACTGGGGTCAAAGGCTCCAAAGGCCTCTATGCTTGGCCACTACACTCGGCACTTGTAATACTACCGGGCTTCCGGGCATTTTTATATTGTAAGTACGGACGTTATTAATTTTACGAATCTATTTTTTAGCAATTGTAGATACATATGTTAGGAGTTTTTCAATTGGATCTTCCATTTTATTTAAAATCTCTGCAGCACGCTTTTGTATCAAAATGCATTTTTGTTCGTCATCTAAGAATGATTTCAATAATTTATCAATTTGAACTGGGTTAGATGCTTGAGTAACTAATCCAATTTTTCTTAAATAGTCATCAACATAGAACTGAATTGGGGCTATTGAGATAGTGGGTTTGCCTAGTAGTGCAGACTCTGCAGTCATTGTACCCCCTGCACCAACAAAAACATCAATATTATTTAGTAATTTAACTCCATCAACAACTTGTCTTAATACAATGGCTTTATTTCTGAATCTTTTAGACATTTCTGCGATTTGATCGGGATATCTACAAAGAATAATAATGGTATTGTTATCAGCAAAATTATTTACAACATAATCTACCAAGTCTAATGGTCGGACTCGCAAATTCTTGTTAGATATATAAGCGGCCTTTGATTCTTCAAGTCTTATCAGGATAGACTTTCGTGAGTGATCTATTTTTAACCCTTCCAAGAATTCAAAATCTTTCTCTACCTCCGGTCGTTTCCTTCCGTGTGGTCGGAATGTGGTTCCATCAATGTCTCGGCTTAACCACGCAACTGGGTCAAGGCCCTTATACTGAATAATTTGCTTAGAGGATATGCCATATTTTTTCCAAGCAGAAATAGGTATAGCAGATGGAGAAAATAACTTTGTTAACAATGGAATAGTTAATCTTGCAACCGCTTCGGCATGTGGTGAATCATTGAAACCAATGTGATTTATTCCCAAACCAAAAGAAACTCTCGAAGCTTCAGGAGATGAAAAACTGATTACTAAATTAGGTGAAAATTTGGAAATTATTTTAGCCAGTTCCATAATTCTCTTTGAACTTTGAAATAGTTTATCAAAAAGATCTGATCCGCCATGGTTACCAATCATCAAAAGATTCAACCCGATTAATCGTGATAATTCATTGGCTTCTCGATAATTTCGTGATGTGCATAAGACCTCATGACCTTGTTTTTGCAATATGCTGATCGCAGGTTTAAAAAACATTATTTGTTTTGGAGTCAAAACGTCAAACCAAATCTTCACAATTAGAATTATTCTTTAATATTAAAAAATTCTTTCGCTTTTAATGTCGTTATTTAATCGAAATTGCAATAAAAATCAATAAATCCAAAACTAAATAAAGAATTTTAAATTAAGGTATTGGGGGCGTAGAGAATTTCAGACAAGATAGATAAACCAAATGACACTAATAGTGAAGGACCTAAAAAATTATCAAATTATACATTTCATAATAATAGGAAGGATATTGAAAATCTGGAGACAGAAAAGAGTGATCCTAAGGATAAGCTTATTGTCATTTATGGATTAAGTACTGAGGGTTACGAAATTGCAAAAAAGATACTTCGCCAACAATCAAAAGTAATTATTATTGATGAAAATTCTAGGTTGGGAATTATTCTTACTTCTGAAATTGTAAAAGAATACCCCCATATTAACTTCTTAAATGAGGAGGAGTTATTATTAAATTTAGAACCTTTCGACAAAGCAATTAGTAATGCGCCAATAGTCTTTTTTGTACCTAGAATAAGAAAAGTCAATCAAGATGTAAAGAATGAAATAATTTTGAAATTTAAAGAGTTAATTACATATTTAACGAAAAATACCGTAATTGTAATTAATGTTCCATTAGGCATTGGAGGAAATAATGAAATAATTACACTCATTGAACATCAATCGGGTTTAATGGTTGGGACAGATGTTACATATTATTATAATCCAATAAACTCGGACAAGTCGGCTGAGATAATATTAGGTTCCCATCAACAAAGTAATGACAATTTGTTTTTAAATAGCATTTTTGATTTAATTAATAAGAACAATCACATTCAAAATGATATCAAGTTAGCAAGTATAACATCAGCAGAATTAGTATATTCGATTAATATCATAAACAAGTACTCAAATTTAACGTGCATCAATGAAATTTCAAAATTAAGTAAATCGAAAAAAGATAAACGAGAAATCTTTTACAAAAATGTAGAGTCAATATATTTTGATGAAATAGCAAATGGCTTGTTTGATCTCAGGATTATTGGCTTGTCTATATCTGGCTCTACTGCATTAAGCTATGTAGTAAATGGGACGATAAGGTCGATCGAAGGATTCATAAAAAACTTGGTTGACGAAACAAGAAGTCAACTAAAGTTCAGAGAAATAAAGGCAAGTAGAACAAAAGTTACTATTTTTTGGACGATTGATAATCACGAAATAAGAGGAGATAAAACAATTATTCGAGATTTGCTGGAATCAAAATTACGAGACTATATTGCAGAAGTAGAAATCGAAGACGTTGAAAGTTATATCCCCAATTCTACTAACAACATAATAATTGCCTGTTCAAGTGGAGATTATAAGAAAATAATTGACAGAATTGAAAAAAATATCAATCATCGTCATCCAACCTACAAGTTAATTATAGTAGCGGCGAATTCTACTTTCAACACAATGGAATTGTAGTATCGGTATTATGCAGAAAATTTGGATATGACTGAAGTATTATTAATTGTTATCTGTATCATTTATTCTCCATATACACTCAATATGCCGTCAGAATATCTGAAATCATTCATATAAAAGGACCTAATTTAGAATATAAATTTACCATGAGTATAAAATATAAATTTACCATGAGTATAAAAAATGGAATAAAAGGAAATGCTAAACATCCCAATTATTTTTTTTTACATCGTATTCTGATCTAGTATATTTTATCCTTGCCGGATGTCCCATTACTACTACATCTGGAGGTATATCTTTAGTTACTACAGAGGCCATTGCAATTACACTATTTTTGCCTATTGTTACACCAGCTTTAATGATGGATCTACCTCCAATGATCGCTCCCTCCTCAACTATCACCCCAATCATTCTTTTGCTCATAGGATAGGGATCATTGGTAAAGGTAGTTCCAGGGCCGATGAAAACATCATTCCCAATTTCTGTAAGTGGTGGAATATATACTGAGCCTTCTATCCTACAGTTGTTTCCAATCTTAACATTATAGTCCACGTGGGTAAGTGAGCCGATCATAACATCATTACCTATAACGGTATTATCTCCAACATACGCAAAATGCCATATTTTAACATTTTTACCAATTGTTGCTTTAGGGGAAATGAAATTTATTACAGAACTTCCTTTTTTTTCAGACATTCTAATTCAATTAGATTTCTATCGCAGTCCATTTATAATTAACTTAAAATACCAATTTACCTGTCAAATGAGGAGCAGGACCGGAGTTAGCAAATCAAGCAGCCAAAATGACTCAAAGATAGCGTACTATCATTATCTTCAAAGAAAATAACATTAGTCACCGGCACGTTGTCTTCATCGAAGAACACCACAATCCAAGACGCCTTTCAAAAGTGTGTATATTAATAACATAACCCTGGGTATATCAGAAAGAAAGGTAAACAGGGGTCCCAGTGTTGCTCGATATTAAGGCTGCTTCAGCGATTTTTGTTACGGCAGTCGCATCTTCAGGAGTTACCAGGTACTTGGTAATATTCCCAGATAAGGATTTAACAAAGTTTTCAAGTTCCAAGGTTAATGGCTCTCTGATATTCCTTCGCGGGATAAGTGTTTGGTTCTCATCATCTATTTTTATTTCTTGAGTTATAAAGTCGCCTGTGATGGTTCCCTCAGAACACACAGCTGTAAATCTTCTAACTTTTTTTGGAGTAATCCAATTAGATGCAATTATTGCTACTTTTTGATTGGGAAATCCTAACATTATTGTTGCAAAATCTTCAGAATTGTGAAACTTTTTACCTGCACGAGCAAAAACGACATTTGGCTTACTATCAAAAATAAACAAAGCAGTATCAATATCATGGACTGAAGTATCATAGATTATACCTACGTCCTTTATATGCATGGGCATTCTATTTTCCCGATGAAACTCCATCATTAATAATTCCCCATAGGTGTTGTCATCAATGATTTGCTTGAGATCCTGTACAGCAGGATTAAAACGCTCAATGTATCCAGAGGTCAAAATTACATTGTTCTGTTTTGATAATTTTGTAAGTTCTTCGCATTCAATTGATGAGAAAGATAATGGTTTTTCTACAAAAACATTTATCCCATGTTTAATTATTTCCTGCGCAACCGGAAAGTGAGTTTTGGTCGGAGTACATACTAGGCATGCATCAAGAGAAGTTTCCTTTTCAAGTAATTGTTCAACAGTTGAATAGCTATTGATCTTAAATTTTTTTGCCAAGGCCTGAACTCTATTCTCATCCGAATCGCATATTGCAGATAATACACCCAAGTCGTTTAATACTCGCACGTGGTTCTTACCCCAGCCACCAGTTCCAATTACGGCAATTTTGATTGATTTTTCATCCAATTGTTTCAACATCTCCTAAATTTATACTATTTTTTCTTGATTTTAGAATTAATAACATTGAATTTACCATACTGGAGTAACCCAAGTATTGAAATCGGGTATTTGAGATACTACTATTTTTTGGTAGTAGTCAGAGATTTTTTTTGTAAAATCGCCAACTGTTCCGTTTCCAACTTTATGATTATCCACGCTTATTATCGGAGTAATTTCAGCTGCAGTACCAGTAACAAATATTTCATCGGCAATGTATAGTTCTGTACGGGTAATGGATCGCTCGCATACATCGTAACCAAGATGCTCTGCTATCGTGATAGCTGTATCTCTAGTTATTCCTTCAAGTACAGAATCCGATAATGATGGAGTATAAATCTTATTATTTCGAACTAGAAAAATATTTTCTCCTGGTGCTTCACTTACATTGCCATAATAATCGAGTAAAATCGATTCATCATACCCATTTCTTTTACACTCTTGTGTAGCTAGCACGGAATTCATATAATTTCCTCCAGCTTTTGCCATCGGTGGAGTTGAGTTCTCATTTATTCGTCTCCATGAAGAAATACATGTTCTTATCCCGGTTTCTGGAAAATATCTATCAAAAGGGAAAGCAATAATTGCTAGATGAGAAGGAGAGCGTTTAGTAACATTAAGGTCTATTCCATGTAATCCCACAAATAATAGAGGCCTAATATAACAAGACTTTTTAATATTATTCTTCCTTAATAATTCGACAGTAGATGTACATATTTCAGAAAGAGTATAATTTGAATTGATAGAATAGACCTCAGCAGACTGAAGTAATCTTTGTATATGCTCTTTAAGTTTAAAAATAAACAGATTTTGATCATTTGAGTATCCCCTGATGCCCTCAAAGACCGACGTTCCGTAGTGTAATGCGTGAGTCGTAATTGGAACAGTAACGGAATCCCATGATTTGAATTCACCGTCAAACCAAATAAAATCAGCATTCTTAGTATTCATAGATTTGCAAGTTTTTTACTTCTATAAAAGTGTTATATCTACAGTAATCAATTAAATAAACCCATTTTTTGGGAATTTCATACCTATAACACGTATGGTTTCATCCTTCGTAATGGAAAAATTTTTTACAGTATCCCAATTGTCTTCTATCACTTGGCCGACTTTAGGAGAAACAAATTCATGCCATTTCAAATCATTGCTTTTTGATTCTTCATTCGGGTTTAGATTCCTGGAGGATAAAACCGATTTATATAAAAGATTTTTTACACTCGTCGACGAGACAACTTGCCTATTAGCTTTAACCGGATTAAAACCAAAGAGAGATAACAGAACCCTTTCCGCTCTATCTCCAGTGTAGGTTATAAAAGAATTTTCTTGGATATTAAGAATTATATTATTTTTTAATCTTTTAAATGCAGGGGATACGAATGGTGGAAAGTATTGTATGTATGGAGATAGAAAAGCGTAATCCCCAAGAACGTGAATATTTTTGTGATAATTAAAGGATTCCACAATCATTTGTTTTCTAATTTCGTAGGAAAATGGGAAACTTCGTGTATTTACTTCTATCCCATCTTTCAAAAACCTTACTGGATAAATATAAACACTGTAATTTTGTAAAAGATTCCGGATAATTGACTCATGCGAAACAGTCAAAGGGTTAATATGTGCTAAAAAGATCGCTGCAATTTTTTTTTCCATAGCACAAAGGGAGAAAAGGTAAACTAAAGGTATTTAAGAATTTCTTTTTACCTGAATCTCTATTGTTGAAACATTTCTTGTTCTGCCATCCTCTGCTTGAACGGTCTCAGATCCTATGAGGATATCACCAACAGCATAGCCAGCATTTTCCATTCTCTTTAGTATTATTTGTGATACATCCACAGCTCTACCAATGCTTAAACCACGTGCTTTAATAGTTACAGAAGGTTGATTTGCCAATTGAATAAGTGTTGAAGTTACATAAGCCATCAATGGTTTTTTCCCGATGTATATCGCATCTCTTGTAGGACTATTTTCTTTGTTTTGTTGATTAGGTTGTGAGTGTACTTCTGACATTAATATAAGTAATTCGAGGGGATAATTTAAATCTAAGATTTTTTATCAATAGAGAATAATCTCTTATTAAAACGTTATGAAGACTCATCAATAAATTCTTTTATTTTCAAATTAAGTTTGTCATTAGCAGTCTTTAATAAATTAGAACGGTCCTCAAGTATTTCCTCAAATTCATTCATTTTCATAGTCATGTATGAAATCATCTCTTTTTGTTCATTTTTATTAGGAGAACCTTTGGTAGTGCGATATTCTATTGAATTTTCTGGAGTCAAACTTTGGATTATACTTTGAATCTTTTCTGGTGTTAGATCAGGATTTGAATAGTTAATCAGTCCTAACGTTTTAGATATATCACTTAATTTTAGTAGATTCAGAGGGATGTTTCCATTCTTTACTGCGTAATCTACTAAAGTACCAATTAATTTGTGAGACTCTCTAAATGATATTCCCCCTTTTTTGATAAGATGTTCTGCAATGTCTAGTGATATAGCGTAACTTTTAGATGAATCTGCATACATTTTGTTTTTATCGACACTCATTGTAGATATCACGCCGACCATAATAGAAATGGATTCTTCAAGTATTGAAGTAAGTTTCCATAACAAAGGTTTCATCTCCTGTAAATCTCTGCTATATCCTGAAGGCAGTCCTTTCATAATTGTAGATATTGCTACCAAAATTCCCTGTACAACGCCAGTCTTTCCACGAACAAGTTCCAGAGGATCAGGATTCTTTTTTTGTGGCATCACAGACGAGGATGAGCTAAATCGATCGTCCAAGACAACAAAACCAAATTCAGATGTAGACCAGACAATAAAATCCTCTGCTATCTTACACAGGTTTAACATACAAATAAGAGAAGCAGAAGCATATTCTATCAACGAATCTCGTGAACTCGTTGCATCTATACTATTATATACAATATCTGAAAAACCTAACATGGAGGACACTCTTGCACGATCTATGTTCATGCTGCTTCCTCCGATAGCACAAGCCCCAAGAGGAGAACGATTAATCCTTTTATATGATTCTGAATATCTTTCGAAGTCTCGGGTTAAAGAAAAGCAATATGATAATAAATAATGAGAAAAAACACCCAATTGAGCCTGTTGCATATGAGTGTACATAGGCATTATGGAATCAACATTATTGTTTGCCTGTAATACTAATGATTTTATTAATAATATTATACTAGCACTAATTCGATTTAGATCATCCCGAATTTTCATTCTAATGTCTAATATTACTTGGTCATTTCTCGATCTTGCAGTATGCATTTTCCCACCCGATTTGATATCGGTAATTCTTATAATAGCAGATTCTATCAATTCATGAATGTCTTCAGAAGCGCTATCACCATATCTGTTTAGTGAATCAGGATTGGTCAATAAGTGATTCATACCTTTTAAAATAGCAACTAATTCTTTTTTAGCTAGGATACCAACTTCATATAACATTATTACGTGAGCTTGACTTCCCAATATATCGTAATAAAACAAGTCAGCATCTTCGGCTATTGAGGACAAAAATGATAGAGCTTTGTTATCCAAATTTCCGCTTGGCCTGGATCTATACATTCAAAAATTTTAATTTAATCGGATATTTTAACATAATAAAATCTATTAGCAAAAAATATTGAATTTAGCAAATAAGTAATAAATAGGAAAGATGACAATATATGTTAATCATGTCTCAAGATTTACAACTAACTAGACGTCTAATATTTGATGAACTTACAAAAATAGTTGACCCAGAAATAGGAGTTTCAATAATGGAGTTAGAATTGATAGACAAGGTAGACATCGATAAAGGAAAAGTTGATGTCGATTTACATCTTACAAGTCCATTCTGTCCAGCAGTATTTGGATTTAAAATAGCACAAGATGTAAGAGACAATATTTTCAAAGTTGAAGGCATCAACGATGTAAAAGTAAATGTAAGCAATCACTTCATGGCAGAAGCGATAAACAAGCAGGTAAATGAAAGTAAAAAACCTTCAGAAAAACAAGATGAGAAAAAGAGTGAAAAATAGCTGTTGTCAGTCAGGTAATTAATGATTTTTTCTATTCCTCTTTTGACCTTAAAGTCGCAATTTTTTTATCATTTTTTGTAATTCCGATCAGATGACCCTTAAGAAGCTGAATCCCTAAGGCTGGGTCAACCCCCTTAGGGCATACATTACTGCAAGAACCCGCAAAATGGCATCTCCAAATTCCGTGTCTCTCATCAATTATGTTGAATCGAGCTGACTCACCAGAATCTCTATTATCGGCCATATATCGATAGGCCTGAGACAAAGCCTGAGGTCCTGGAAACTTTGTATCCGTTGCGACTGTAGGACAGGCAGAATAACATAAACCACATTTAATACAATATGAGAACTGCAAATACTTGTCTACATCTTCTGGAGTTTGTTTGAATTCAACCAAGTCATCGTTTTTTACAACAGCCATTGGCACCTTTTCATTGTGTATATACGGTTCGATCTTTTTATGATGAGCAAAGAATTCCGTAAAATCTGTGACCAAGTCTCTTATCCTTGGAAAATTAGGTAGTGGATCACAAACAATTGTTTGGTCATTTAGTTCAGATATTTTTGTATAACATGCTAATCTGGGCTTGCCATTTATTTTCATACCGCATGAACCGCAAGAAGCCATTCTGCATGAATATCTAATTCCTAAACTACTGTCAGAATAAGATTTGGCATCTAACAATGCATCCAAAACGGTAGTCCATCGTTTAACTGACACATCAAATTCGTCATAATGCGGAGACTCTTCTTTGTTATAATTAGTTCTATATACCTTTAATTTTATTTTATTAGTTTCTTCACTCATATTTATCCACACATGTGTTTTATATCATATCCAAGTTTAACAATCAGAATTGGTGTAAAAGATGACCATGGTATAAAACTTTCTTGATGCATATTATAATTGACTCCCAATAATAATCGTTCTTGTACCATATGCTATAACACCAATCATTGCGGCCAGCACCAATATAGTTATTGTGGACTCCCACCATTGATTTTGTTTAAGTTCTATTAAAATAATTCTCAAGCCATTAAATCCATGAATGGAGATAAAAACAAGGATTAATTCCAATAGTATGACATAGTATATGTTGTGATAATTAGCTACTACGTTTTGATACTCTAAACTTTCGTTAAATGACATACCCATACCAATTCTAAATAATATATGAATTGCTACAAAGAATACGGCACATATCCCAGTCAAATAATGAATTTTCATTATTTGACTTTCGCGTAATTTTAATAACGGCATTCTATATTCTAAGCTCCATAAAATATTTCAAACCTCTGTAAGTATTTGTCATGTCCAAGCTTATCTCACATCTCCAAACATAACCATTCCACCATACAACATGGCAATAGCAGCCAATAGCATGGCAACCCATATACCAGATTTTTGCTTATAATTCAAAGAAGTTGCATCATATGGATAATCCGGTCGTCCTGGTCTACCTATGCCTATTCCAGACTCGGTAAAAATAAGGCGTAATCCATTAACTGTATGAAAAGTGCTTGCACCTATAACCAATAACAGAAATATGTGACCTCCAGTTGTCTGAGTCAACTCTAGCATACTATTCCAAGCATTAATCCCATTTACTAATGAGCTAGTTTCATATATATGACCTATAAAGTAAATCAATAAACCAACCCCGGTTAAACGTTGCAACCAATAAGATACTCTTTCCCAACCATATCTAGTAGGGTTTAACCAGCCCATTAATCCTTCACGTCCAGATTTGAGCCTAATATCTCCACCTGTACTAGATTTATTCTCACCATTAGGTTTTATACCCATTTAGTATTTTCTCTCCACTGGTGCATATCGAGTAAATACGACCGGATGCCATCCCATCCTAGGTTCCCCGTCACCATTATAATATGCAAGAGTATGTTTTAAAAAGTTATTATCATCACGGTTGGGATAATCAATTCTTGCATGAGCTCCTCTAGATTCGCGTCTATTTATTGCACCCATCAATA
This sequence comes from Candidatus Nitrosocosmicus sp., assembly GCA_041747305.1. Lineage (GTDB taxonomy): Archaea > Thermoproteota > Nitrososphaeria > Nitrososphaerales > Nitrososphaeraceae > Nitrosocosmicus. Next base: position 34,659 of record JBGTFK010000173.1, read on the forward strand.
CTATTTCAGCAACTCGCATCATGGAATCCATCTCCATTACATTAATGAAATTTGTATTGTATTCTTTTGCTTGATCATCAACGTGTTTCCAACTTAACGATTTAAGACTACGAATTCTTTTTAATCCCTCTATAAGATCAATTTCGTTTCTGTAAACATAAGATCTTTCATCCATAGTGTCAGTCAGATTCTTTCTAATTTCATAAGGATTAGTATCGCCACGACCTCTAAATATCCCATCATAGATTCTCTTTTCTTCCATCAAAAATTGATGATTATCCGTACTTGGAATGCTATTTTTTTTACTTAACGCGTGATTGGCAGCCAATTCCCCAGTAATAGCACCCCATACCAGGCATTCAGAAGTAGAATTTGCCCCCAATCGATTCGCTCCATGAGTACTATTACATGAAGCCTCACCAGCTACCCACAGTCCATCAAATTCAGTAGCACCATCCACATTAGAATGGATACCACCCATCATATAATGACACACAGGTCTCACTTCGATAAGTTCATCTATTACGTCTATTCCAGAAAACTTAATTCCAATTTCTCTGATTCCTGCAAGTTTTTCTTTAATTCTCTCTGCACCTAGATGAGTTAGATCCAATTTAAGACAATCGGTACCTGTAACATGTTTAAATCCTCTTCCTGCCTGAATTTCAGTTATCATAGAACGAGACACCACATCCCTTGGAGCTAGTTCTAATTTTTCGCCTGCATAATTTTTCATAAACCGTTCACCTTCAGAATTAATCAAATATCCTCCCTCTCCCCTTGCACCTTCGGTAATCAAGATTCCAGATGGCAAAATACCCGTGGGATGGAATTGAACAAATTCCATATCCTTTAAAGCCATACCAGCACGGTATGCCATATCCAGACCATCTGGAGTAGAAGAATAAGCATAAGTTGAGAAGCTATAGATTCTGCCTGCGCCTCCAGTACAAATTATGCCTGATGGGGCAACGACCTTAACAAAATTGCCATTTTTCATCTCTATGCAAGTAAATCCCTGAAAGGTATTCCCTTCATGAAGGATAGAGGTACAGAACCATTCATTAAAGAAAAAAATATTATCATATTTTAGGCAGGTATCATAGAGCGTTTGCATTTCGTAAAATCCCACTTTATCTTGAGCATAAGTAGCCCTTGGAAAAGAATACCCACCAAATTTCCGTTGATCGATTCTTCCTTTATCCCGTCTCGACCATGGCATTCCCCATCTGTCCAGTTGTATTATTTCTGATGGAATCCAATTTACAAGTCTTTCTGCAACATCTTGATCTGCTAAAAAATCACTACCTTTAATAGTATCATATATGTGCGATTCGATGTTATCACCTTCATTATCATATAGTACAGCAGCTGTACCTCCTTCAGCAGATACAGAATGAGAACGCATTACCTGAACTTTTGACAGAACAGCAATTTTTAGATTCTTGTTTTTCGAGGCGGCAGTAATAGCAGCCCTCAGTCCTGCCAAGCCGGACCCTACTATAAGTATATCGTAAGAAAGAGTTTCCGTCAAATACTTTATCTCATGATATCTAAATCAAGTCAATAATAAATTCTTTCTAATAATTAATCACAAGTTTTCAGGGTGTTTGTTATTTATTATCAATTTTTAATACGATTGTATAAATATGAAATTCAAGAATAAATACTCTAGTAATCATATTGATGGATTTCATTTATTAGGATTGGGTTTTTTGTAGCAGAATATCCAATCCCTTTTCGCCAACTGCACCAACTGCTCTATCTACTGCATTACCGCCTACAAACATTACAAATGTAGGTATTGCATACACTTCCAGACGCATTGCTATTGATTGATTGTCATCTACGTTTAATCTACCGAATTTGACTTTATTAGTGTATTTTTTGGAAAGTTTATCAAATATTGGGAGCATAAATTGGCATGGACCACACCATGTTGCCCAGAAATCAACCAAGACAATCTTGTTATCAGATATAAAGTGTTCAAAATTATTTTCCGATAATTCTACTATAATATTAGAAGAGGAGGTAGATCCTGATTCGTTAGTCATTTTTACGGATAATCTATATTGATATTTGATATATAAGACTTTACGATCACATGAATCTTGAATATTAATAAAAATTTATGAAATTTCTATGGAAAATACGAATCTATAAATGAAAAGCTAAATATATTTAAACCACATTCAAATGTACTATATATTTTGTAATACATCAAACTTTTTTTAGATTTCTTAAATACTTAGAGCTATTTTATTGTAATTATTTTACAAAAATGATAGGCAAGGATCTGAGATCGATCAATCGGGACCATAGAGAACGTAAAACTCGTGTAGTTTCATCCTATGAATTAAAAATTCTTGTGATACATCATTTGCTTGCATGATTTAGTCGTTTGTTTGAGATGCCAAGATTTTGGCATCTAGAGTAAAAATTCCGCCGTGTTTTAGACATCTGTACAAAAATCTTTAAATGCATATTTACCTATTTATACAGTAAATTGTAACTGGATTAATAATTAATAATTAGGGTACTATCTGTTTTTAGCGCAACGCACGTTACAAAATGACACATGAGACACCAACATTTGATGAATCACTCATATTATATCTATATGAAAAAACGCTTATAAAGAAATGAACAACCATACCAATGCATTAGATGAAATAAGTATATTCTAAGCTACTTTTTTTCAGTGTTTTGAAAGCACAAAATTTATTGATAAATTAATACAAATGTTATAATATTTATATCATCATTAAATCTAGAGGCTCTGTTAACAGTCATGTCAGGAATAAGATATACTTTCATGTAAACCAATCATGTTCGCTTATCCTGATCTTTTGTAAATTATTTTGGAATATAATAATGAGGGATATCTTCCTCCTTGACAATATTACTTGTAGCTGGCTCGTACTCTACTAAAATAAAATAGGAAGGGACCAAGGGTGGCCAAAAAATATGGTTATAATACAATTACTCTCCAAACACCCAAAGTATTCAGTAGTCACCGAAATTATGGGTATCCTGACCGTGCGTTTGAGTCAAAGTTTGTAAGACCAGTTGGTGTTTCAGAGAGGGGTGTCAAACGGCAGTCAAATAGAAGATACGACAGAAAGAGTTTCTGTTTAGAGGTTAAACCAGTAAGAGGGTATAACGAGGTTATCAAGAAGATTATTCTAGGGCTAGCTTACATCTACCATAGGTCAAACAAGGTGGATACAGTCGACCATATCAAATACTAAACTATTACAGATTGTATTTGTTCCGTATCATTCTGGAGATAGACACGAAAGAAAAGCAAGGAAGGTTCTGATAGATACAATACCGCATACCTGACAGGCCGCGATGGGCATAATGCCGCCTTTCAAAAGAACAGGACATCGACAAAAGTGGTTTGAGAATAGATTTGCGAGTACAAGAATCATGTTGATAAAACAAGCATATCAATATTCATACGAGCATTTGTAGACTACATCACTCGATCAAGACGCCTGAATCCGTGAAACACA
>JBGTFK010000174.1:0-12053 GCA_041747305.1 Candidatus Nitrosocosmicus sp.
GTGTCTTCTGTAAAGTGGAACAACATCGTGAATGAACTGATGCTAAAAGCATCAATCTATAACTTGTTTATGGACAGGATGACTACGTGATACATTACTAACCTATGTGGTTGCATTCAAATTAGTTATTCGACAGAGCACACTGGTGCACAATCTAGTTTCGGAGAAAACTCATTATGACTGTCTCATAATACAATGAAACTCAACAGAACAGGATAGCAGTGCGGCAGTGTAGTGTCCTACAAATTTTAACTGCTTGAGATAGACAGTCAGACGAAGCAATCACATATTCTTTTTGCTAAGTAACATACAAAAAATAAAATAATCTACTTAACGTAAGCACCAACACGATTGAATTTTATATCGTTACTATAATTAGTAGCGAGTTCGGTGGGATTAGGTTCCGTATGGTATAGGGGTTCGGATATAAATACTGATTTTTTATAAGATCAAAGACGGATTCAGTGGGCTTGGAATCCATGGAGTATAGGAGAAAGTTATAACTTCACCAATTCAATGTTAAATGAGTCTCAGATATTTACTATAGGGTATTCAAATAGTTATTGGGCTCAATTTACAGGTCTTAGAAGACAATAAGATAGCAGCAATAGCTGATGTATGTAGATATTCTGGTTCTAAAGTTTGTTCGCAGTTTAATAAAGAAAATATGATTAGAGAACGTTTATAGAAACTTGACGGAAGACGAAAACAAACCGATAAAACAGCAGTGTACGATAATAGTGAGTGGCAAAATAAGTCTTTTAAATTCTATGCAGATTATATGGTAATGTTCATTTAAAGAAGGAATAAAAGAATTACTTTTACTTTTAGTAAATAGTGATGGTCTTATTGCTGTTATGTGTTCAGAAGCTTTACTTTTTAGTGTGCATGGGGTGGTGGTGCGCTACCTTTTGATAGAGATTCATTATATGTACCTTCGGCTTTTTCATGATATTCCAAATTAGATTGATCTACCTTGATAGCTTGGGGAGGACATACAGATACACAGGCCATGCACCAAATACAATCATGTTCTCTGATTGGATCGGACTTATCGGTATAATCTTTTCTTTCTTCCTTTTCTGTGCTACCAGTTCCTTCGCTTGTCGTATTTATCATCTCTATTCCAGGAATATCTTGTTCTGTCCTATACCATTGAAATACTTGTACAGGACAGGCTTCTATACAAGCCCCATCAGCATAACAAGAATCCCAATCTACTGCGACCATGGTCCCATGAATTCCTAATCCTAAATATTCTTCCCCTCTTGCTTTATATGCATCCTGAACTTCATTGCTGGTGGAGGTTTCTGCGTCAGTTCTCCCCGGACCCCAAACATAGTGAAAGTGTTCATTATCAGATAGGCTATGTTTTCCAATTACTTCATGATTTTTTGGAAAATCTGGATCTATTGGCATAGTAAAATATGTTTAACAATACTTATAACCGCTTACAATCGTATCAGAGTAGAAAGTCATCAACACGCTTTAGTTAATTTTTCTCTAGTTCACACTTATAAAAGACAATTATTAAACATATTGAAAGATTACGATAACTATATCTATTTAGTATGGTAAAAGAGGGTTTTTGTATCTTTGGAGTATGAGTTAAATGTTAACTGGAAATTAATAGTATTTTGTTTTTCCTTATACCTACCGATAATCCCTTAAGGAAAGTACTAAATACCTTTACAAAATAATAATCATTTATCAATTTCTTATATAATGCATCTCTGAATTGCAAAGTTTAAGCCGATAAAATAGATATACAATTACATCAGGGATGTGTATGTAAGTCATATGTCCTTTTTTCTGTTTACTAGCAGGAATCCAATTCCACCACAGATTATTCCAAAAATTAATACCAGTATTGCAATAGCAATTGGTTCAACAAAGGGTGCTAGAATTTCATGTGCTTGTCCTGCGTCAAGTCCTAATCCTCCTACTGAAGTTGGAAGCATGGCTGCTCCGCCTCTATAACCAGTTAGCATTAATAGACCCATTGCAACGGTGGTACCTATATTCATAAGAATAAGATGCATCCAAGCTACTACTCTTGCACCATTATGATCTTTGTACTGCTTTTTGAGAACTCGTTCTATATATAAATAAAATAGGGCTGAAACTGCAACACCAATTACGCCAACAACGATGTACATAACATAGCCTAAAGTAAACCATGTCCCAGCCCCTCCTGATGCTATTACTCTAGATACACCTGGTTCTAGTATCGAGATTTCTCCAAGTATTATGAAAACTGTTAATCCAACAATAATGGCTCCCTGAAGTATGGCGGCTGTGATAAATCTACTGGTCCATACCAAATTCAATTCCTGACCTTTTCCATTAAGCATTTGCAAGTTATTGTTTATTGTACTATTTTTACCTGCATCATCACGATATTTCATTGATGTTTATTACAAGAATATATGTTTGCTAAACCTTCGTCTATTGTTTTATTGTGCAGCCTTCACAATGGTAAGAATTTATCACATATAGAGAAATCCTAAGACACGCCACGACATAGACACTGCAATTACAATTAAGACGATCGAAATTACAAACTTCATATTTGATTCGTTTATTTTATTGGTAAACTTTGATCCCATAAAAGCCCCTAGCATAGCAGTTGGACCCATTAGAATCAAGATCATAAAATCAATATTGTTATTTATCAAATGCCCTACCGCTCCTACTGTTCCCATTACTGCTGAGGAAGCCAAATTTGTCCCTATTGCGATTCTTGTAGGAAGTTTAAGGATAGAAATCATAGCTGGCATCCTGACACTCCCCAAGACAAGTCCCACCATTCCTCCAAGAAGGCCAACGCCAAACCCTATTGTAGATTCTTTGATTGTGTCTTTCTTTTTCTTTCTTCTAATTAAATTGAAATTGGTTTTGTTTAAATCATTCCCTTCATCCGTGGTTGCAATTTTTGTACTAGAGGATATTAGGCTTGCATTATGGTTCTTGTCCCCTTTTTTCCCAACTTTTCCCGATTTTATCAGTAGATCGATTGCCTCATAGGACACAATAATTATTATTATACTCAATAAGATCACAACAGGTATTAAATCTGTCAAAAAAGATCCAGCAAATGCACCGATTGCTCCAGAGAATGCCATTACTAAAAAAATTTTCAAATCAACATTGTTTTGGCGATAATGATTTATTGCGCCTGTTATCGCACCCAATGTACTTACAGAAAGATTGGTCCCCGCAGTAACTGATGCTGCAGTTTCAGCCTCGAGAATGAATGGAAACCTTATGGCACCAAGCACCAGACCAACCATTCCACCTATGAATCCTATGATCCACCCTAAAACTGCATATAGAATCATGATAGTCATATCCATAGCTGATGTCCAATGACTGATAACTTAATGGGATTAAAATGTATTCTATCTAATCAGTTTATGAAACTACACAAAAGAAAGAGAAATTTGGATAACTAAAATTTGTTTAGAGATTCTTGGATTGGCTATCGTTACTATAAATAGGTATCTGATTCGGTGGAAATCGTGTGAAAATTCACATGGGTTTAAGATTCATCATCCTATCTTACATCTTTATAGAAATCAATCTGTTTGTATGAAAGCTACTTCTGTCACCTAAATCAAACTATCTAGATTAGTTTGACGCAGCCTATCTACCTTAATTGATTGATCTTTCTGCAAAAGGTCCATTTTTATATATAATGAATTCGGAGTCAAACGGGTAATGCCAACTTTTGATCCTAAACAGTTTAAGGAAGGTCAACGTCAAGGCTGGAATAATGTAGCAAACGGGTGGTTAAAGTGGTGGAAAATAACTAAGACTGCGGGTGAAAATATAAGCAAACGTATGATAGAACTTGCTGAGATAAAGCAAGGTTCCCGGGTTCTTGACATAGCGACTGGCATAGGAGAACCATCTATAACGGCAGCACAACGAGTAGGGAAAAATGGACATGTCTTGGCAATAGATATATCCCCCTCAAATGCTTTCAATTGCGAAGCAGAGATCTATATCTCTGGGTCTACAGGATTTGATAGAATTTAGAGAAGGAGACGCGGAAACAAGTGATTTACAATCTTCCACATTTGACGCAGCACTTTGTAGGTTTGGACTCATGTTTTTACCCAACGTCAAAACAGGTTTATCAAATATACACAATTCATTGGTAAAAGACGGACGATTCGCTGCAGCGGTTTGGGCGTCTCCTGATAAGGTTCCTTTTATTTCACTACCTTTCAATATATTATTAAAGGAAACCAACAGCCCACCACCTCCGCCAAATGCTTCTGGTCCATTTAGTCTAGCCGATGAAAAATTGCTAAAAGATTATTTTACCGGTGCTGGGTTCAAAGATGTTACCATGGAAAGAAATAACATGTTCTTTAACTTTAATTCGCCAGAAGAATTTACAAATTTTGTATGTGAAACAGCATCTCCAGTACAGGTGATGTTATCCAATCAATCAGAAGAAAGAAAAAAAGAGATATTGAAGGCGGAAAGTGAGGCAGTGGCAAATGATTATGTTGATAAAAATTCAGATTCCATTACTTTTAGCAATGAAGCTATCTGTATAATCGGAACTAAATAAACGTAAATCATCTACTAGTGGTATTTTAATTGTAAAAAATTAGTAAGAACAAAATGAAAAGTTATTGATGTGTATAGCGCTTTACAATATAAAGCTACTCTTTTCAGACACAAAATTTTAAAAACTAGATTGATGGTATAGAACAGATAAGTTCAGAGTGCAACAGATACAAGCAAATAGATATTTAAGAAATCAACTGAGAAGTTAAATAATGAGTAGAAATATGGTAACAACCAAGAATAAAGAAACAAACCTTGGCTGCAATATCATCGATTTAACTAACTATTAAATTTATTTATCATTGGATTTTTATATCAAAAAAGGTTTAGATGAGACTAAGGTTCATCATTTGGCTCCAAGGTCTCGTTGTTTGGAATGCATCCTAACTGCGGATTAAGTGGTGGTGATGCTTGAGTTGTTCCTTCAGGACATTCTCCATTAGGTGGGATTGCAAGCGTTGCTGTGTCTGATGTCCTTTCTGGAGATTCATCTGAACTAGGTTCTGAGGTAACGGTATTTGGAATGCAGCCTAACTGTGGATTCAAAGGAGGTGCTGCGGGAATGAAGCCTTCAGGACATTCCGGTGGACATTCATTACCTGGAACACATTCATTCGGATCTACACCAGGAGGAGCGTTAGATTGACCTCTATCTTCACTAACAATGGATCCTAGTACTTGGGTTTGTAATAGTGGTGTTGCCGTCAAGATGTTTACTAGTATGATTACTACGAGAGTAATCAGAAATATTTTTGACATTTTAATATTAAAATAGAGGGAGAGGTTAGATAAGTTTTGTCATTCAAATCCTAGTACATTAGATCTATTGCATAATTAGCCAAAACAGCTTTATTTCTGTCTGTGTTGTATAACGTTGTCCTTTCCTTGCTATCCTAATCCAAATTATATAGAGAACCATCACTGTTCAAATCATTCACAGGTATTTCAGTAAAGCAGTTCGATGCCATTTTAAAATCATAGAATCAAAATATCCAAAACATGAGATAAAGCGTTTATCTTCCCCAAATAGAGAACGAGATATAGGTACTGGTAGACGTTTCAGGCTTGCTGTTAAGGATAGGGCGGTCATGGTTTTGGTCTACTACTGGCTCTACATAACCTGCACTCTGATGGAATTCCTCTTTGGTTTGGATCAGAGTAACGTATACAGGGACGTAGAAAAGATTGAAGAACTAGTAAGGCGATGTCTGCCAATTCCACAGAAATTACACAATAGATCTCTTGCTTAATTAGCATCAATGGAAAATTATAATAAGATTGACATTCATTCTCCAGAATTCAGATAGGATGTTATAAATTTTACAAGTAATTAGTGTTGTTCCAAATAATTTTAAAGGCTGTCTAATTACGCAAGAGATCTGATATACTAAAAATTTTATTTATAGATTTGCTTATAAATTAGTATTTGCGATCTTTTTGATACCATTCATCAAATTCATTCAAAAACACTAATGAATCCCAACCAAATTAATTTAAATAATTTACTATTAGTAGAATGTCATATAATCAATATCAGTATCACCAATAGCCGTCATTTATTATTTTTAATAATTCGTCAAAACCATATATCTTAGCATAAGTGGAGGGTATGGCGTTAGATGCTCTTAATAAAGTTTTTACAGCCGACTCAACTTCTTTTTTCTTAATTTTTCGTGATAAAAGTTCATGACCTGTATTAGAGATATCAATTTTCTTATTCATCTTATTCAAGATATAATAATCAAATATTCATATTGAACATAGTATTTAATACGAATCAAATTCAAAGAAAAGTTAGAGTCTCCCAGAATTATTTTAGTACGCATAAATAGTTTAATAACAAAACTTCAATTATGCATAATAAAATCATATACTAATTTGCATAAACGAAATGTTGGATGGTAGATTTGTAGTTAAAATATCAAATTTTTATTTGCATTAATTGGTATTTATTATTTGATACACTGTCAAAAAATGCTAGTCATGGTCTATGAGTGAAATTCCTTTTCTAATGCATCCTTTAGCATACTCACATGTTTTTCTCTATCTTGCTTTATAGTTTTCCACGTATTTACTAAATCTTGTCTACCATCCTTCTGAGCATCCTGAATATACTTGTTTACTGTATCATACAGAAAATCAGCATCTCATCCTAATGTTCTTAGAATATCATACGTTCTGTTAGACAAAACTGTATTTGAACTATTTGACATGTCATATTTTATATATCATGGTTTTTATATCATGGTTTTTATACTTCATATATTCTGAATAACAAATTTACACTTAATTAATTGATAATGTCATATGTTGACTTTAAACAATATTAAAACATTATAAATATAGCACTGCTATATTTATGACAGAAATTGTAGCAGTCCAAGGTGTCAATCTTGTTATCTGTATTGTATTATACGGGTTATGTAAATCCTGTAACGTAGTAATCAGATAATAACAGCAGGGAAATATTTAATTAGAAAATTTGAGTTGATGATATTATAAATAGTCATATCTATAGAACAGATTTTTTATACGATTCCTAAAAAATATTAGCATCTGTGTTTTGACTTTTACTAGCATTAGATGATATGATAGTCTGAATTGTAAAATGTAATAAAACATCATAGAACTATAATGTTATTAATATTCAAGGACAAGTGTATCTATACGATGTTAAATTGTTTCAACTATATTCTAATGTGCGTATAATCAACTTTTAGTAATATCTTTATGACTTTTTTAATTCTAACATTATTAGAATATTAGATTATTGGAGTTAGTTAGCAAAAGCCATATATTTGATTGCATATAAAATGATATGCTAAATATAGCAATCCAAAGAATTCTCTACAAAGGGGATTTATCAATAAGCCGCTCCTTTTTGATCGCAGTTTTGGTTATGGGACCGACATTAGGCATGATCTCAATTACGAATGATGCAATGGGTGAACCGTTCAAGGGATTAAAGTATGATGATCATTTATTTAGGGTATCAAACTCAGCAACGCTTGCAATCCCACCTAATGGAGAATGTCCTGAAGGATTTGTTCAAGCACCCAATCCTGAACTAGGATGTATAGCAAACACAATCGCATCAGAACCCAACTCAGATAGCTCCGACGATAGGGTATCAGACTCAGCAACGCTTGCAATCCCACCTAATGGAGAATGTCCTGAAGGAACAACTCAAGCATCACCACCACTTAATCCACAGTTAGGATGCATTCCAAACAATGAGACTTCTGAGCCAAATAGCAAAGGTAATTTTATTATCCTAGTTACTGTGGTCGACGATTTAGATGATGATCATAATTTCTATGATTTAGTAGACATATATGTAAAGGAGTATCCACAATATGGTCATTTTAATATAGATTTGACTGATGCATTGTATAGCGATACTTCTGATGGCGAATATACTACAGAGATAATAATGCCATCCGGGTTAATAGAAGTAGACGAGGAATTTCAGATCTGCATAGAAGGTCCTGTATCTGGTGGAGATAATGGAATAATATGCGAGGATCTTACAAATAGTCCTCAACAACAATCGGAGGAAATAACAATAACGGTATAAATTGATAACCTAATGAGATATTCTTAAAAGAATTTTTTTCTAATTATATTTATTTTTTATTAAATAATCTTGAGATTGAACTAGTAGAGTTTGAGTATGTAGATAAAAGGGTTTAATAACTTGATAGTAAAATATATTTAGAATCTTTTTAAAATCTGCAACCATATCAATTTAGAGCCTATCCCAAAATTCGATAGGATTATAGCTCATTATTCCTTTTGCTAAACTGCGACGTATATCCAGAAGGAAGTGGCAGTAAGGTATGATAAAGACCACCATCTTCCTCCCATCATAAGGATTCCGGATAAATTATGGAATGAAATTAAAAAGGTGTTGCCTAAAGAAAAACCATCCAAAACTGTAGGTAGACCAATCAAACCATACAGAAAAGTACTTGATGGAGTTCTCTACGTACTTGGAACAAAAGGATGCCAGTGGAAAATGTTACCTAGGGAATACGGTTCTGGTTCTACGTGCCATAGGCGGTTCCAGCAATGGAATAATCTTGATCTTTTCAAAAAGATATGGCTCAAATTATTGAAAATCTATGATAAAGAGATAGGTATCAACTGGACCTGGCAATCCATAGTCAGTATATCTGTGAAGTCACCTTTAGGGGGCGAAAACTGGAAATAATCCTACCACAGACAGGAGCAAACTGGGCACAAAAAGACACATTTTGACAGATAAGAAGGGTATTCCCCTATCGGTGGTTATATCACCTACCAGCACCCATGATATCAATCCAGTAACAGATGTGGCTGATAATACGGTCATCAAAAGGCCAAAATCAAAATCAATATCCTCATCATACAAACCAAGATCAGGAAGAGGAGGAGGAAGAAGGCAACATCTATGTTTGGATAAAGGATACAAATCTGCACAAGGAGAACAAGAATTAATCAAACGAGGTTATGTATTACATATACCAATCAAGAAGAAAAAGAGGAATGGAAAAGGAGAAGATGAAGGGGGTGAAGAGGAAGGAAAAATGGTGCCCTTCCGTAAAAAATACTCTCCAAAGAGATGGGTTGTAGAACGAACCAACTCATGGCATAACAGGTTTAGAAAACTGTTTACCCGCTATGAGAAAAAAGTGGATAAATATCTCGGATTGGTACAGTTCTCATGCTGTATAATTATATACAGAAAGATAATTTTGGGATAGGCTCTTAATTAAGATTCTGATTTGTAAGTATATCATTACTTTTTATTAGTATCTGGTTCGGTGGGATTAAGTTCCGTATGGTATAAGGGTCCGGATGTTTCGACTATGATTAACTGCCATAAATATGCGTTCTCTACTTTAATGCGGGCTATTAGGGATAATTCAAAAGTGATTGAAATAGATTAAATGATAATTTAGTAACTTACAAAGACCCTTTGTAAAGTCTAGGAATGGATTTTCTAAATTCTTTGGATGCTCCAATTAACTTGTCCTCTGTTTTTATACAAACAACTACTGCAGGGAAAATAAATTAAATTCACCAATGAGTATAAAACATTAATTCTGCTAATAGTCTTTTTATATAAATTTGGCTCGCATATAGCAAACGGATACTATAAGTGCAATTGCATAATAATAATAAAATGAAGACATAAAATGGAAAAGAAATTTTCGTCGATAAGGGCATTCGTTGATGTTGGCGGAAATACAAAACCCTGTGTAATTTGCGGTAATACGGCTACTCAGGAAGCAATATTCACTGTAGAAGGAGCTACCATTATAGAAAAATACTGTGATTCATGCGCAAAAAAGAATATAACATAACAAATACCAAAAGAGATTTATTTTAAAAAGATGAAAAATAAGAATTACCCTATATCTTATACTTTCCCATATCATTACTATAATTGGTATCTGGTTCGGTGGAAATCATGAGGTTATCCACATGAGCATCATGGAGTACGCGGGTTCGCTCATGGCTGGAGAATCCCATAGCTAGCTTCAGCAGCAGCAGCAGCGGCAGGGTCTCATATTTATAATAAGTTTGAGTATCACACAAGCCTTCTTCGGTAACTAGGGATGATATAGCATCGTCCAAATCGGCTAGTGGTTTTTCTTGAACCTGAAATTGACCTTTTGTCATCAGCTCACCCAAGGTCAACACCTTTTGGTTGTCCTTCAAACAGAGGAGGAGGATCATGTACCTGTGTTGGGAAGCCTCTTGCTGGTTTATTGGCTACTTCCATTCCCAAACCTTCAAATGGAAATTGCCTCCTTCGTCGATGTCCAATTCCCAAACTCCCGGCACGCTATTTAACCTTGCAAATTTCGGCGAGGAAGCCTGCCAGATAACTCCACCCCGCCAGCTCGCCTTTAGGCTACTCCCGGTAGGTCGCCCTCTTCCATGAGCCCACACACCTACAGAGTCCCCATCTTTGGTTGTGCAGATTCCGTTGAACTCTGCAATCAAGGTTCCTCCATGCGGGGTTGCAACTCCTGTATAGATAGATGAATAGTCTGTACCGAACAATTTGCCAGTTCCCTGATAGGTCGCTTCCACTTTTCCGTCGGGGAGTGCCCTTATTCCTGCGAACTTTCCAGTTTCTTCGAATGCTAAATCTCCTAGAACCATGTGACTGTGGAATCGATGACTGCTATTTATGCATTCTCAGTTCCCCTAATGAATAGTAATACAATTTCAACAAATTAACAAACCAACTTCTCATCTAAGAAACATATTAACGATACCGATATCCGTGAGTTCTTAGATAAATCGCATTGATCTAATCGGACAGGTATTAAAAGGACTCAGGTCTAAAACACCTATTAATAGTGTGTAATTTACCGCGGGTTCGGTGGTATGTGAAACAAATTTGAGTCACAATTACCACTCCCACAAAATGTTTCATTGACCATAGAGGGTCTAAGATAATTTTTATTCTTTGAGAACATCCACATGCTTGAAATAATAGAGCTTTAGATGGTTTAACTCAAATCTCCTTAGTATTGATTAAATATGGACGATCATCTCTAAACTGTCAATAGAATCATCCATTCGGAATATGGAACTTTTAATGAATTTAAGATTGGTTTGAACTTTTATATGGTATTAATTATTATCTTATCTTACGCTGTGTACTAATGTGTATAGTTATATACAGTCAAAAGCATATAATAAAGATGAGTACTTTAGACGTCTCCAATATTAATTCAAAATATTGTGTGTATGGTTGTAACACCAAAATTTACTGGAATACCCTAAATAGCGAATATTCAGAGGTTCTCACAAAGAAGAAACATTTTTGTCCTAACAGATCAATCAATAATAATAAATCCGTAGATTCAGCAGCAATTAATAATAATACCTTATCAAAGCCCACATATTACAAAAATAATCTACAGAATAATTATAGCAGTAAGAACAATTACAATTATAAAAAATCATGGCATAACTCAAACAACAAACAACCCATGGATAACTCCGTGGAAATACTTCAAGGATCGGCAGATATGGTTACAAAACAATATGAGGTGTTGACTGATCTAATAAAGGAATTTAAAGGAAAAACTCATGGCTCTCAATCACACAATTTGCCTAATAACGCTTTACAAATAGTACTCTATTATGAAGTTCCTGAAGGAAAGAGGGATGACATTAAAAGAATGTTTGAGACTTATACGAAAAATGAAATAGAAATTCCCCATCAATAATAGCAAGTAATTATACTAATAGTTAGAGACAGGTTCATAGTATAATTCAGACTATAAAGATTCTCAATTGTATTGTCGCCAAAAGATAATGCAATCGTTAATAACATTGGTAGCGGGTTCGGTGGTATGTGAAACAAATTTGACTCCATTTAACCATCCACATAGTGACAATGTGAAATACTCAATCGTCAAGACTTGCTTTTCATTGTAAATATGCCTTCCCTTTGAAACACC
>JBGTFK010000175.1:0-6202 GCA_041747305.1 Candidatus Nitrosocosmicus sp.
TAAGGTCATTTCAAGAGGCCGACTATATACACTCAACACCTATGATGGTAATAATTCCTCGACTGGATATAAATATCGCATCAATAACGCGCATACGTCCGACATTAGAGAGTTTTATAGCTCAGATTGTTCTGTTGGGAATCTATGTAATAGGTTCTACTTATGTTGATATTACTTCAAGAAAGAAACAGAAAATAGAATTGGCTAGAAAATCCATGGCTGACAGAAGTGATAAGAGAACAAACTAGGATGACAAGATAGTATATCGATTCGCAGCATAATCCTTAATATTCATGACATGATATTTTCAATGCATCATTTAGGCTTGATGTTTACATCCGGGTAGTTTAGAAAACTTCCTGGATGTAATTAGTTAGTTATTTGCCAAATCGAAACGATGATCCCCAACCCTAACCATGACAAACCCTTACAGAAAAATCTACAGGAATGCAAATACAATGTACTAAAATTTAGAATTTTTTGCAAACTAGTAGATTTTCTAATTCTAACGCAGCTCGAAACCTCCCTAGCTATAAGCGATGGACTGGGCGGGGTTAAGATCCTTGTGGTAAAAAGGGTTGAATTCAGATGTATTGATCCTGCTTCCTTAAAATTCTGGATATTATTACTCAATTTGTTTACGAACTTGTGCTATTGCATTGACATGTTCCTTTATTTCTTCGTCACTCATTTCACTAGCCAATTCATGAGTGGCTTTGTCATCCTTAAATTTTTCAGTTATCTACTACACAGAGTTTACTGTTATCATGAACATTTTTAAAGTAGTCATGGTAGGATTCAGCATCCATTGAGATCATAAACAACTACAAATATTTTACTTTATCAGGAATTCATTTTTAAAGCACTTATTCAATGCTTAAAGTTATAGTAGATTCTTATTTCACATTCTTTCGCATCTATTTATAATCTTAATAGCAAGTAATTATATGATAGGAAAGTTCGGTTTTGGATCTGAAAGTACATCAGTATTTGATAAAAAATCAAAGATAGTATCAATAGATTCGATGTGTTATTGTCAAACAATGTCGAGTGAGATAAAATGATAGTTAAAAGAACATTTTTGATAACAGTATTATCTTCAATATTATTAATATCTGCACCAAGTATTTTAGATAAAGCCATTCCAGCATTCTCTTAAACTACTGGTGAAAATCAAACTGAAATTAATTATGAATTCGTAACCAAGTGGGGCACATTAGGTGCCGAACCGGGACAGTTTGACGGACAAAATAGCGTTGCAGGATCTGCTGATTCGATTTACGTTGCTGACTATTATAATGAAAGAATGCAAAAGTTCACACCGGATGGAGAGTTTGTAAAAATGTGGGGCGGAACATATGGAGAAGCGGATGGCGAATTTAAGAAACCCCATGGTGTTGCTGTAGATTCAGAAGGAAACGTGTATGTATCTGAGCGAAGTGGATTGCGCATCCAGAAATTTGACTCAGATGGCAATTTCATTACAAAATGGGGTTCTCCTTGTACCGGTGACGGGCAATTTTCACACCTTCATGACATAGCAGTAGGACCAGGCGGCTCTGGTAACCAAACTCCATTAGTAAATAATAACGAAACTACAGCTACAAATAACGAATTTGTATACATCATAGACCATGAAAACTTTAATGTTCAGAAATTTACAACTAATGGAGAATTTGTTACCAAGTGGGGTTCTGAGGGCACGGGTGATGGACAATTTGATGGACTAGAAAGTGTAGATGTTGATTCAGAAGGTAGTGTATATGTCGCAGATGTAGGAAATGACAGAATTCAGAAATTTACAACTAATGGAGAATTCATCCTATCATGGGGTACATCAGGCTCAGAGCCAGGACAGTTTGATAGTCCTGCTGGGGTGGCAGTAGACAACGATGATAACGTGTTTATTACTGACGTTGATAATCATAGAATCCAAGTATTTACATCAGATGGAGAATTCATCACACAAATAGGTTCTATTGAAGCAAGTAGTGAGGGACAGGAAAGCGACTCCGAACCCATAACTCCTTCCGGTTCTAGTACCGAGACATGTTGCAGCGAAGGCTCTGCAGATGGGCAGTTCAATCAGCCCGAAGGGTTAGATGTAGGTCCGGATAACAGAGTTATCGTAACAGATACAGGAAACAATCGTATACAAATTTTTGAACGCGTCCCTGTTCTATAATTTGTTATGTTGACAAAATAGTCAGTATTCAGGGTAAGGGCCTTTGCAATATTTGGTTTTGGCCTTTTCATTTAATTTTTTCCTCTTAACTCTGATTCTCAATTTATGACTGGTGCTCAAATTTACTCGGGATGATTTTGCTTTATATCTGTCTTATGCAGACCAATTTCAAGTGTAGTCAGTTAGAACTAGTAAAGACAAATCTAGGGGAAAACCACAACACATTAGCCAAAAATACGTCAATAAGGCTTAAGCTATTTTACCTAGACTTGGTATCAGCATTTGAATATCAAAATAAAGTATCACTAGAAAAATTTCTAAAAATAGGACATGTGTTAACTGGAATTCGGACTTTGAATTATAAAAAATGTTAAAAAATTAGAAAGTTTTGTTACCTCTCTAATTATACAAGAGATCTATTGTTGTTCTCTATTGAATCGGTACTAGAAAATTTTGATTCTTCGTTTTTATTGAAAAGGCTATTCTGTTGATCATAAGAATCATGCTCTTTAGCTCCAAGATTATCTGGAGTCAAATCACTAAACAAGTAATTGATTTCTTCAGAAATGTTTTGACTGCTACGACTTAAACCGAGGGAATTCAACGAGATCAATATTGACAATAACATCAAAATTACTGCATATTGCATCATCAGATTATCTAACGAATATAAAGATTAAATACATAATCAAAAATTAACAGGTTAAATTATTGTAAATAAATCGTACTAAAGACGGAATCAAGTAGAAGCTTTAAGGGTTAAAGTTTGATTCGATATATCATATCTATGGTCGCACTAGATTATAATAGTTATATATTTCATCACATTCTATAGCATATACAATAGAAGAATTTTCAGATAATAACAGACCATTAAATTATTTCTTGTTTGCAAATGTTACACATGAACTAATAAGTAAAGTGTCTAACCCTTCACCAACATTCTGCTATTCATCCACTCCAACTATAATAGAAATGAATTTAGCTTTGTAACACAGATTATATTGCATGCCATATCATCCACTCAGGCTGGAATTATCCAAGGTACAGAAATGAGAACTGCTTTTGTTTATGAAGAGTACCCATGATATAGAATAATATACAGAAGGGCGTATGCTGTTAAACAAAAGATGGAAGGAGGGGGTACCTTACCGAACCATAGCAAAGGCCATGGGTGTCAATTACCGTAATGTGTACGACTGGATTAACAACAATGAAAAGTATGGTTTGAAGGGTATAAAAATAGGAGAAAAAATGGAGGTAGAGGACCGGTGATCTCCACAAAAAAAACAAGAAGATGATAAAAGATATCATACTCAACAAATCGCCAAGGACATCTGGTTATCTGAAAAACACATGGAGTATAAGGCTTCTGGTTACCATTGAATATTAATTGGTCGCCTTCAAAGCTGTTGTTATAGGATCAAATCATGTGTTTACAGAAAACTTGTTACCTTTTTTGAGAAGTAATGTGATATATGCTTTAGACATCCAAGTTTCATGGCTCTCCACGCATCTATTGACGTATTTCATTCAGTAAGATGTTGTGTTATATAGCATAAATATGCTCGAAGTCATTGTTGGATCTGAATAAAACTTAATGATTTATTGGAGAAGATATTGATCCACTTTTTTTGATTCTATTCGGTGCTTGATCCTATTTAATACTTTTAATAGTAACGTATTGCTAATAAATATTATAGGATACTAGTTGTCCACGTATAACCATAAACATATCTGGATGAGTGATTTTCTGCATTGATTACTCATACAACATACAAGAGTATACTATTATTACATTTAATTTGTAGGATTATATTTGAGTATTGAGGTTCTCTTCTCTAGTTCTTGATGGTTGATAAGGTAGAAGTAACAGTTACGGATTTAGAAAAAAAGCACAAAGGAAAATCAGGATACGAGAATATGTATTCTGTGGCTAAGCATGTCTACATGGATAATGGAGAGATAGATACGGTCGGTTTTGCAATTGATAAAGAGAACCTTCGTGTTCTAAGGGCTAAGATTGATGCAGCATTAATAGATGATGGTAAACCAAATAAGAAGAAAAAATTAGACAAATAAAACTATCATAATATTTCTCTATTGAATCATAAATTCATAATTAACAATAGCCATTATGTTATTGATTCAATTCTTTTATAACAACGTTGGAGAAACTATCCATGACAATAGTGTACATTCGAATAGCATCATTGCATGGGTTCTTGTTTCGACAATCCCTAACTCCTTTTTGTTCATCTACTAAATTCCTTCTAAAACAAGTATTAAATCTGTTAATATCGATTAGGGTGAAAGTTATACTACTATGCCCAGATGCTTATTACACCATGATCCCATTAAGGTCACTGAATTTAATCCAATTCCAATTGATATCCCCTTAGGAATAATTAAAATTCCGACCGAAGAAATTCTTGATTCAAATATTCCTAACCTGTTTCACAAAACCCATTACGCTAATTCTCGATCCAAGATGGTACTGACGATCATGATATTGAACTGTCAATAGGATCGTCAATTGATAATATCGAGTTATTTAGTACAATCATGATCCTTTCGTTTCTATATACATTACAATTAAGCGGTTGGACGATTGGATAGTCCTGGCTGTTGTTTTTGAAATTTATGAAAGATAAGAAGTTGTTCTTTTTTAATATATGGTATTCCACAAAAACATTTTATTATCTTCAGTAGGTTACAAAATATTAGTTTTCCAAACTTAAACTGCCAGAATAACTTAGATAATTACTTTTATCTTAAATCATTATTAAATTCTATATTATCATGTGTCCCCGACTATTTCTAGGCTGTTCAGGATGGAACTATGGTGATCCGTCCGAAGAGGGAGGTTGGCTAAATGTATTTTACCCTGATAATAAAACTAGAAAATTAAACTATTATTCACAATTCTTTGACACGGTGGAAATGGATGCTACCTTCTATAAAAGATTCTACGAGCACATGACTCCAGGTTTGTTTATAGGAATTACAAAAGCAACTTCAGATGATTTCAAAATATCAGTCAAAGTTCCAGAGACGATTACTCACGAAAAAAGATTAGATGTAAGTAAGGATGTAATAGAGGACTTGAAACAGTTCCTCGACAAAATATCCCCTTTAAACAACACCAATAAACTTGGAGCAATAATTGTCCAGTTGCCCCCAAGTTTTACTATTAAAGAATCTAAAAACTTAGAAAAATTCTTGGATGTTTTGAAAAATAACACAGGTATTGGATCTAACAATTACTACTATTATGCCTTAGAGTTTAGACACAAATCATGGGATACAGAAGGGGTATTAGAACTCCTAGAACATTATAATATAGCATCAGTATTGACTGATTCTCCTGAAAAAGAAAATTTAGGATTTTTGTCCAATGAGGAAAACCTGACGTCTAAGGATATAGCAGTAGTCCGACTTCATGGAAGAAATACAACTAGAGATCATTATTGGTATGACTATCTTTATTCTGAAAAAGAACTTGCTCCGTGGGCAAATAAGATTAAAAGAATAAAGGAACAGACAGATACTGTTTTTGTATATTTTAATAATCATTACAGTGGTAAAGCCATAGTAAATGCTTTGCAAATTAAGGAAATGATAAATGATCAACCTTTATCAGAAACTCAAAAGAAGGCTTTAGAAAGGGCAAAGATGTTCCTATCTAATAGCTTATAATTGATTTTGTTTAAACAATTCTGGAATACATAAATATTTGGAATAAAGCGACAATTAATCTTTGTTCTCCATATCTTGAGAAAATGTTCCTTATTTACAAATATAACTCCAACCTAACAGACGATATAGAGATTCAATTATTATGATTTAATACATATCCAGAATATTAAAAGACTTGCTAAGAGCCTATCCCAAAATTCGATAGGATTATAGCTTGTTGATTTTCTTACTATGGTATGACCTGTATCCTTCAGGAGAGTAATAAAGAACTTCCCGTCATACTTAAGATTCCTGATGAATTATGGGATGAGATTAAAG
>JBGTFK010000176.1:0-11169 GCA_041747305.1 Candidatus Nitrosocosmicus sp.
ATATAAGATATGAACTAAAATATTTATAAATAATCCTAGAAATTAATCTAATATTATCAGATTATTAGATTATTATTTAATAAATTTATTAAATTTCTGATGTTTTATCAGTTTTGTCAAGCTTATCGGTATTGATTATCATAGATGATAAAATAGTCTAAAATATAAATAATTAATGGCTTTAAAAATACTTGGTGCGACCAGTCATCTTCTTTGATCTTGGGCAAACGCTCATTGATGAATGGAGTTACGTTACTTATTTTGATAAACTATTGTTCCAGACACTAAATGACTATGGGGCTAGGATAGATCAAAGAAACTATTATACATTGAGAAATGATCTAGTTCGAAACAGAAAATTTGGTTCATCAGGATTTCTGGAAATTATTTCTCTAATGGTACGTCTTATCCTTCCTAAGGGATATGATTCTGTGATTTTCGATGCTTTAAAGACAGATTTGCTAGAAAATAAAAGAAAACTAGTCACACTATTTAGTCAAGTTAACTACCTAATCCCTTTATTATCCGAGAAATATTCATTAGGTATTATCAGCAACAATTCATCCGGCTCAGCCAATTTATTGGTTAAAAACGATCTAGATAAGCATTTCAAAATAATATGTTTGGCAGAAGATATTGGATTTAAAAAGCCCCATCATAAAATATTTCATAAGGCGTTACTTGACTCTAATTCAAGTATTGACAATTGCATCATGGTTGGAGATAGATTGGATATAGACATTTTGCCTGCCAATGAGCTCGGAATGAAGACCATAAGAACTTTGGACTCTTTATACAAAATTCAAGAGCCTGTGAACAAAAAGGAGACACCACTTTTCACTATACGCTCTCTCTCTGAATTACCAGAAATATTATCCCGTATTTCTTAGCTTCTTTGTATTTCCTTGGATATTTTTCCCATTTGTTCATCTAAATCAGTTGCTTGAGTATCCCTTTTATCAAAAAGAGAATGGATTGAAATCCTTTCATCTGATTCTGCAATTGGAATAACATGAATATGGAAATGAGGAATTTCTTGCCCAGCATCCTTTCCATTATGGATACCTACTAGCGAAGAATTACAGTTCATTGATTTTTCTATTTTTTTAGTCAAGAAATGCAATGTATCAAAAATGTCCCTGTTTTCTATTAAACTCAAATCTTGAATTTTGGGTTTATGTGATTTGGAAATAATAAGTGAATGTCCGTCCTTGAGGGGAAATGCATCTAAAATTGCTATTGAATGTTCAGTTTCATATAGCTTTCTAGCTTTGATATTTCCACTAATTATTTCACAAAACAAGCACTTATTTATCGAATTCATAATCTTATTTAGTGCAACGGTTCAATAAATGATTATTATCACCACATTTAATCAAGATTAATAAAATTGGATGAAAAAAGTAACCTATGGGAAAAAGTATAGTTCGTGAAAGGCCATTGACTACAATTGTGATGAATGAAAATATTGCAAAAGTACTAAGCGATCCCCACAGACTAAAAATTTTAGATTTTCTTTATCATAGAAACCTTTCAACTAAGGATTTATTTGATTTATTAAAAAGAGCAAAATTTAACATTGCAATGACTACTTTGAGACATCACATAACCATATTGAAAAAAAACGGTTTGATAAGTGTTTATAAAACAGAAGAGGTTAAAGGAACCTTAGTAAAATATTATAAGGCTAATGTAAAGATGTTGGCTTATGAAAACTATCCATTTGTTTCGATTGTGAGAGATAACAAGGAAATTATTGATATGTTATATCCAAAATTCTATAAAGTCATCAAGAAAGTCCTGGCAACTGAAAAAAATTTAATGGCAACTATTTCATCCGAATCAAAATCTAGATGCAGAATTTGTAAAACTTTTCACTATACAGAATTTTTGATTTTCATGATTCTGAATATGATAATAACGAAGGTTTTACGAAAGCTATTGAAAAGTAGGACCAGTGCTGCTGCGATGTAATTGATATAATTCACAAAATTATGGTATACTTATAATGCTCTCATCATTAATTCATCATGATACACTTTCTTACATCTTTAATCTAGGTAAAAATAAGTAATATGTAATTTCCAGGTACAAAAAAGTCCTTAGTTGACATAGTTTACAATGAATATATGTCTACTATCAATCGGGTAGAATGCGGCTTAATTGTTATAACTGCCTACACAAATACAAGCAAATATCTGACTCTCTTGTTAGCCCCTTTTGACTATTAACATGAGAAAAAGGGTTCAATCTGTATGGGGCATCAATTCAGTGTTCCTGAACACTAATAGATATATTTTAAAATACCAATAAGACCATATTTTATTTATGTTGCCTTTGCTTCAGGTCAGGAATGTAAACAAAACTTTTCCAATCCATAGGAATGTTTTCCACCTATTCTCTTCATCAAATCCAGCCAGAAAAGCAATTGATAATGTATCTTTTGATTTGGGACAGGGGGAAGTATTGGTGATAGCCGGCGAATCTGGTTCCGGAAAAACTACACTCGCTAAACTCATAATGGGTTCCTTAATCCCAGACGATGGTACTATATCATTTGAAGGGAATGACGTTCACTCTCTAAAAAAAAGAAAGGCTTTTTATTCGATGATCCAGATGATCCATCAGGATCCCTATAGTTCCCTAAATCCCCACATCAAAATAAAAGACATAGTCATGGAGCCACTTAAAATTCATGAGAATAAATTAAGTCGTAACGAAAAAGATGAGAAAGTGCGTCTTGCATTACGTAGAACAAGACTTGAGCCCGTTGAAGAGATTTTAGAGAAATATCCAACCATGCTTTCAGGTGGTCAAAGACAACGGGTTTCAATTGCAAGATCTATTGTAAAAATTCCAAAATTAATAATAGCTGATGAGCCTGTTTCGATGTTAGACATTTCTGTTAGAGCTGAAATTTTGTCATTATTAAATGAGTTAAGACAGACTCTGAATATTTCTATTATTTATATCACACATGATTTAGCAACATCGCGATTCATTGGTGATAAGATTGGGATCATGTTTGCTGGAAGCATCGTCGAGTATGGAGAAATTGATGAAGTGTTACATAATCCCTTTCATCCGTATACTTGGATGTTACTGGATGCGGTTACCTTTTCAACCGGTGAATCTAAATTCTATAAGAGCTTCGGTGGAATAAATTTATCTGAATTGCCATTAAAGGGATGTAAATTTTATAATAGGTGTAAATTATCTTTTGCGGATTGTACTAATGATTTAGAACAATTTGATATTAGTAAGAGACATTCTGTTTCTTGTTTCTATTATAGAAACCCAAACCTGAATCATAATCATAATCATAATATTAATTAGGGTTCAATTTGTCCGTCGTTAAATTATACCGTATCACTCTACTTCTAATTTGACTTTGCTTGGATGATTGTACTTTACCACTTGAGATATTCCATTCTTTGGATAAACCCCAAATATTAAATCTGATTTTGCTACTGTGGAATCTTTGAGTGTTACCATTATTATTTGACTATTGACAGATCTAAGTAGCAGTATTTTTGATAGCCTGTCAGTATTTTGAGCGTCAAGATGGGCGTCTACCTCATCCATTAAATAAAATGGAGATGGTTTTAGCGATTGTAATGCTAGGAGGAAGACTATTGCCGCCATTGTTTTTTCACCTCCAGACAAGGATGTGGATTCCCTGGCTGGTTTATTAGGAAACTGTACCATTAATAAAATCCCACCAGAAAAAATGTTATCCGGATCCTCCAGTTCCAAATAGGCATTACCTCCAGTAATATCGGAGAATGTTTTTCTAATGTCATCATCAACCTTCTTAAAAGCATCAGTAAATAGATTCTCTTTTTCTTTACTTATTTCTTCTATGAAATTTACAATTGAATTTCTCTCTTCTTCAAGATGGTTTCTTTTATCCGATAAACCTCTATATCCTTCTATTATTTCTAAATAAGTTTCATCTGCTCTAAAATTTACTTTATCTCTTATATTTTCATACTCTTCTTTCAGTTCACGATATAAGTCGTCCACATCAAAACTTTCCAACAAGGATTTGTGACCTAATCTTGCAAGATCGTTAGTTTGATTCATTTTTTGATATTCCAGATCTAGAATATCTTTTCTCAAAAATTCATTATCTTTTTCTAATTGATTTGATTCTTTGCCAAATTTTTTTTCCAGTTCTGTTAACTTTTTGATCTCCGTTTCATACTCTTGTAATCTCGAGTAAGTGGTGCTTGTTGCTTGAATTATTTCATCTTCCTTTTCCCTCAGAGTTCTTAATTCTGATTCTTTATCTTTTCCATCTGATATGGCTTTTTCTAGAATCCTATTTCTCTCCATCTTTTCTATCTTGATTTGATCATCTTCTTGTATGGATTTATTATATGCTCGAGTAGTATTTTCTATATTATTCTTTACCATCGAGTGTGTTAATTTCAATCGATTTAGTCGCGTGTTTATTACATCTAGTTCACCAACAATTTTGCGTCCGTCTCCTTCAATTTTCATTATCTTTTGCATGTCGATTCTTTCATCTGTATTTTTTATTTCAATATTCATTCTACTATTAGTATTAGTAATAATTTTAAACCTTCTTTTAGAGTAGCTAAAATTGCGAAAAAGGTCGTCCAAATGTGTACTATGTTCCTTGTTTATAGTATACAGTATATTCAAATCTTTGATATTCGTTACTAAAAGAGTTTCTAACTCATTGACGTTTTTTGTGATATTGGACCTTTCTAAAGTAAATGTATCTAATATTTTTTCCAAGGATGTTCTCTCCTTATTTAGGATATCAAGTTCCGCAATTCTTATTCTTGTTAACTCTTGTAATTTTTCTATATTGTTTCTTAAATTTTCAATAGAGTCAGAAAGAAGTAAATCCTTGGTAACATCTGCGATTTTTGATCCATAATCAAATTGCATTAACGACAAGTTAGGGAAAAAAATTTCTCCACTCGTTGATACGGCTTTGAATCCATTGTTGGATAATAAATATGCTGTCAACGGATTCTTTGTAAGAATCGTGTTTCCAAATAAAAATTCAGGCAAGTGTTTTACTTTGCTTGAGACAAAATCTGAGAGAACTCCCAAAATCGAGGGATTGTCTTCAATGTCTTTTATCTTCTCTCCACTAAGTAATTCTAGTGGAATTATCTTAAGAAAATGTATCCCTTTATTTTTTGAGAATTCTGCGAGTGTAATCATACTTTTGATATCTTTTACAATTACAGCTTTCATCCATTCGTTTCCGGATGCTACTACAGCTTTTTGATATTTCTCATTCCATGTTATTAAATTAAATACGTATCCTATTATATCTAAATTTTTAAAGTCTTTTAATAGGGTTGCAATCGCATAGTCCTCAGTTAAACTATTCTTTGCTAGGCTTATTTTCTCTTCGTATTTAATGATCACTTTTTCTGCATTTTCTATTACTCTTTTTGAGATATTAGTTTCGGTGGTAGCCTTGAAATATTTATTATCAATTGTTTCTTTCCCCTCTTCCAACTTCCTTATTTCTATATCGATCTCATTAATCTTAGATCTTGAACTAAGAATGGCACTTTGAATTTCTTGATTCTTTGCAAGGAACTTGTGGATTTGTGAGTCATTTTCTTTTATCTTTTCTGAATAATTTTTGATGTTTTCTTCCAATCTGGCTATGGTTATTTCAATTTTTCCTTTTATGGGGCTTAATTTATTTATTCTATCTGTCAAGAAATTCTTGTATGTTATCTCGCCTGAGTTTATCTTGTTAATTTCATCTATCTCTTTGGTTTTCTCCGATTTTTTCTTTATTAACTCCTCTTGGATTTCTTCATCTGTTTTGATCTTAGACTCGATATCTATTAATTGGTTGTTTAATTCGATCTCTTTCTCTCTAAAGGTTTTTTGTTCGATTTCATTGGTTTTCTCCTTTTGATTTAATTGGGCAAAATAGTGTTCTGCCTCTTTTATCGTAGCTCTATTTCTTTCGTATTCATAGGCTACTGTTGATAGTCTTTTCTCATTTCTTGTTCTTTCACTGCTTGCAGAATTGGCCTGAACCAAAAATAGCTTTTTCTCCTGGCTAACGTTTTCGGTTTGAGTAGTTACTTCTCCTAGTTTTTTTGAAACCTCTTGACTTTTAATTTCCTTAATTTTTTGCTCTTCATTGAATTCTGATATCTTTCTAGTTAGATTATCTATACTTGCGGACAGTTTTATCGCTTTTAGCCGGTTAATCTCTGATTCTATTTGCAAATATCTGTGTTGATCATTTCTCTCTTCTTCTAACTCATCAATCCTGTTCCTTACTTCGTCCATTTTAGCCAATGCTATTTCAAGCCTTCTGTCTGATTCCTCGAGTTGTTTATAGGCCTGATCTTTCTTTTCATCAAAATATGAAAGTCCTACTATGTCTTCAATTATTTTTCTCCTTTCTTCTGAATTTAGTTCCGACATTCTAGTGATCATTCCTTGTTGGACTATGTTCAGTTTATTCGGAGAGGCGACCACTATCTCTAGTAGTTCCAAGATATTGTTTCTCGATACTCTCTTTTTATTCAGATAGTATTGACTTTCCCCGGTGTTAACTCCGGACATTTCTCTTGTTATGGTAACAAGATTGTCATCCACGGGAATTCCTCTGTCTTCATTGTCAAAAGTTACACTGACCTTAACTATTTTATGAGAATTATCAGTCGAACTACTATCATGAAAAAGTGATTGAAATTTGTCTACACGAAGGGCTTTTGGACTGTTCTCCCCTAAAGCGAATATGATCGCATCAAGAATATTGCTTTTGCCCGATCCATTTGGTCCAGTTACAGCTATTAGACCTTTTTGGAAACTTAGTGAAATGTTCTTTGATCCAAACGATTTAAATCCAAAAACATCTAATTTTTTAATATAGACCAAAATTATATTATATTTGGATGTTTTCTTTCTTTATTAATTCTTTTTTTTGTGGGTTCATTTTTGTATATTGTTGTTATTGTTATTGTTTTGTTGTTTTTGAATAGTTATTATTTTGACATTTTTAGCGTCATTCATGTGTCTAGATTTATCTGGATTTAGTGCTCCCAATGCAACCTTATCGGATGTGCTAATTATTTTAAAGTCATGCTCAGGTATTAATGACATTATTTTTATAAAATCCTGTTCGTTTTCCACAATAATTTGAATAGTCCCATCCTGGCTTAGTTTAGACATGTAAGAATGAAGTAGATTTTTTAGCATCCTTTCTTTATTGACTCCTTTTTCAGAATTATAGCAAAAGATTGTGATCATGAAATTATCAACGGATTTATCTTTTATGAAAGGGAGAATGTTGTCCGGGTTGCCTGGAAGAATCTCTAAATTCTCTATTTGAAGCCCAGGTAATTTGGTTTGTGTCTTTATTATTTCGTCTTTATCTTTTACAATTCCTATATGATATTCGTTCTTATTTTGAAGAGCAGTGTTAATTAAATAGTCACTATTACTTACCGACACATCCATGTTAATTTTTTTATATTTTGTTTTAGCATTCAAAATTAGATTGTTTATTTTGTTTGATGGATTTCCCTCGTGAAAAAATTGATATACATTGTCCCATTTTTGTCTGAAAACATCTGGAAAGTTTTTTCTTGATATTATGTCTTTGAATAATGAACCCTCTGAAAATAAAGACAAGAATCTGTCAGTTCTAGAAACAGCTTCTACCAACGGAAAATCTAGTTCTTCGTACAATTTTACTACTCTGTTCCATGCTAAGAGAGGATCAGAACTAAGATAGGTTACTGACAGATCAGCTAATGATAGAATTTCTGCAATTAGGTTAATTTTCTCTACCGAAAAATCTTGGCCATCTATTTCCTTTAGCACCTGATTAAAGTTGTTAGAGGCATTTTCATTAAAGGGATAATCTGTTCTCCAGATTAATGCTTCAACTATTTTACATTCGATCTTATCTTCTCTACCATTTAACATTTCTGGATGAGTAGTAGCAAATTCCTGTGCCTCTACTAACGGAGGAGACTCATATTTTCGAAAAAATCTGACTAGTTCTTGACTATTTAGCAAAAAATATGCATCATGAATTCTTTTTCTTTTTATTTCCGCTATGGTGTTTGCTACTGTGGGAACTCGTGAATACTTTAAATCATAATGTGAGGTGCCTTGCACCGGATCATAATCATGTAACAATGCTGCAACCAGCAATATTTCATAGTCTCTTTTGGTAATCGTGTAACCATGAATTTCCTTTGGTAACATGTTTAGGCTCATATAGGCGACTTCTAGAGAATGATGTAGATTATGATATTCACTCGATCCTTCCCCTAAGCCTAGCTTATCGTATTCTTTTTTTAGATATTGGGTCAATAAATGCAATTTAGTCAATGATTCCTCATTGGTGCCTATGGTTCTGGCTTTTAACAAAATAGATTCAATTAGATAATCTAGAGATAAACTCGAAAGATTTTCATTCGTGTATTGTATTTGGCGCTTTTTAGCACCCGGAAGTATTTCTTTAATTTTACTATACACTATCCTTATGGGGAGACTTTTGTTTAGGTATGTAGAGAAGGATGTTAAAATATTTCCAGAATCTTCCAGAACGGGTTTTTCTTTAAAAATTATTTCATCAATTATTTTGGGTATGTTTTTGTTAACACCTGAAATTATGTCTGTTACTGTATTTATTTCTGTTTGAGAGAAAATGTTAAATCTTTTATATTCTGTATTAATTACTAGCCATTGCGGAATTATAATCCTAAATATTGCATTCTTATTATCCGTTGATTCATTTTTATTTCCGGGAGAATTTATCTGATTGAATTTTTTTAATATTACTACTACGTTACCCTTTCCTCTTTTAAAAGGGAGATTTACATCCTTTGTCACTTCCAGCCTTACGTTCTTGTTTATTTTCCGCAACTCCAATAATATCTTCCAGTATTTTCCTTTATCAAGCCAGTGAGGTACCTCGTTTTCCCTATCCCAAAAATCTACTAAACTATGATAAGCATATCCGTCTTCTAACTGATTTGTTTCCGGATTGAATGTTTTATAGTCGTATTCTCCTATGAATGGCTCTAGTTTACGACATAAATGCCATGTATTCCTTATCAATCTTGTAGTAATATCAAACTGTGAATGTGCCATAAGACCCCATATACAACCCAGGGCACTAGTTATAGTGAATAGTACGTTGGTCCAATCTCTATTCCAATCAAATTCATTTTCTGAAAAAGAGTCTGATACTAGCGGGATGGCGAAAATACCTGTTGTGATCATCGAGACAAATGATAATGTAATGAAAAAGTAACCAGCATAATCATAATAGGTCAAATTAAAAGTCCATTTCTTAATCGACTCGCCTACTACATTCAAATTAATTTTCCACCCCAAATGGAAATTGGGTTCCGTTTAAGTTTCCATTTATTAATATTTAACTTGAATTATCCCTCTTTCTATCTTATGAATGTTATTTTTGTATTACCTCATATTGATACTAGAAATTATTATATCAACACGTACAAATGTATCACGGAGTATCATTAAAAGTTAGGAAACTGGTTTGAGACTTTGAACTAGCATTCGAAATTGGCAGGAATACTTTGAAAAATATTGTAGACACCATTAGGAAATATTCATTCGTTTCGCTTTATTTACTATATTTCTTATAATGTTCTTCGATGCAGAAAGCTGACTTTGGGGATTAAATATTACTTCTAATTCCTTTTTGCTTACATTGCTGATAATTTCTTCTTCTTTTATTAAAGCATCAAAAAAATGTTCGTGTTTTTCGGCTGCACTAAAGGCTACTGATTGAATGTCTCTATATGCTTTGAATCTTGGAATACCTTTTAATATTAAAACTTGTAGGACAAATTCTGCAAATATTTGACCCTTGGTCAATTCTATATTATTTACTATTTTTTCGCTGTTTATTTTCAAACCTGCTATGATCTTTATCATTGTACTTATCATATCATCCACCAGGATGGATGACATTGGAATAATAAAACGTTCGTTAGCCGAATTTGATAAATCCCTTTCATGCCATAATGCTATATTTTCTAGAGAAACGTTCAGATTTGATTTAACGATTCTGGCCAATGAAGAGATTCTTTCGCTTTTTATCGGATTTTTTTTTACTGGTACTGCACTACTTCCCATTTGTCCTTTCTTAAACGGTTCTTGAACTTCTCCAATCTCCGTACGCTGCAAGTTTCTAATTTCGATGGCTATTTTATCTAATGTTAAAGCTATTAGTGTAATTATGAATAACATTTCTGAATATCTCTCCCTTGGGATCACTTGTGTTGCAGCTTCGGCGGGGAAGAGATCTAGTTTCTTTGCAACTATTTTTTGAACTTCTAAGGCATTCTCTCTCATCAAAGATCCTGTTCCCACTACTCCGAGGGTTTTGCAAAGTAGAAATCTTTTTTTCCCCTCGTTAATTCTTGTTATATGGTCAAGTAATTCATTTGACCAAATAGCAAATTTGAGTCCAAAGGAAGTAATACTTGCATGTTGTCCATGAGTCCTCCCTACTGCAGGCAAATCTTGATATTCTACTGATTTTTTTAGTAATTCTTTGATTAGCTGGTGCAATTTTGATTCCACTATCTTAAATACGTCCCGCATCTGCATTGAGGTACTACTATCAACCACGTCATTACTAGTCAAACCATAATGAATCCACGGTTTTGAACTTTCTGAACATAATTCGCTTATTGCTTCTACTATTGCAGCAGTATCATGATCGCTTATACTTTCTAATTCTTTTGCTCTTTGTACTGTTATTTTATTAGAAAAAACTACCTCTTCTATATTTTTAGAAGCATCTTTCGGAATTATGTTTAATTCAGCCTGCGCACTTGCAACTGCCGATTCGAAAATTAATTCATAATTTAGTTTTCTATCTTCTTCAAAAATGTCTTTCATTTCTTTCGTTCCATATCTTCCGCTGTCTATAGGTAAAATAGGCATTAGTCTAAAGTCAGATATTGATTATCTAATTTATTATTTAGGATGATTAATATTTGACAAAATTAAAATATTTATCATAAAGGGAATAATGTCTGGTTCATTAGTAACAAAAAATGGTAAGCATTTGGTTAATAAAATTTCTGACTATCAATTTCAGATATATAAAGAAGATTCGCGCGGGATGAATGTTCCTGTCACAATATTTGC
>JBGTFK010000177.1:0-15299 GCA_041747305.1 Candidatus Nitrosocosmicus sp.
ATGCAGTATTAAAGGTCAACATTATGGATCTAATACAAATTTCCAATTTAACTAGTAAAACTATTGGTTCTAAACGCACCATTAGGTATACTCAAAGTATATGCCCAGATTGCAATATGATTCTAGACGCTGAGGTCTTTGAAAGAGAAGGCAAAGTTTTCATGACAAAAACTTGTCCTAGCCATGGTGAATGTGAGGAATTATACTTTGGCTCGTATGAAATGTACAAGAAATTTAGTACCTATTGGATGGATGGAAAAGGCGCCCAAGCTCCAAATGTAATGGTTGATAAATGTGCCTGTCCTACTAATTGCGGTTTATGTACTAACCATCTTTCACATTCTGGCTTAGCAAATATTATAGTCACTAACAGGTGTGATCTTACCTGCTGGTATTGCTTCTTTTATGTTAAAAAGGGATTAGAGGGTGCTTATCTGTATGAACCTTCACATGAACAAGTACGTGCAATGATGAAAACTTTAAAGGCCGAGAAACCCATAGCAGGCAATTCTATTCAAATTACTGGTGGTGAGCCAATGTTAAGAGACGACATTACAGAACTAATCAAAATAATGAAAGAAGAGGGTGTCGATCACGTACAACTCAACACTAACGGCATAAAACTGGCTCTTTCACCAGAAACAATGAGACAAGTTAGAATGTCAGGTGTTAGTAATCTCTATTTGTCATTTGATGGAGTAACGGCTAGAACAAACCCTAAAAACCACTGGGAAGTCCCTTACACACTAGAATCTGCAAGGAAGTGTGGTATGACTGTTGTTTTTGTTCCAACCGTAATAAAATCTATTAATGATCATGAGTTAGGCGGCATAATACGATTTGCTCAAAAAAATATGGATGTAGTTCATGCTGTAAATTTCCAGCCTGTTTCATTAACTGGTAGAATGAGTAAAAAAGAACGAGAAAAGTATAGAATTACAATACCTGATTGCATTGAACGAATTGAAGAACAAACTAACGGTGAAATATCAAAAGATGGCTGGTTTCCGGTTCCATCCTGTATGCCTTTAACAAATGTGATTGAGGCATTTAGCAAGAAACCAAAGTATGAATTATCCATCCACTTTGCATGTGGTGCTGGAACATACGTTTTTGAAGATGTTCAAACAAAGAAACTGACACCTTTGACCTCCTTCGTTGACATAAAAGGTCTCTTGGAGTATTTCGAAGAAAAAACTGAAGAGATTAAATCAGGTTCTAACAGGTATTGGACCATGTTGGAAGTAATACGAAAACTTAACCAGTTTGTAGATCGCAGTAAACAACCCTACGGACTTGATTTGGGGCGCATGTTTTCGAGTATTCTTCTCAAACAGAACTTTGATTCTGTAGGTTCATGGCATGTAAGATCATTGTTCTTAGGAATGATGCATTTCCAAGATAAGTATAATGAGGATCTAGAAAGATTACAGCGATGTGACATTCACTATTTGACTCCTGATCTGCGTATAGTACCATTCTGTGCATTTAATGTAATACCTGAATGGTACAGAGATAGAATACAGAAGAAATACAGTGTACCAGTAGAAGATTGGGAAAAAGAGCATGGACAGACATTAGAAGCCGGGTTGTATCGTGGTATAATGAGGAAGGGCAAACCAGAGGCTCAAATGGGATGTGCAATGTCTGAGATGCATAAAGCAGCTGCAAAAGCAGAATCAAATGAGGAACATCGCGGAGTTGAGCTCCGAAATGGAATGGCTGGTGCATAAGAACCAAAGCCAATCTTCATTTGAAAAGTTAATTTTTTATATCAAATAATTTTTTAGTTTTTTGAAACCTTGATCATGTAACTTTCAAATTGATTCTTATAGATGTTTTTGTAGATAATTTTAAATAGCTTGAAAGTGTAGTAGTATATGTAAAATGCCGTCATCATCAATAAATGCAATTACTCGCATGAGCGCAACCCTAAAGGATCTTTTTATTTACATCTATGATTTATCACCACTAGATATGGATTTGTTGCTTACTTTAATAGCACATAATAATAAACAAATGACTTTGGAAGATTTGTCTAAAGCTGTAAATCGTGACAAGAGTACGGTATTTAGATCTTTACAAAAATTAACAGGATTGGGAATATGTGTAAAAGAAAGCAGAACTTTGAAAGAAGGAGGACATTTCCACGTATATTCTGCCATCTCTAGAGAAATATTTAAACTCGAAACGGAAAAACGTGTAAAGGAATTAGAACAGAGTTTAAGAAGAATATTGAAGAAATTTGAAGATGATCTAGAAGTCATGTTGGATGATGTTTTTGACACAAAAAAGAAAATAATAAAGTAGACAAAAATAACCTCAAATTACATGGATTTCAATTTAGATAAGATATTCGAAAGGTCTGATCAACAACAAGTTGATATTTTTCTAAATTCTTATTATTCATTTCTTTTTTTAAAAAAGAATTCATTTTACGATTTTATAAAATCGAATAGTGATGCGAATTCACCTGCAATACGACTTTTGATTTCATGTAAGGATAGCGATCAACATGATTTGATAGCGGATTTTTTCAAGCCTTTTAAGAATGTACAAGTAAAAAATGTCTTATCATCAACTGAACCCACCAAACACATGATTACAATTATTATTAACCAAAATCAAGTTTATTTTTTTAAAATAGATTATAATTCTGATAAGCGAATGTTTACTTGTAAGTTATCCAATTCGCTTACTGGTGATATTGTTACTTTTTTCGATACCCTTTTTGTGAATATCTGGAGCACTATCGATAAAAATAACATCCTCGAAAAACGTAATATTTTTCAACAGGATTTTGTTGATATTGCTTCCCATCAATTAAGAAACCCTATATTGCCTATCATTGGATTTTCTAAAACATTAAAATCAAAAATTGAAGATCCTGATATGTTGGATTATCTCGATATTATTATAAAGAATGCTGAAAAACTGAAGAATATTGCAAATGATATTTTGGATATTTCTAAAATTGAAGCAAATCCGTTGAAATTAGATTTTGAAATTTTTGATCTATGCGAACTTTTGGAGGGTATTGCTAGAGATTATAATCAATTTTCAAACAAAGACTCTTCAGGCATTCGGATACTTTTTCAAGGACGTCCCAATGTGTTTATAGAGGCTGATAAGGAATACATTAAACAAGCGTTTGAAAACATTCTAAATAATTCCTATTTTTTTACAAAAAAGAATGAAGGGAACAAGATTATTATCAGTGTCTTTGAGAATGATGATGATTTTTATGCCATTGTATTAATAGAAGATGAAGGACCTGGTATTCCAGATGATGAGCCAGAAAGAATCTTTACTAAATTCTATCCAAATTCTGGAGGAGCTGGACTTGGACTGTTCATTTCAAAAAAGATTGTGGAAATCCATGGGGGGAGTGTTGTTGTTGGAAATAGGATAGACGACATTGGAGCAAAATTTCTTATTAAAATCCCATTGAAAGGGACAAATGTGCCTAGTCAGACTGATGACAATAAATCTACGGATAGTCTTAAACTCTTAATTATTGACGATTTTTCAGAAAATCTGGAAACGGTCAAAGAATCAATCGCAAGTTTAGGATACGATATTGATTATTTTGAAGATCCTTATATTGCGATAGAAAGATTTGTTCCTGGAAAATATTCATTGGTTTTCTTAGGTATTAATGTCAAAGGGCTAGACGGCTTTGACCTATATGATGATCTAAAAAAAAGAGATAAGAAAATTAAGGGTTATTTTATGTCCTCTAGTAAAATAAACAAGGAAGCCATGGAATTTTTGAATAATAATATGTTGTATGATCACTTTATTTATAAACCGCTTTCTCTCAATTCATTTGTAAAAATTCTACGAAATGAACAAGTGAATTAAAAATATTAATCACATCATAGTAAAATTTTATTATTCGTTTGCTTTAACTGGGTTAGCATGAATGTTCTAATCATTGAGGATGATGATGATATCTGTCAATTGTATTCTATATGGTTAGAAGAAAACAGACATGATTACATTATTGCAAAAAACTATGAAGATGGGATATCAGAATATGAAAAGTCGATTCAACAAAGTGACGAAGATTTTACCTCGGATAATAATATATTCGATTTGGTTGTCCTAGATTACGATTTACCATCAAAAGACATGTCTTCCAATCAAAATGGTTTACACATAGCAAAAGAAATCTTGGAATTAAGAGGCGATCAACGAATAATGTTCGCATCAGCTTGGCCCAAAAAAGCATTCGTCGAATACGTTTCTACTCTAAAAAGTGTACCTGAAGTTCTTCCGAAACCTTTCGAAAAAGAAGAGTTCATTAACCTAGCCGAAAAAATTAACTTGTATGATATTGCCAAAAAATTTACTAAACAACTTCGAGAGATGAAAAATCCAAATAGTCCTGATGTTGATATCAAATCGTTAGAATCTTTGTTTAAACTCATGAACAATGCGAGAAGAGAATTTTTGCAAAAAGATAATGATAAAAATAATGATTCCGATTTTATTGAATGAAATTTGATAAGATTTATTTTAAAGAACCATTGAAGTTTGTTTATGTCTTCGATGAAATATGTTCAAATAGATTTACTTAATGAAATTGCAATATTGAGGATAAATAGACCTGAAGCTTTGAATGCGATGAATCTTGATGTAATATTCGAACTGGCCAGAGCAATTGACATAATTTCTACAGATGAGGGAATCAAAGTACTAATAATTACCGGGACAGGAGAGCGCTCCTTCTGTGCGGGTGCTGACATTTCTTACATGGTAAATATTGACGCCGTAACTGCTGAAAAATATGCTTCATCTGCACAATCAATGCTAAATAAAATAGAAAAGATGGAGAAACCTGTGATTGCCGCAATAAATGGTTTTGCACTTGGTGGTGGATGTGAACTATCTTTAGTTTGCGATATAAGGATCGCATCCGAAAATGCAAGGATTGGTCAACCAGAAGTAACTATAGGTATTCCTCCTGGATGGGGTGGTACTCAGCGACTACTTAGGGTGATAGGACCAGCAAAAGCTAAAGAAATGATTTTTACCGGAAAAATGATTACCGCTCATGAAGCTGCCACTATTGGATTAGTTAACCAAGTGATTTCTTTATCAGATGAAGAAAAGTCTAGTTTAGATCCATCTGTTGATCAAAATAATGAAAAGGAGAAAAGTATCGCACTCTCAAAGGTACTAAATAAAAAACTTTTGGAACATTGTATAACTTTTGCTAGGGAGATCACTAAAAATAGTTTTAATGCTGTAAAAATCAGTAAAATGCTAATTAATAAAGGTATGGATGCAGATATTGATACTGGATTGCGGCTGGAAATTTATGGCTGGGCTTTGTGTTTTGCTCACGAAGATAGACAGAAAATGATGGGGGCATTTCTTAGTAAAAATACAAAAAAATGATCTATTTTCCATCAAAGCACGGATTATCATTTCAACGAAATTATTTTTGATCCGCTGCCAGATTTAGATATAAATGTTTTACATTTGATATTTATTTTATCATATTCCTCTTTCATGACCTCTGATATGCGTAGTTCCTTCTTGTTTGAATCTAAAAAAGCTACCGTAGAAGGACCAGCTCCACTAATGGTAAAGGCCATCGCTCCCTCTTCTAAGGATCTTTTCTTTATTTTTTCATATCCTGGGATCAATTTCTTTCTGGCAGGCTCTATGATACAGTCATTTATACCATTACAAATCATTTCTACATCCTTGCAATAAAAGCCTGCAACGACGGAACATGCATTAGCTACATTATGAACCATTTTTTCCAATGGTACTTGCTGAGGAATAACTTTTCTTGAATACTCTGTCTTCATTTTAGGAACTTGAATAAGTGGTACGCATATAACCATAGATAGATTATTTGGCGATTCTATCCTGATAAATTCTAATTTTGGATAAGTCTTAACGATTACAAAATTTCCAAAAAATGAGCCTGCAACATTATCAAAGTGTTTTACACCTGCACTTGCGAGTTCGCCTTCGGCAGAATAATCTAGTAATTTGGTGTCTTCAATATTCAGTCCAAATAATGCATTTAGGGAAACTGCAGTTGCTACTGCTGATGCGGCACTACTTCCCATCCCATAACCAGGTGGAATATTTTTTCTAATTTCTATTAAACAGTTGTAATTATGTAAATCATAATCTGAGATAATTTTTTTTGCTACCTTGCCTGCAGAATTGGAGTCGAGATCATTTGGAATACTCTTGCCCATCTCGCCCTTCATTATTATTTTTACATTGTTTTTGTTTGCTATAGTTTTTCTCTCTATTTTGATGGATACTTCATCCTGTAATACATCCAGGCCTAACCCAAATACATCATATCCGGGACCCAAATTTGCTGTTGACGCAGAGGCAGTAGCTGTGCATTCTAGATATTCAGATACAATTTCATACTTTTCTTTTTTCATTCGTGTTTCTGCTCCTCCTCACCTTGTGTAAATATCCTTGATAACGCTGCAGTTAAATTTATCATTCCATTCATGGTTAAGTTAGATACTGCAATGGGGCTCAACATATTTCCACTTTTATAGAGTGTTTTTATAATATCCTTACCCAATAAAGACTGCTCTGAATCTTTTTCTAGATTTAGGGAGTCTTGAAGTGAGGTAATGGAGTTGGACCAATTCAAAATTTCTGTCAACTTCTCAATTATTTTATCTCTTTTCGTTAGGACGTTGATCTGCGGAATGTTTAGACGTAATCTGACTGATTGTGACAAGAACATCAAAGAAACAAAACTAATTGGCGATATTGCTAATGTCCCATCTATGGTAAATAGTGTTACTTTGGAATCTGAATAAAAATTTGAAACAAAATAAGGACCACTAGACCTGAAAGCAAACAGTTCTATTTGTCCAGGAGTATCGATTATTACATAATCGGGATTTAGTTCCTGAACCTGAGTTTGGATTTCATCTATTTTTGTTGATATCAAGTCATTAGCCAATATCAGTGACCCATTTGGTCCTAACTTGTAATCATCCATTATCGAATAAAAATCAATAAACTCTCTCACGTCTATATCTGGATCATACGGTAAACTGGATACTCCTGGGTCTAAATTAATTGAAATTGGTGAGACATCATTGTTATGGTACCATTCCAACAATCTCGAAGTCAATAGTGTTTTCCCCGAACCGGCCGTACCAGTCACGAATATAGTATGCATTTCAAAAATTTTTAATTGTTATTCTAATTTTATTGTTATACTTGTATGATTATTATATTCCTTCTTTTGAACTAGTTGATATACCTTGAATTGGCGAATAATTTTCATCCTTGTAAGTGTTATACCTATAATGCTTATTTTCCTATTTACTCCTGTTTCGCTAAATGATGTTTTATCTGTAGGTGTTGTTCCTTTTTTACTTTCTTTTCTTGCAACAATGATAAGAATTCTTCTTCAAGCAATTAGGTTTTATTATTTTGTTCGAAAATTTATTGGAAAAAATGTCAGTTCATTTTGGAAAATTATTTTTGCCCGGTTAGCTGGAGAATTTGTAACTCAAACTACTCCTTCTTATATTGGAGGCGAACTAGTTCGAATTGCTTTTTTAACTAAGAGTGGTGTGCCAGCGGGACGAGCAGCATGGGTTACTACCATGGAAATTATTGCCGATGTATTTGTTGGTACAATTTTAGCTTTTATCGCTGGATTTGTTGCAATAGCTAACGGCTCCATGTTTATTGGTCTGTTAATTATTGCGATCGCTGCTCCTACATTGGGATTCTGGTTTTTTATTTTGATATATTCCGCAAAAAAAAATATCCAATTACCTTCATTTTCTTTGAATTTGGCAAAAAAATTTATTTCAGAACAAAAAGCTCAACGGGGGATCAATTCTGTGAATAAAGCATTGGATGATTTGTGCATAATGAGCAGAGAAAACTTTAGTTCATTTAAATCTGTAAAAATATTTTCCGTGGGCATTGCAATTACAGTGGTCGCATTTATTTTCCAAGGTCTTTCATTTCTAGTTTTAACACATTCTGTAGATATTTACATAGGTCTATTTTTGTCATTTATGGCTACAGCTTCTTCTACAATTTTGGGTACCCTTCCCATCACAATAGGAGGTTCAGGCTTATCTGAATGGGGATTATGGGCATATATCAATCAACTGAATAACGTTGCGCAAATTGGTAACATAGTAAATGATATCGATCAATTAAACGTCATAATCGCATGGAGGATTGCTTCTTACTATTTGCCGTTAGTAATAATGTGGATTGCATTGATGAGGTTAGCATTGGGAACTAATTATTCAAAATCTAGCTCCCCCTCTTCCACTACACCTGATAGTCGAACTGATTGATAGTATTTTAAATAATGATTATTTCTTTTTTATATTGTGAAGATATTAACAGACCTACTAAAAAACAAGATAGTCCTTATTACTGGTGCATCAAGCGGAATAGGTAGATGCATTGCAAGTGATTTTTCACAATTTGGTTTGAAATCCTTGATTCTAATAGCCAGAAATATTGATAGATTGAATGATTCTATCGTATCTATGAAGGAAAGGGACATTGAAATACTGCCGCTAAGTTGTGATGTGTCCAAAAAGGAAGAAGTTAAGCGCGTTGGTGATCTAATACTTGAACGATATGGGTACATTGATGTTTTAATCAATAATGCAGGGATTGGTATATTTAGGAAGGTTGAAAAAACGTCCATTGAGGAAATCGAAAAAGTCAGTTTCACTAATTATTTTGGCATGATTTATTTTACAAAAATTTTTCTTGATTCAATGATCAGGAGAAATAGTGGTCATGTAATTAATATTGCCTCCTTAGCTGCCAGTTTTGGTATACCTGGGATGGCCGCATACTGTGGATCAAAATTTGCCATGTTGGGTTTTTCTGAGTCCTTACGCCGTGAATTACGAAAAACAGGTGTAAAGATATCTGTTATAAGTCCAATTGGTGTAAAGACCAATTTTTTTAATAATGAGTATTTTAATAATAAAACCCCGATGAAATATATGTTAAATCCGGAAAAGGTTTCCAAGGCGGTATTAAACTCTTTAGCATCTGATTCTTTTCAAATTTTTGTACCCACTATATCTGGATTATCCGTACCGTTCAAATGTTGTTTTCCTGCGATAATTGATTCAATTATTGAGAGCCAATTTCGTAAAAATCTTGGATGAATTGAATTTATTGTTCCTCTTCATCTTCATCCTTGTCCTTCTTATTTGGATCAAAATCTGATTCTACATCCATCATTTGTGCACTCTCCAAATCAAATTTAAAAATCTCATCCATGTCGATTTGATACTTGGTTTTTAATAATTCACATAACTGATCACTCAGTTTGGCTTTCGATATTTTGATTTTATACTCATATACAAAACCTTTCATAAGTTCTGAAACCTTCAAATCATCTGTTAAATCAATTTCTTCAATTATTGTTCTACCGTCGGGTAGTGATTCGTAGAGCTGGACATCTGCTTTTTTAGTTTGTTCATTGATGTCTAGAAAATAACCTGTTCTATTAATCGTGTCTAATATTTGAAATTTCGCATTCTTCAGTTCATTGTCAGCCCATTCGGGAAGGCCGTTCTCCTCTGATTTTGCCTTTGCCGCTTTTCTTGCCATTTCTTGCCCGTTATGTATTCTAGTACTTTTTATTAAAAACTTTTTCAAATTTATCTTTGGGCTTCTAGAAAGCATTATCTATAGGATTATGTATACTTAGGTCCTTGAACACCGTTATAAATGGTGAATCTTTACTTGATTTACTCCAGGGTCAACCCTCTGATTTGATACTTGTTGACACCCGATCATTTGCTGAGTATGCTAAGGGTCATATTCCTGGTGCCATTAATATCGATTTGATGCATTTCCATTGGTTTGATACCTCTACAATGGGAATTTTGCAATTTGAAAAACAAATGGGTTTACTATTAAATTATCTAGGGATTAATCCATCAAATAGAGTTATTTTTTATGATAATATTTCAGGTCCTACTGCT
Organism: Candidatus Nitrosocosmicus sp.; assembly: GCA_041747305.1. Classification (GTDB taxonomy): domain Archaea; phylum Thermoproteota; class Nitrososphaeria; order Nitrososphaerales; family Nitrososphaeraceae; genus Nitrosocosmicus. The sequence goes on from JBGTFK010000177.1 coordinate 9,996, forward strand.
TCACGGGGTGTTTGGCTACTGAATTATTTCTCTCATCTTGATTCATTTATATTAGACGGTGGGTTTGAAAACTGGTCAAAAGTTAAGTATCCAGTTGAAATGAAGACAAATCGATATTTACATTCCTCATCCAATTTTTATACGAATAGGGCTGTATCAGCTGATTTAGAATATGTAAAAAACTGTGTTGAGAAAAATTCACAGCATACGATAATTGTTGACTGCCGTTCCCAGGCTGAGTACAACGGATCTGTTGCTCGTGCTTTTCACCGGGGCCATATACCTAAATCCGTTAATGTTGAGTGGTCAAATAATCTTAGCAATGAGAAATTCTTGAAATTTGACGCTTTGGAAAGGTTATATTCCTTCATATCAAAAGAAACAGAAATTATAACATATTGTCAAGGTGGTTACAGAGCTGCAAATACTTATCTTGCTCTTAAACAACTTGGATATCCAAATGTAAGAATGTATCTAGGTTCTTGGGGAGAATGGGGTAATAATCCTGCACTTCCAGTTGAATTGAATTGAGTTGAATTGATAAGATGACCATCATTTTACTTTCCAATGAATAAGATAAATATTCTAATAAAAAAATGGAAATAATTATATTTTATTGATTGGAAGACTGTTTAATTCTTGTAGTTGTCTATTTATCTCAGTTGTATTTTCCTTCCCATATGTTATCAATATTCTGTCGTCATCGTTTGGTACATAGATCATTATATCTTGAGTTTCTTCACCGTTAACATAGAAACTTAGTCTATATTGGTCGTCATCGCAGAAGCGCTGGTTACTATCTGTAATGAAACATTCATCGGAAGCGTCCATTCTGATACTCTTAAGGAATTCACCCATTGGAACATTAGACGAGTGTTTATGGATAGTTGTTCCATCTAGCGTACCATTGTAGCTTTCTACATGAATATAGTTGGACCTCACCATGTATTTTTGTTGTGCTAGGTCCAAGGTTGTACCATTTAGGTTAATCAATACTGCTGCATGTTCATGTGCTGATCCTAGAGCGCCATATTTGGCTGCTACATCTTCACTGGGAAAAAATATTGCTAACACAATCGCAAGAGCTGCTATCCCAACAACAACAGGAACTATTATTTTTAAATATTGTTTTCTTTTCTTACGACCTCTTGCAAAATAACTATTATCGTTATTATCATCCTTGTTAGAAGCGTTATTCTTGTTACTATCAATATCTGAATTCTTTTTCTTCTTGCTCATTCTATTGTAATTCTACTGATATGCTCTCTAATTTAAAATTAATATTTGTTATTAAGTATTATTTACCATTTCGCTTATGATGCTTCTTAATTTTAAAGAAAATGGATGATTTGGATTGTTAATTACTGTCAAAAACTCTCTAGGACTAAATTGTATGTCGCAATAACATGGTAGTGGGGAAAGATAGTTTGCACCTGTAACGGCATGAAGTTCTTCCAAAACTTTCTTATGATCTTGGTTTTCTTCGATATTTGAATCACACGTGGTAGCCGGAATACAATATCCTGATATCCTATTGAGCAATATATAAGAAATAGCACCAAATCGTACAAATGTTGTATAAATTTCAAACAACAGTTTTTTAGTTCCTTCAATATCCAAATCATCCATTTTCATAGTAAGTATTAATTTGTCAGCTATTGATAGGGCATTAATGGACCAATGTCTTATTCCTGGACTCGTATCAATAATGATATAATCTGTATCGAGCTTGGTAATAATTTGCTCTCTAAGAAAAACTAATTTCCTAAACTGTTTTTTCCAATAGTCTGTTCCATTACCCATTTCAAATTTAAATATCGCGTCTCTACTAGGATTGGAGAATCCTGTATAGAGTCTCCCTGTAAAATTGTTCTGCTTTTGGTCATCTTTAAAAAGAATTTCAGTCATATCAATTATTGATTCATAAACATCTGCATTATTATCCAAAAAGTCATTTATCCATTTTTTTGGATTTATCTTAAAATAATTATGTAAACTGGGTGCATAGACGTCTAAATCCAGTATGGCAACCTTTTTCCCCATTTTAACAAGTAATGCTGCGGTGTTTGCAGCTATAGTGGTCTTGCCAGTGCCTCCCTTATAGGAATGCATTGCGATACAGTGAGTCATACGAAGCTTCCTATTACATTACTTCGAAGTTCAATATTAAATCTTTTGAAAATTTGTTATTGAGATAAACATGTTATTGTTAATTTCAGAACTGGCTAACTTCGGTTGTGAAGCATTGAATCTATAGTTCACTACTTTTATGCTATTAAAAACACATAACATGGAATTGATAAGAACTAACCAATACGACAGGTTATAAAAAACCTACCCGTATCCGTATATAGCATTCATACATCAGTTTACTCAACACTGATCAGTGAAAACATAATATTCCGAGAAAACATTTTCAAATCAATCCAAATCTATTGATTTGTACGATTATTTTGGCTAACATGATTAGTGATCGACCGTTTGATGGCGTATATAAATGACATGTAAATAAATTGTAATTAATGGCTAAGAAAGGTAAATTAGAAGAAATTATCAGTAAAGCACTCTATGCAGATGATGCTTCTTCGTATCTTGTAACATATAGGGATTACGAAGATTATAAACAAATTACCTTGTCAGATTTCATTTTAATTTCTGAAAATTTTCAAACAATCCCAGCTTCAAGGATAATAAAAATTGAACTAAAGGGACAAATGCTGTATGAAAAAAATTAAAATAATACATTGTTGAAAACACCAATAATAATAAATCATGGAAAAATATGTTACCGAATTCAAAAACCTTTGCAATGAAATTGTGGAAATCGATTCGAGAATACGATTCATTGGGGTTGCTGACAAGCATGGAATAATCATTACTACTGCAGAACGTAAAGGAATAATTCCACTTTTAAGCGATGAAGAAACTGAGCAATATGCTATTACTGCCTCTACGAGGCAGTATACTAGGTTAAGATGGCAAGATATACTTGGAAAACTAAATTATACCTGTTCTCTTTATGAAAAAATTTTGCGGATTACAATACCAATTACAAATCAAAAAAATAGATTAGAATATCTCTTGATCTTTACATTAGATCCACATACAGATGATTTTGATAAATTAATCATGGAAAAAATAATGCCGTCGATTAGTGGTTTCTTTTCAAAGCTTTTCAAAGCATCCTCGTCTTAGCATTAACAGCCAATACACGAAAATACCGAGAACAAAAAACCAAGTTCATGATTGGCCTGTGTAAAACAGTCAAAGGTCCTTCATTGCAATTTATGCTTAAGGTAACATTCAAGCGGTTAATATTATGTTATTAATTGGCTTTCATAAACTGTAATGTTTAAGCTGCATGAAAAGGAATTGAATTGAATATTAACATTTGCTACCTATCCCATGGAATTGTATCTTTTTCTCTGATCTAACAGTTGTAGACTGAATCAAAGGACCCTTTTTACTGGTTAAATTCAATGTAAAACTTAAACATTCATCCACTGGTGATTGTGATATTTGTTGAATCAATTGCCATAATTAATAGCAATATTTAATCGTATTTATAGAGAATTCTTTTTATTTTACTTTCTGGGTCTTTACCAGTCTTTCAATAAATTCTCTAAAATTTGTGATACCTAGTCTATATTTGATAATCATTATATAGTTTGAATGGACTGATCTGAATGTTTTTAAAAGAAAAAAATCTATTTTATTTGTTGACAATTGTGGGCAATATTTCAGTCACTCCCTATGGAAAGACCCGGATTATGGGCATCATAAATGTAAGTCCCGAATCATTTTACAAAGACTCGATAAAACGTCAAGAAGACGAGATTCAAGATACAATCATTAGAATGCAGGACAATGGGGTCGATATAGTGGATGTTGGTGGTATGTCAACTGCTCCATACTTGAAAACACTGGTTCCAAAGGATCTCGAATCAAAACGATTGTACAATGCCATATCAGCTATTAGACAAATTAGCAATATTGCAATATCTGTTGATACAGTTAGATCCGACGTAATCCGATCCTTATTGAAATTAGAGGTGAATGCGATTAACGACGTTACTGGTTTAAAATATGATAAAAGAATGCCCAGCCTGGCTTATGAACAAGATCTACCTGTAATCCTTGGTGCTTACTTATCAGATAGGGAAAATCTTCATGGTGACGGTGATATACAGGATACTAGTTCACTATTATCTGAAAGTATTAGAATTGCGAAGAAATCTAAAATCGACGAAGATAAACTGATCATCGATCCTTCAATAGGTTTTTTTAGAAAAGAAGGATTAAATCCATTTTATTCCAAAACTCTGGGAATGGATTGGTACGTGCGTGATATCGATATAATTGCCAATATTAAATTACTAACGTCTTTGAAAAAACCAATATGTGTTTCAATTTCAAGAAAATCGTTTATAGGATCTTTATTTGGTTTAGATGTGGAAGAAAGACTAATTCCTTCAATTATTGCTGAGATGTATTGCGTGATGAATGGCGCCTCATTGCTACGGACTCATAATGTCAAAGAAACTAGACAAGCAATAGATATGCTCGAAATGATCCAATAAATATCTGAGTTAATGTAACAATTATAACTATTAGAATACAAATATCGTTTGATTTGATTTGAATAAAACTCATGAGATTGATCATATTATTCCTGGAAAATCGTTAGCCATAATTGAGGAATTTGATGCGGGTAAAAACACCTATATAGATGATGGTGAGGTTAGATCTTCTGTTATTGGAAAATCTAGCGCTAATATGGTCGATCGTATTTTAAATGTCAAACAAAAAAATCCACCTATGATACCTAAGATTGGTGATATTGTTGTTGGATACATCGATATGCTGTTTGGAAATATGATATCTGTAAGGATTGTTTATATCAATGAAAAATATTCTAAATCTGGTTTTTCTGCGATAGCCTCTACTCGTATGTCTAATTCAGGGGGAAACTATGGTTCAGGTTGGCGTGAGAGAAGTTATAAAGGTAAATTTGTTTTTAAGGTAGGCGATATTATAAGAGGAAGAGTATTCAGCTTATTGAACTCTTCAATTCATTTGACGTTAGAGGACAGAGACTTGGGAGTTGTGTACACAATTTGCTTTTCTTGTGGAAATGAATTTGGCAAAGTACCGGGAGGATTAAAATGCAATTCCTGTGGTAACTTTGAAGACAGGAAAGTTTCAATTGATTATGGAAAAGAATCATTTACAATTTTATATGACAAGCAATTTCCTATAACATGAATGCCTTCAAGGTAGGCTTTCAAGGGGAATCTGGATCTT
>JBGTFK010000178.1:0-2487 GCA_041747305.1 Candidatus Nitrosocosmicus sp.
TAATACATTCGCATCGCCAAAAACGATAGTACCACCATTTGCTACAAACTTTTTGAGGTTGTCATATTCTGCTTGGGTCACGTATTCATTATGAAATAAAAACAAAACATCGTATGCATTCGTACCATCAGGATTAAAAATATAACCATGATGAACATCTATATCAGTAAGATTAATAGCAGGAATATTTTGTTCTCTGAGAAGGTTGGATACAAAATTTATGTATTCTATATATGGAATAAATGGTTCCTCACCGGGACTACTATGCACATATAACGATGGACCATTGATCATGGGTCTATTCTTTAGCATATCTGTATTATTAGTGATTGTAATATTGACTTGCCTATTGGCAAACTGTACATAACTATATAGTTCAAAAAAATTATAGAATGAACCATTTTGATATGCAGCCCAAGTAAAAACTGGCAGCACGAGTGCGACCTTCTTACCAGTTGTATTAGTTGATTCATCACCATTATCGCCATTATCATCTGAACTAGCTAATGCAATGTCGATTGACCATAGCATGGATATCGAGAAGCTAAATATAACTAACAAGATTAACAAAGATGATACTTTGTTGAAAAAAATAGTTCTATTGTTACGGATCGGTATATTATCTATAAACCCGAGATAGTCTGAACCAGTCATCATTGGAAAACTTTATGCGCGTCTAATAAGTTTTACCCATATTCTCGTCAACCGTAATAAAATGATGCTTTATAGTTAAAAATGGTTTAGGCTGACTTCTAACAGACCAATAGATTGCTTTCTTGTTAGCAACCTGTAATACAATAGGATGATGATGAAAGTCTGTGATATTTTTTGTATCGTAGTTACCACAGAACGAACTTTTGACAGGCGATTAAGACCTTATCTATCGATTTCAAAGAAAGGATGACAATCATGGATAACATATTGGTTATTGATTATCTGGTCACTACCAAAGTCATTGCAATAGATAGTACATCTCAAATTAGAAGGTCATAAGTGTATAGACATCTTCCATAAAGAAACACGAAGTAATGCCTCATCCATAATTGATACAGACTCAAAAGAGGGTTTTAGTAATACAAGCAGATGGATATTTAGATTCATACTATATGTGATGTAGTTCTATTATCCTGTTACAGTACTTTTATCCGCCGGTGCTCCTATGGCATATTTTACAAAAAAGTGTATCATCAACTGGTTTGTCTTGAGGAACATTCAGAAACATATTGCACTGGAATACGCCAAGGCTATGATGAATAAGTGTGCTGATTTAAACTGAACAGGGGATTTCTTCTTACAAGTACATTTCAAAGATAAAAAAACCACAACAAGTAATACTCAAAGTGGTGGACCCTGAATCATCATAAAACTGATTTATCTGTACAATGAAAATTACTTTTTGATCCATTGTCTATAAGAGGATAGGTCTATGTTCGCGATATCATGTTGCGTTCCTTACTAGTGTAACATGTAATCGTTTATTGTAACTGCAAGTTATTATAGAAGAAGAAAAGATGTCAGACTAAATCACATAATGAATTGTGACCTACCTTTAAATTAATACAATGCCGATGTAGCGGTTGCAGTATTTACTGCTCGTGACTCCAATTACCAAATTTATCCTCGTAAACTATATTTAATCCAAGTATGGCCAAATTTGATGATCTAATTGTCATTTGTTTTCATAGTATTAAATGAGTTGTCAGAATTCATGGGAAACACCCTGTATCAATGGATGGTGGAACCTGGTATCCACAAGCTTGTAGATTTCTGAAACTAGATCATCACGTGCATTCCTCTTTGGAGAAAAGTCTGATAGAGAGAACGATGCAGTACATTAAGGACGGAACAGAAAGTTTTGACGATTATTTTCCTTGCAGAATAAAGAATTGTAAACTAAAGCACGTAAGAAATTGGCTAGAACTATTTGTAAATCATCATAACAAGGAGTTAGAAGCCGTTAGGTGAACAGAGATGGTCCATGCTAGTAATAATTATTATCTTACAAAAATAAAATTGATACTTTGTTGGAATAGCTATCAGGAACTTGAATTTGATTATGAGGTGCTGTTAAGTGATAGCGGTATAATTTCGTTATTAAGGAAGTCTATAAATTCTTGATTTTCTACAATTGTATGACCCCATAACCCCAGATGTATGACCTTTCCTTTGCCGTAATCCATTTCATAAGTTGCCACAATGGCGCCTAAATACTGACTATAGTACCTAGGGATATTGTCGAGTCCGTAATCGATTAATATTTTGGCATTAGGGTTGGCAACATAATTTTCTTCTGTATGGGTGTAGTTAAATGGATTATTGTTAAACCGCAACGGATAGTTTGCCGGGATATCTAAGAAATTACTGCCCACCCATTCCCTGGATTCATCTAGCCATCTTTCGGCAGGACCTTTCCAAGCAGTAGTTTTATTATCAAAATTCCAATTATGTCCACTGACTAGCGTTATAGTGTTATCGTTTTCGTTATAT
>JBGTFK010000179.1:0-4094 GCA_041747305.1 Candidatus Nitrosocosmicus sp.
GTATTCCTTAGAGAAAGACCCAGAAAGTACAGATGCTAGCATAAACCATATCATTTGGTCTAGTTCTGCTCCTTGTCTGATGTATCATAAATAAGAAAGGAAAAGATAAACTATAGCTTTTTCCTTAACTTTACAGAGCCAGATCTTTATACGAGCTCCAGCCAATTACTGAATATCTCATATTTGCTTGAATACATCCGTGGGGATCAAGTTCCTTTTGGTAATATGGTTCTAATACAAACAAAGAATTTTTCATACATCAAAAGTTATGGTATGGGTTTATGGGACTTTGAATCCATTAAATAAATGAGAACACTAGATCTTTTTCGTATTAAAAAATGCTTTTGAATTGTCTATTTTAAGCCCATGACGGAGGCGATAGAGAGAGCCAACACAAACATTTCATAGGATTTGAGTTCAGTCTATCACAAGCAAGATTAACGAATAGATTGTAATGCCTGCTATAATTTCGATTTCGGACTGAATTTGGATTAATTAATTATTAAGGTCTAGGATAAGGCTAAATTAGTTGTTTTTGCAGCGCAAACAACAAGAAAATGTGGAAAATAGCAGTAGTATCATGCTATTACTTTGAATATCAGTAGTGCCTGATATTTTTTTATTATGTATATAAACTAACCTTATAACCATATATTTTACAATATGATAACACCGGAAAAGGAAGATTTAATTCGGAAATTATTAAGCGAAGGACGAACTTATAGAGAGATTACTAAAATTGTCCATTGTTCACCTAACGAAATAACACGAATACAAAGAAAAATTATGGGCGAGAATACAGAAGATAGTATAGACATACAAAGTAAGTCTATTTGCTCTCAAGCACTTGACTTTATATTTTTTAGAATATCTATATGGTGCTTGGAAGGATTACGGACTAAAACAAGTTTTTCAATAATATCCATTTCAGGAGCAAGATCAGCTAAGAATTCCATTAGCTTTACTTCATACTGATCCAATTTTCCGAAATATTCATTAAGATTAGTCGGCCCATGATGAGATACCTTGTGAAAATAACTATGAATTTCCGAATTAAATTTTGAAAAGGCATTATATATGACAGGAGTATTTCCAATAGGATCGATCCTTTTTTGGATATTTTTAGAAAGAGTTTCTTTTGATCTATTTGAGGCATCTTTTCTTTCAACTGACTTCTCGCCTCTGAACAGAATATTAGTAATTTCTCTTATTGAATTAGCAGATTGAGAAATTCTATCAGGATTTGACGTGTCATTTATTACTCGAATAGCTCCACGATATATAGGGCCAAGAGATTTATCATAAGCATCAAGTTTCTTTATTAAATTCTCATTTTCATTCTTCAATTAATGTACTATATGAAGATAAATTTAGTTTTTCTATTTAATTATTGTCTAATTTTTGGTAGTGCAGCTTTTGCATTCTCCTCGTTCCTTAGTTATTTGATATCGCCATATCTAGTTCTCGGATCGTCCGATTGGATGTGATCATACTTGATGAAACGATACATTCCTCATACATCCAAGGTAAAATGCCAAACGTTATAAACTCTTAATAAGAGTTTTTTTGTTTGAACCTTGAAACTACTATAGCCAACTTTTTATTGTTATTATATTAATCTATTGAGTTCAAAATTACATTATTTGATATTTTGCTGTATACTTTACTTATCAAGGCATTATCGGAACTTCAGATACTTATTCATATTACAATAAGTAGGTCTTATCCTATTAGGCGAGAACGGACTACACTAATTCCTCCAAATATTCTATCATGAATTTCACAGTGTAAATCTTTATCAGTAATTATTCGAAGATAGCAATTAATTTGAATGTTTGATACAGGTTCAATTCAATTCCATTTTGACGAACACTTGTATGTATTCTTGTATCAGATACATTTTCTCTATCTTAGCCTTCCATTAAAAATTCTATGAAAAACTTACCTAGGTCTCCATATGTATGAGGTTTTCTATGCATTTGAATTCTATTGATCCATAATTGAGTTTACTAAATCCTCCCCTAGTTCCTTCTTATAATCGTCAATTTCGATGATCCTTGTACCGTCAACAAATTCTTCAATAACTTGTTCATCCTCTATTCTCCCCATTACTTCGTAATATGGACATTCTGGAATACATTGTTGACCAGTACAATATTTGGCCCTTGCTTTATCTTCCCAATAATCTAGTTTCTCCATTTCAATATAAGAAGGGTGGAAATAATACATCTCTTTTCTCTTTTTATATCGTTCCTCAGGAGTATAGTCATTCAAACAATGTGATAAATGATATTCAAATTCCTCAGCAGTCTGTTCTGTAGCATCTAAATTTCCAAAATCTGGATTTCCTCCTTGTCTAATATATTTCTCCATTCTAATTACATGACAAAGATCAAAACGTTGCAGTTTCGCACGCTCCTCTACGTCTGAATTAATTTCTTCAATCTTTTTCGCATGTCCTTCTGCTTTATCTAATTTCTTTGACAGGTCGTCAAGTGTTTTCTTTTTTATGATCTTCAATTTTCTCTAATCTCTACTCTAATTCCTTTAGATATACAAGGCAGGGACCTTCTGCTACCCATTTTGAATAAGGACTCATTACATTCTTTGGCTAGCTTCAATGAGTTTAACTTGTGAAGATAACTTATGGATTCATTATCACTCCGATAAATATTCCAACATTCATTTAAGACATTTCTAATACCTTCCATTGACGATTGATAAAGAAAGGGCAATGTTTCCTTAACAAGAGATTTCAAATTGTTATTGGATTCCTTTGAAAGATATCGGATATCCCTGCTTATGGTAGCAGGGTCAACCTGAAGTTCCTCTGCAATCTGATATCCTTTAAGCCCCCTAGTCAATAGCATCATCACCTTTTCTCTTCTTTCATCTATTTTCTTCCTATTAGAACGATGATTTACTCTTGACAATTGCATTGCAGATATTGCATTTAATCAAGCTCAAAGCTAAAAAGATATTGCAGAAGTGAAGAAATGAGAGAATAGCAATTTACCATAGTATTAAAAGTCAAGAAAGAAAAGGTCATTGTATTTAAGTCATGTATTTTATTAATACCAAAAAAGAGAGATCTGGTATCATTTCTAAACTACTAGACCTCGATGGTTGAAGCAGAATAATTAGTATTTGGTGGATTTGCTGTGTTACATATTCACTCTCTAGGCAATCACATTCCCTCCTCCCAGGGTTTTCCTTGTGGTTTTAACCCATCTTTTGCAATGCTGGCCAGGTCAGGATAAGCCAATCCCTTAGAATGTGTGAGAACTACGTGTTTTTCGTAGTCAAATCTAGCGTCTGCTTTGAATTCACAATAGTAACATGAATATATTATTTTATTCTTTTCTTCTTCATAGAATAATTTATTTGGTATTTGTGGTGTGATATCAAAATTTTTTATATCATATATCTCGATATCTTGCAATTCATCATGGTTTTCGACTATGTGAGGATATTCTTCCGAGGTGGGTGATTTCTTCTGTTCCTCATTAAATATAGCTTCATTCTTATCTTCATCACTTTTCTCTGAAATATATTCAGAATAGTATTTGTCAAAAATTTCTTCTGCAGTCTTGTTCCATTCTTCTTCTTCCTCTTCAATTGATGTTTTTCTATCTATGTCGGCAAATCTTAATGTAACCAAATTGCCACTCTCAGAATAATATCTTTTAGTCTCCTCGATTTCAGAAATAATCTGTGTTTTATCACTATCTGTTGTAAGATTTACATTAATTTTATTATTAATTTCAAATAAATTATTCTTTTTGTCTAAATGGAATAAATTACTATTTTTAATAGATTGTTCTTCGTTTGATAAATCGATCACTGGAAAGTAGATACGAGGTCTCCTATCGATTTCGCTTTTTAAACTGTCTATATAACCTAAGTTAAAAAGTGGATAGATGAATTCATTAAGTATGTTTTTTGATGTATAATGGCTCTGTAAAGTTAAGGAAAAAGCTATAGTTTATCTTTTCCTTTCTTATTTATGATACATCAGACAAGGAGCAGAACTAGACCAAATGATATGGTTTATGCTAGCATCTGTACTTTCTGGGTCTTTCTCTAAGGAATAC
>JBGTFK010000180.1:0-18973 GCA_041747305.1 Candidatus Nitrosocosmicus sp.
GAGAATATGTTTATTCTATCAAAATGGAAAATATGAAGCAAGAGCTGATGCTTAAAGCGTCGCTGTATAACAAGTTTATGTCTACTTAGAGACATGAAATATGAATTATTTGTAATCTGGACGAATCATGCAACAGAGCAGGTTAATTAGTGATATTAAGCTTGATTTTTCGGATTTTTCCTAATTATTGGATACACGGGCTACAATGATGTTTTGATAAATGAAAATACTTATTTACCTAAGGGTTGGATAACCCATGATGAACAAAATTAAAAATTTAAGCATCTTTATTGTAGCATTTTCCGTAATGATGATTGGTACATCAGCAGCAACCACTGTAGGTTCTGTCAGTCCAGTATTTGCCAGCACAGATCAATCTAACAATGATCAATCTAACAATGATCAATCTAGTTCAAGTCAAACAGACAATGAACAACCAACATTAGAAACTGTAGACACCCATTTGGAAGAATGTATTCAACAACTAGAGAATGATAACACTGATGAAGCCTTAAACGAATGTCAACTTGCTGATGAAGAGTTAGATAGATTATTAGTTAATTCCACTGGATGATATAAAAGGTTCGAAATAGAACAAATCCGTCGTAACTAAATGAATCAACTCTAACACATTCTTTTTATATTTTTTTTATCACCAATCCAAGTTTATAATTATTAAATCTATAAAATGATTACGTTTCTACTAAAATGGATAAGTATCAGGAAATTAAATCCTAATTCTAGATGAAAGTATGTTATTGTAACTTGATATTTAGATCTATATCATATCAAGATTACACTTGCTTTGTTTTACTTTGAACTAGGACCGCCGGTATATTGAGTGGCTTACTATCTTGTAAAATACTAGTCTGCTGCCGGCTCGTCTATTTTATTAAAGACTTTTACCGCTATTAGAAAATGTTTATTTCAATACAAAGAGATTATTTAACAACCATGTTTACAAAAAAAAACATCTTATGTATGGCTTGGGTCGCTTGGATTTATAGTTGTAATTCTAATTTTTTCTACTTTATCCGTAAATACATCAAATACAACAACAAATGAAATTGAGGGGACAAAAAACGATGTTGACCATCCAATTCAGTGAGTATTCATTGCAAAAATAGCATGGAGTCAAGAGATACCATTTGTAATTACAGAGGCAAATGGCATTTCATTATTTAAAGAAAGTTCGTTAAAAAACGACACTAGAATATGAATTAGTTTTAAATGGTATAAGAGGCGTTACAGGCATTTATATCAAATAGAATGATACTATTTCACTAAAAGAGATTTATAGTAATCCAATAATTTCTGATATCTGTTGTCTATCATTAGAAGCATCTGGCCCTAAAAACTATTATTTGAATGGAATAGTAGAAGACGATATAAAGACACACTATTAGATTTTATCAAAAAGGACATTTCATTGCATGGAAACAACAATCGCCATAATGATACTTTTGATGGTAATCTATCTATAATCAATACCTTGATTTCTAATAACACGTCGAATAACTTGACAGGTTTATTTGAATCTGGATTAATTTTCAGAAATGTAGAGACAAACTCTTATCCGCTGGGAGAGATTTGAGGGCAAATAATTGATAAAGTACAATACTAGAATGAATTTTATTGAATTTCCTTAACAACCAATCATGTGAAGTAATTAAGTATGATTGTACAGTAAATTCTAGTCTTCAATTAACCCCTAAATTCTTAATATTTCTCTGATTTTTCTGTAGTCCACTCAATCAGAGACTGAAAAGACTTTGAGTATAGTTGCAATGAGAAAAAATGTAAAGATTAACGTGAATTTTGATTTGAACCCGATCCTTCCTGCAGATATTCGCTATCTCGTTAGGTATTATTTTAAGAAGGTGTAAATTCTTGACTGGTCATGTCTGATTCTGGAGTATTAAATAAAATGATCTGAAACCACATAGGTATATCCATTTGGTCTAGAACCATCTAGAACTAGAACCATCAAGATTTTTGATCCTAGTAAGAAAAAAAGATGAAATAAATTATTTACTTGCAGTGACCTTTTGTCCAGCCCACACTGTATCCTTTAGCATAATCCCCTGATCCCGGAGAATATCCCCAGCAGTGGTTATGATCCCACCAGCCCTGTTGGCACCCTTTAATCCAATTCTGAGACTTTCCAGAGTATTCTGTGCAATATTGCGGGGAGCTTTTGCATTCTCCTTTATTCCATCCAACTTTATATCCCTTGGCTACCTCACCAGTTCCTGGGTTGTAACTTTTGCAATGGTTATGATCAAACCAACCTTGTTTACATCCTTCTATCCATGCGTTTGACTTTCCTATTTCATCTGCACAATAATGTGTAGCAGCATCTACGGATTTATTGACGACCAATGATGGGGCCACTGCAATTGATATTGCAACAAGTGCTATTGCGAGTATCTTTATATTAGTATCCATTAAATTGTTCATATAATCTGGACATATAAAAGCATTTTAAGTCCTGTTGAATCAGAAGTGCTATTCTGATGTTACCCATTTCTCAAAGATGTTGTAAATATGATAAGAGATATGAAAGTCCCAAGGTTATAAATATCATTTAGAGCATCACCTATTATTTGGATCTAACATGGGGTAAAAATAGAAGTCCAATAAACAAAGAAAAATTTGGTATTGATTTTTATTCGGATCAACAAGGATGATTCGATTTATTTGAACCAGATTCTTTTTTTCTTCATGTCAAATAAACAATGACTATTGCCCTAAATATTTCATGAATCATAACGCCTTAGTTTTGGAAATAATTGACAATTTCTAAATAAGTCACCTGGCTAAAGGCAAAATACAACCAACAAAACAAATTCTGGTAGCATTCTAACTCATACCAATAGCAATAGTAATAGCAATAGCAATTATGTCAAAATTTTTTATTCTAATTATCTAAAAACGTAAAGGGCGGGATTTGAAGCCGTTAATTTCATAATTTCCTTATCTTGTCAATTAGATCAAGAGAATTGGACCCCACGTCAGTTGTAATATAGAGCAGGTGACTCTCATCAAATGGCATGGTTATACGCTTAATTTTTTCGTACTCCGCTAAAACATATTTTCCTTTTCCTATCTTTGAAGTCAATTTGCTTCTTGTTTTCCATGCGTTAATAGCTAACTGCAAGGATTCCTGACTTTCTTCTTTTGATAATAAATTTGTAGTTCCTGGATTATGCTCCGAATATAGAATCTTTTCATCCTTAGTATCAAATATTGTTACAAACCTTACTGCAGAATCCATACCCAATATCCTTTTTCCTAGTTCATTGTATTCCAATATTAAAACTTTGTATCATACCTTTTTATAAATATTCCTTAAATGATATATATTTTTAATTAATTTCTAGTAAGATTAGTATTATTTGGATATTTCATATAATTAATTATAAAAATAGTAATATGAACTATAACAAATTATTAATTCATTTTTTTATTTCGATCTAATCGCACTTTATTGAATCTAATAATAGCAAAATTTTAACACTAAATCACACATAATAAAGAAAAAACAAGTCATATCCTTACAAGATGCAAAGTGCGGGATTTGAACCTGGTCCTTTTGTATTCTACGAATAAATAATCGACCAGCACGTCGCAATTAAATATTCATGAAGTGCATTATCAATAAGTAGTAAGTAGAAGGTAGATGAATGCAGACTAGTTGGATTATTTGAGACAGATAAAGTAAGACCGAAACTATTACTAGGATTTTTATCTATTATGCGAATCTTAACAACAAAGTCATGATAATGGATTTGAAGACGATCGCCCTCTAAGGAAAGGAAACCAAGAAGCGGCATTAATAAAGACGATAGGGTAATAATAATAACCTTGGATAGATTGATCTTTACGCGGGACCAATCAACGATGAACCGCTTTATTTGGAACCTGCGATCAGTGACTAGAATGACTAGAACGACCCTTCGATTGATAACGTTCTAGAGCCAGATTCCAAATCATCAATAGGTTTTAGAACATATTTTTTATCAAAGTGTAAACCAAAGACAATAAGACAATTAATGAAACTATTTAGTTACACGGTGAAATATCATCATGTATTTTATGAAGGAAATGTAGCTGAACTTACTACTTACCCTTACCACATCCAATCTAATGAACATCAGTTCAATGCAATAATAATATTTATTCAAATTTAATATTGCTTAATAGTTGTGCTTTAGCAAAGATTTTTGAAGTCATGTTTGAATAGACCAGGCCCGTAGTTACATTACTACTAAGTCTTACACTTGGGGCAAACAAAACAATGTAGTTTTGTATCGTAGAGAGATTCTTCCCAACCATATTCTGTGTTGCATTTGTCACAAATCAATTATATTGCCAATTAAAAACAATTAACAACAATATGAATCTTTAATGATAATGGGATTGACTAATCAAAGTATCAAGTATGAAATAATCATCAACTCTGTAGTCAAGAGATGAAAATAACAGGAATAACACTATTATAATATTATTCAAAATCCAAATTGTCTATGTTGTGGATTCACTATTTTATTGTTATAAGATTGAATAAAGTTATTATCTTGGTTTTCTGGCTCATTTCTTTTACGCTCTTTAAGTAGTTTCTTGATGCTGGAGATGGTCGTTTTAATGACAAAGTTCTAAGTATTTTGGATGTAAACTAGTCGCTTACCACAATAGGGACAAAATACTAAAGGCGCACTGGCAATATTGCCTTCAAACATTAGATAGTAGACACCTTTATGATCTCCCGAATACTTAAAAATCTCTGTATCATGTCTGATGCATTCACTTTCATATTCTTCTTTAAATTTATCGCAACAAAATTCTCTCGTCATTCTAACTTGCTCACTCCACAGAATGGACAAACTTTATAGGTATATAAACAAGATTACAAATCTCTTTTTTAATATACCAGTAAAAAAAATTAACTAAAAACAAAGTTAATAATCACTCTAAGACAGGGGCTTGGAAGTGCGGGAATTGAATCTTATACGAAGTTAGTTCGGATACGGTTTATTGCAGTTTATGTTTTGACCGAAGCTTTTGAGATGGAGGTATGGGATCATCAGCATTACCGTTTGAATTTTCAGTATCATTTCTACAATCAAAATATTCAGGTTTAAAGCCATCGAGCAGAAATGTCCAATTATCTGGACAGGTTTCGATTCCTGTTGCTTCTGCACTATCGACAATTACTACACTCATCCTGGAGGCTAATGAGATCGTAAATGCCATCGAGGTCAGTACCGATTTTCAAAGCTTTTTCCTATTTTTGAGAGTTGTTCTTCTCATACAAGTTCTCTGCGCAAATAATTATTTGGAAATTGTTAACTAATTACAGTTCTCCAATATTCTAACAATTTAAGGAAAGGTTATATCAAATAGAGGACACCTATGTACATTGAAATTAATTCAGGCTTTTCCCGATATTCCAAATAAAGTCACAGAGATGGAGGTCAATAGCTTTCTTGAAAGTAAACTCAACTTACAGTTGGCTACAATCGACGATGAAGGTTATCCGATTATTCAACCAATCTGGTTTCTGTATGACAATGAATCGGCCAAGATTTATGTATCGACTCAAAAAATGACCAAGAAAGCTCAGAATATACATAGAGATCCGGAAAAAATTTACTTCTCGATTGATGATCTGAACTTTCCGTATAAGGGAGTGAAAGGAAGAGGGGCAGCGAGGATATCTGAAGACATAAATTGGAACATACCAATTGTAGAGAAAATAAATATAAAATATTTAGGTACAACGAACCATCCTCTTGCCAATATGATTATGGAAAATACAAGAAAAGGAGTACAGATTGTAATTGAAATTACACCCAAGTTTTTCGCCGCTTGGGATTTTGGAAAATCTATGTAGGAATTAATTCGGTCTTATACAGTAAAATATAATACAAAACAATAACTCCATAATAGGACATAAATTCAGAAACAGGATTCAGGATCACAGTAGTAGGAATATGTGCAGAGAGCTACATTCATTAGCACAAAATCAAACATTCCAGATTTATTGATGATGGAAAAACTTAATACACAATCAATCAATTAAAAAAGCTTTTAGGAACAATCAACGCATCATACGAAATAGCCAGGAGAGATTACCCGCCTATTAAATTTTAGTATCCCGAGTATTTATTCAAATCATCGCGCTTACATATATACACTTTGCAGTACGCTATTGCGAATTATTTATATATATTGGGTTTTAATCACACTAGATGAATAAATTCGTCATATCATTAACTACAATTGCTTTGCTTAGCGTATTCGCCTTGGTTACACAACTTTCAGAACCAGTATCGGCACAACAACAATCAGAACAATCCACTCCCTTTGTTACTCAAAATACTTCTCAGTCTATTCAAGATCCGTTACCAGGACATGAATCTCATCAAATTGTTATTGCAGCTCCGCTCAGAGATGACGGAAAGATTTATTCAGGTATAGCTTCATTTACAGCTAGTCAACCGGTTGAAGTAGTTATGTTGCACATGTATAAATCAGGAGAAAATTCGACTGAAACAGGCGAACCATTAAATGCTCCATTTGGGAATGGCAAATTTGCGGCATCAGTGATGAAACAATTTACAGAATCCCCATTTAACGCAGGCTCATTTGTATTTCCAGGTAACGCTTTAGCATTCCACAATTTAGAGGGAAAGCCCTTTGTTATAACGTACACAATAGACGGACATGTAAGTTCGTTAACGCAATAAAGATAGCAGAGATCTCAAATACGCCGTAAAAAGCAGATTTTTATATTTATATTTATATTTTTTTTTAAATGATGTAAATTCTCGTACGTTTATGATTCTCAGGTAAACGTCCATGCAGATCTATTCTTTATCTTATCTAACTGTGTTATAGAATTACTTTCCTTTGAATAATCTGTTCGTTTTCTATATCTTGTTGATATATTCTACTTTTTTAGATTTTAAGAAGAATTCCAAATATATACAAAATTAGTTTACATAGTGAATAAAATGAATTTAAATTCAAAGATCTTCATAATGACAATAGGTATGCGCAGTATGTTTGCCGGATTGGTATCGTATGTGCAAGTTCAATCCTCAAATGCACAGTCTACAGGATTGCCAGGTTTAGAAAATATCCCAGGATATAACCTATTTGAAGGAATGGTGGGTAGTAGTAATAGCGGAAGTTCAAATGCAGTGCCACAAGCCAGTGAAGATTATCTTGATATTGATAGGCTGTAGTCGCCAAAGCTGCAAATAAAGTACAAGCCATTTTAGAAGCACATGGTCACATCCCAGCTAACAGTGATGGTGGTGCCTTCGGGTATGGTATATTGACCACGCAAGGGTTGAATGCCATTATAGTAAGTACTACTCATAAAGGTGTACTAGATAGCGAAGATCAAAGAAATAAGAATGACCCAAGGTGGCACAATCACTATGTATCTCTTGCAGTTAATCCAGCAGGACCATGTGGCCCCAATCCAGCGGTAACCTCAATAACATTCCAATCGCCAGGCGAAGTTGCTGTAAGCAAGGATAGAGCAGTAATGTCGAACCTTCCAGGCAAGTTCACAGGAACCAATGCGCTGACTGGAAGCCCGCTTACACTCAACCCTGGCAATAATATACAAAATGTAGGCTCGTTTGTACTTGACCCAATATTTGTTGCTAACAATCAACTAAAAGCTGTACGTGTTACCGACATTCACCCAGCAGACAAAATAATAAAGAATTAATTTCTTTATTTTTTAAATAATTTTATTGCATACTATCTCAGATTGAAAAAATGATACAATACCCTATAGATTATTCAACATTATAACTTAGAATTTAATTATTTTAGAAAAATCAATTTATAAACTCTATTTGCGGTAATAGAGATATTTCAACAAATAGTTAAAACATTCATATCGTAAAAGTTCAAGGCGCGGGAGGGCAGGAATTGAATCCACGATTCCTCTCAATATAAGGAACTGCATTTCACTAAACATCAATTAAACTATGTTGCATCTAGTAGGTATTTTTCATTTATATATAAAATATGAGAACTTGTATGCCTATTCTCTTGCATTTGTAAAAACGACATCGTACAAATTACCATCTGCTTTTGCCATAGATAATACTTTATTCATGCGGATTATGGCCTCCGGATTATCAAGTCTCTTGTCAAATGCTTCTTTGCCCTTATACTGTGCGTAATTTACCACCTTCGTTCTATCCTTACTCTTATGAATACTTGCTGAAATGAATCCATCTTGTAGACGCCATACTTGCTTAGTGGTTTCGATAAGAGCATCTACTAGTTGTTGTTGCCTCGAAGGATCGACAGTAAATACATTAATCAAAGTAACAATATCCTTATCTACCTTTATCGTTGTCATACTTTTTGATATTGTTATTATCACCAATAGAATAAAAGCATAGTAGTCCGGTTAGGCAATTGGATACATAAATCATTACCAAAATCAAGAGTAATCAATGGACTATCTGACCATGTCTTGTATCTTAAAAGGGCACACCTGTTTAATGTTCATGTGTAGAAACACCTTTAATCCGTCAATGTCATGTCAAATACGGTTTTTCATAAGCATAAATCAGACTCGCTTTAAGAGTGAATTAAACCCGCTAACTGCTACATAAGGTTGAGTCCTCATAGAAAAAATGCGAGGGCTGGATTTGACCCCGCTTTATCATATTTATCTTACCGATCTATCATCTGGACCACAAATTGGACTTTATTACCCCTTGAGGGGTAATTCTTTTATTTTTATGATCGAACATATATGATAGTCATGGGTTCATCAGAAAACGATAAAGAAACTAAAAATTATGTGGAATTTGTATTTTATCGAGTCCCCAAGAAAAATCATGAATCACTGTTGCATGTTACAAATAGATTGATTGAGTTGCTTAAAAAAGAGGAGGTATGTTATGAGTGCTTTGGCCTAATAAGTGCTGAAAAAATACCTGGATTCATTAACTTAAGCAGAATCATCCCCATCAACACTGACGAAGAAGAGATATGGATAAATATGGTAACATACAAAGGTCGAAAACATCGTACTGAAGTTGTAGAAAAAATATCAAAAGATAAAGAATGTCAAGATATTTATGAAGAGTTTATAAAGTTAATTACTCCTGGCACTGAATTTATCAATGGCGAATTTAGAAATCTGGTAGGTGGTTATTGACTAGTAGGATATCCATCTCTAATAATTTACCACAAACAAAACTAACATGATACTATACTACTAGGTTAAGCGAGAGTACATTTTAAGAATCTGAATTTCTTTATTCTCTTTTTTAGATCGGGCTCAAATTCATTCAAATTGAATTCGTAAATAGCCACTATTATTAAATGGCAATTAACACATTTCTGATGATACAATTTGTACCACGAATTATTCTTTTTCGGGTAATGATTAGACTCGATAAATTTAGGAATGTATAAACCATTGCAATGAGGACATTTCATCCCCAAATTAATTGTTATCCCTCTCTATTAATTCTAAAGTAATTGTTATTCGATAATTCTCGTTGTCCCGTTCTATTTCAAATTTATATGCATTAAATGGCTATACCGCTGCCCTTCAAAGTGCGGCACGGAATACACCGTTAATAATAACATTAAACAATTACACTATTTTCTACCAATAGCAATATCATTGAATACTTTGTTATCTTCTAGCCTTTTTGATTCTAAATTCTGCTCTATTGTTGGAGCCAGTAGTGTTGAAAATTGTAGTTTGGGATCACTTTCGGATTTTGTTTACATGGCGTTGCACCGCTTGTAATAAACCTTTGATACCATTTCCAACAGCAGTTACCTATCCTTTGATGAAGGCAATCGGGTCATAAAATCATCAAGATTCTTTTGGATTTGTTATATGTTTCATCTTTTATCACATGAGAATTATCAGAGGCATCAATGTAACAATACATGAAAATCACTAAAGTTGAAAATAATCAAGTTAATATATTTACTGACCATAATATTAGAATCCTTCGAGTTTCCAATTAACTAATACAAGAAGTTTAGGACAAATTCATGGTCACCACATCCTTGGATGATTCAACATTTAAGGGGTCAAAGGAATCCATATAACACAATTCATGTTATGTAATAAGATCTATGACTACCGTGATATCCATAAAGTCTAAAGATGGAATTATTTTAGCAAGTGATAGCCAAGGCACATCATCAAAAGTCAAAACTACTATAAAAAAAGTTTTCAAAATAAATAGTCATGCAGGTATGGGGGCCTCTGGAGATAGTTCACAAATTGAATTATTTGTTGATGAACTTGGGCAAAACTTACAAAATGAAATTGAATTAGAATCAGGATTTAGAACCCAAATGTATGGTATTTTGACGAATTTGCATAGAATATACAACTACAACCATTCATTCCTGTGTGGATATAGTGGAGCACGATTGTTTTTTACTCCCGTCTCACTAGTAGCGGTAAAACCAAAAAACGAAGATTCATATCTCTACCGTATGGGTTTTGGAACAACTGGGAAAAATAACGAAGTATCTCCCTATCTATATAAGGTTAATAATGATTATGTATCCATAGGTTCTGGTTCTACCTATGCTCGCTTGGTTCTTACACAACAAGATAGACTTTATTCCACAATAAACAGGAAATTGTCTGATTTATCCACGGAAAACAATGTCGGAATAGCAGCATATATTATTAATGAAGTGAAGCAGCTGGACCTAGAAACAGGGGGAAAGACACAGGTTGCAATAGTTGATTATGACGGCTATAGGGAACTTTCATATGATGAACAAACCAAATGTCATCAAATGATGACTGCTAATCTATTTTCCTCTTTGAATGAATACTTTTCTAGTAATGAAAAGACAAGTAAAATTATTAAATATCTTTTTCCATACGACTGAACGCCGATTATAGACTTGAATACTATGTGGGTTCGGCGGCTAGGTAAGATAATTGTTATATATTTCCATTATTTTGCAAAAACATTAATAGTTTGATTTACATATAATATATGTTGTCCCATTACACTCCTGGAACGTCATATAATCGAGCAGGTGAGCGTAGCATAGCGATTATTGACGACGAAAAAGATTTGCTTTTTGTATATAAAAAAGCATTAGAGTTACAAGGACTCAAAGTAGTTACATTTGATGATTCTGCAGTAGGTTTAAATGAATTGAAAGAGCGTTATAACAAATATTGTATGGTCATCGTAGATATCCGCATGCCCAAGATTAATGGTTATCAAATAATAAATGAAATCAAGTGTATTGATCCATCAATCAAGATAATTTTGATGTCTGCTTATGATGTTTCTGAACTGGAGATATCAGATAGATTGAATGACGGTGTCAAAATCGATGAGCTCATGCATAAACCATTTTCGTTAATAAAATTAATTAAGACCGTTAACACACTTTTGTAAAATCTAAAAATAATCCAGCAAAATACATACAATACCTACTTTATTTTTGACAAATACGAGGTTATGAAGTTAAAATGGATATTACTACTCAACAGGGTTAGTCCAACCGCGCTTTAAAAGTTAATTTTGACACAATATGTCGCCCTCTATTTGTTACCTGGTTCTTAAATAACTGAGGCCGGGTCATAATTCCCAACAAATAAAGATGGTATTATAGAGTACAATATTTTGTTTGAAACAGATACCTTCCATAAAACCAGCAATAATCGATTCGTCATCCATTCTAATTAGCATTTTGTATTTTGTGGGTTTGATTGATTGGTCTTATAATAACATCAAACCTCATCATAATAGAAGTAATGCCGTCGTATGCGATGATTTGAACAAGATAATTCCAGCTACAATTCATTCAAGACAGACCTATTCCTTTTTGTAATAATCTTATTAATGTGGATCTATAGAAACAATCAGTATCATCTACCTACTCTATTTCAACTTACCGTATTCTACTACCCATTAAAGCTAAGATGGACAATAGCTGTCATATTGATAATCCAATTCTAGTTTTCATTGAAAATAAAAAAATTAAGTTTAACATTCTTTTTCATGCGTGTTAAAAATCCGAAGTGCGGGATTTGAACCCGCTCATTACTTTAATGTTCAAATCCCGTAGTTAAAAGAGACGATCCCTAAAGCGCGTGTTCTATTCCCTAATCCCGTTCTTAGAATGAATAGATGGAAGATCAACAGAAAATTATAAAGATTATGAAGAGAACTCTGGTATATTTTATATACGAAAAGCCTATTGCTATAGCTAGTGTTTAGATATATATTCAAACCGGAGTTTATCGTCGTCTTAAGTCTTGTTCTAATTACTTCCTTTAGCCTGTTGATGCATTTATCATCGTCTTTTCATTTGACATTATTACCTTTTTCTCAGGTCTTTGCTCAATCTGAAATTCAAACTGTCAAATATAGAAATTTGACCATAGATCTTGGTAATGGAGTAACTACAAGCGCTCAGATATCCTATCCAGCAACAGGTAAAGGCGCATTTCCAGGTGTACTTCTTGTACCCGGCACTGGTGCAACAGACATGAATGTAACCATCATTGAGGATGTAAGACCATTCTGGCAAATTGCAAATTACCTTTCCGAAAGAGGCTTTGAAGTACTCCGGTATGACAAGAGAGGTGTTGGTCCTAACCTTACTATTCAGGACTCAAATATTTGGGGAAACATCACAGTAACAGATCTCATACATGATGCACAGAAAGCTTTGAATGTTTTGAGCGAGCAGCCTGATGTAGATCCCAAGAGTATAAGCATAATTGGCCATAGCGAAGGCACAGTTATTGTACCTCGAGTAGCCATTGATAATCCCACGAAAGTGAAGAATATAGTAATGATGGGCGTGGTAGCTCAAAATTTAATTAAGGATATACTGTATTATCAAGTTGTAGATTTACGATCTGATTATGCCGCACAGGTATTAGATGTAAACCGTACAGGATTTGTCTCAATCGAACAAATTGCAACAGATCCTTTGTTAGAGGATGCAGTAAAAAACCCATCAATTTTGAATACAAATAATGATACCAAAATAATATCTAATGATATAGCAAAAGAAATAGAAAATCACAATAATATAAGTGGTTACCTCAATATCGATAAAGATCTTAAACCTTTACTAATAAAAGAATATGAAAACGAAATAGCATTCAATTTGTTTAAATGTTATAACATTATTGGATGCCCACTATGGTTTAAATCAGAAGCTGATTTAGAACCGAATTTAAGTATAATTGGCAATATTTCTAAATCTATAGGTATTCTAATACTCAATGGAGAAAATGACTCTCAAACACCAATTCAACAAGCATTGCTCTTACATCAAAAGCTAAATGAAGCAAATCATCCCGACCATACGTTGATAACGTATCCCAACCTCGGACACTTCTTTTATCCATCATCAAAATGGCAAGTTGGATTGGGATCCATTCAACCACAGGTATTAGCGGATTTATATTCGTGGTTAGAGTTGCATTCTAAATAACAAATGGAGACTATTCTAATTTCTGTGAATCACATGTAAAGCGCTTTGAGTTTCCTTTTTGACAATGACTTGTTGAATTTAATTAAGCAGCAAGGAAACAATATCACTAGGAAATACTTCTCAGAATAACATCCAAATAGATCATCAATTCCATGGATGATCCAATACGAGGTCTAATATTTGGACCCGCTTGTCGCTGTGTAAAGTTTAAATCCCTAAAAATAAAAGAAGAGAACCCGCGATCCCTCCCTTTATAATTTACCATTTATAGTAGGATTGGTGAGTGATAAGGCAAATCCGAATGGTATTTTGGTATTCAAAAGATATCTATTGCACAAAGTGGAATTTACGATTGTGATTGTATTAAAATTTGCTAGAAGCAATAAATGAATGCAGGATGTGAAATACTAAATACTTATTTTGAGAATCACAATCACTTTATATACTAACATTCATTGTTATTGTTAGTGTTTATAATAAAATCACAATCGGCACCATTTATGGTAATAAGCATATTTTTTGGTGCATTCATGATTTTATCGGCATATTCAACGTCATTCAATATATCCTTAATTTCTGAAACTTTGGCCCAGTCGGATCTGCAGATTGTCAAATACAGGGATCTAGTCATAGATTTAGGTGATGGAGTAAAGACTAACGCTCAGTTATCTTACCCCGCAGCAGGTAAAGGACCATTTCCAGCTGTGTTGCTTATTCCTGGTTCTGGTGCAGTAGACATGAACGAAACCTTGGCTGAAAATACGAAGCCATTCTGGCAGATATCTCAATATCTTTCCGAGAGGGGATTTGCGGTACTAAAGTTCGATAAAAGAGGTGTTGGGGAAAGTTTTACTATTTTGAACCCAAATGTATGGGGAAATAATACGGTCAATGATCAAATTCAAGATGGCAAGAAAGCCTTGAATGTTCTTGTAAAACAGCCTGAGGTAGATCCAAATAGGATAAGCATAATTGGACATAGCGAAGGTACACTTTATGCTCCAAGAATAGCAGTTGATAATTCGACACAGGTAAACAACATTATACTTATGGGTGTCCTGGCTCAGAACCCTTTAAAAGATGTAGAATACTATCAAGACGTTTCCTTACCATTAGAATACGCTATGCAAGTATTAGATAAAAATCACACTGGATTGGTATCGATACGTGATATTGTAACGGATCCTTTATTAAAGAACTTTTTACTGCCTTCTTCTGTATTGCATACTAATGATACCAAAGACATAACTAATACTTTAATGAAGGAATTTGGTACTAGTGATTACATAAATATTGATAAACAACTTAAACCTTTTCTGACAAAGGGCTATGAAAATATCACCGCATTTAATTTGCTCAAATGCAATACTATGGGGGTATGTCCTATATTATGGAAATCTTTATCTGATATGCCAACAAATTTGAGCTTCATTGGTAACGTATCTAACTCTACTGGCATTCTAATACTTAATGGAGAAAATGACGCTCAAACTCCAGTCCAACAAGCATTTTTATTACATCAGAGACTCAATGAAGTAAATCATACTGATCATACATTAATAACATACCCTGACCTTGGACACGTTTTTTATCCATCATCAAAATGGCAAACAGGGATCGGGCCTATCCAGCCAAATGTTTTGGCAGATTTATATTCTTGGCTAGAATCCTATTCTAGATAGCTAATGGAGTTTTATTTTAATTTTTATCAGACAGGATAATGCATGGTCATAGACCTTCGTTCTTTAACAATAACCTATTAAAGTGTTTTGAACTGCATAAAACATGATACTAGGAAAATTATATTGTCAATAAACAGTTAATTTCAAACATAATATAGTGCGAAGTGCGGGATTTGAACCCACTAACGTAAGTTTGAGAATGCATAAATCAAATAGTTTATTGGGTATTTATCAGGTCCTAATTACATAAATGCAAAACGATTCAGTATTATAGTGATTACGCCCTTTAGTAAATCAAAAAGGATTTGATCCTTTTTTTATAATTACGATATGTTAGAGATTTTATCTCCGTCATCCTCCGAGGTTTAAATTAGGTGGAGGTGTTGATTTTATTACATATCCTGATGGGTTCAAAGGATCTCTGCTACATGGATTTCCGTCTGTAATGCCATTTCCGTCATTATCAACTAAATCGTTGCATATTTCAACACAATCAAACACTCTCAACGAAGGACCTAGACCGAAACATCCGCTAGCAACGGGGAAGGATTCTATTGACATACACATTCTTCCACCGTTATTATCTTTAGGAGCATTCGGACCCATATCCTGCATATCAGTAAATCCATCACCATCATTATCAATACCATCATCGCATATTTCATGACAAGCATAAAAGGTCATCCCAATACACCCATTTTGTGGAGGATGGCAGCCTTCATCGTTTTCATAATCAATTTTTCCGTCATTATCATTATCTATTCTGTCATAACAATTCTGACCTATTTCTTTGGTATATTTGACCACATTTAAACCGCCAGACGGCAAAGATTCTATTGCACCATCTTCAGGAACTAGAATAACATTATCTGGTGGTCGTTCTTTTATACCCACGTTGCCGCTTAGAGTATTAGGTTGTATCTGATTATTATTTTGTAAAGGGATTTCTTGTAAAGAATCGGGGTTTGTATCTTGAGATTCAGGCAGCGTTGATGCTTGGGAAGGAACTGGACAGCCTTCTTGTATATTATCAGATTGATCTTCTGTAATAGGACATCGAACGGTACATCCATTCTCATCAATGAATACAGGTCCATCGATTGGTATATTTGTGCATGAACTATCTTGATCGGATTGTGAAGTAGATGATTGATCATTACCGTTGTTGTTGTTAGTCGATTCTTCGTTTGTAGTATCATCTTGTTGATCTTGTTTGCCCTCGTCAGTCTCAACGGCATTATTATCACCATCACTACTCGATTGATCCTCTTCATCACTATCTTTACTGCTAGCTGAAGAAGCATACACATATGATAAAGTTAAGATTTGTGAAGGAATTGCAAAAGTTAATGTTAGAAAGACAAAAGCAGACATGACTAAAATAGAAAAGGAGTTTGATTTTGAGAACTTGTAATTATTGTCACCAGATTTTTTTGATACCGAATGTTTCAATATTACTGCAGTATTGACGTTATTATTAAAAGGTTATTGTAATAGTCTGTTAGTTGCACTTGCAACAAAGGTGCGAAGTGCGGGATTTGAACCCGCTCACTGCTATGCAAAGTTCAAATCCCTTTTGATAAATTGGAACCCGCGATCCCCCTCATTTTACAGATTACCTTTTTTGGTTACGTTTGGATTTAGATAAGGAAGACACAGATCGGATAGGGATATTCAAAAAAAAATAGTAAGTTCTTTTTTTATCAAAGTTTGAATTCACAATTATGATTGTCTCAAAGCGTATCGGAGACAATCAATAACGCATGTCAAGAAGTACTTAACATCTATTCTAAGAATCACTGTCTCTCTATGTTTGACAGGTTTATTGCTATTGTTAATGCTCCATTGCAACTCACACCGATTAGAATTAGAAAAATGATAATGTACTGGGAATAAATAACTTGTCAAATAGCAGAGGATAAATTGTGAGTTTGAGTATTACACGTATTTTTTTGTACTCAGAGAACCTAAGATTTAGATTACAACAGCTAGTGTATTAAAAACTGAAATTCAAATACAAAAATAAGATAAATAAAGTATACTTGTTTTAGAATTAAACAATCATGTCCGAAAATATACACATTAGAGCTTATTTTATTATAGAAAAAGATAATGTGGAACGATTTAAAAAACAGATAAGAGAGATGAGTGAAGTTGTTGAGACCAACGAACCAGATACGTTAGAGTATCAATTCTATCTTAATGAAGATGGAACTAAATGTATGGTCCATGAAACGTATGCAGATTCCAAGGCCACCCTATCACACAATGATAGCGCCGCATCAAAAACAATTCTCCCGAGTATTTTCAATACGGCCCAATTAAATAGACTTGACGTTTATGGGAATCCTAATGATGAATTGAAAAAGGTGTTGGCAGGTTTTAATTCACATACGTTTAATTTGTTTACTGGATTCAGTCGGATAAATGAATAACAGAATAAGACATCATCGATATTTTGTCTTTGTTTATTGTTTAATGTATCTC
This sequence comes from Candidatus Nitrosocosmicus sp., assembly GCA_041747305.1. Taxonomy (GTDB): domain Archaea; phylum Thermoproteota; class Nitrososphaeria; order Nitrososphaerales; family Nitrososphaeraceae; genus Nitrosocosmicus. The sequence goes on from JBGTFK010000180.1 coordinate 17,673, forward strand.
CACGCAGAAGGTGCAAGACCCGATATTCTAGTAATTCTCACCTAACAATTCAAAATTTCTCGAATGTTAGATGCAGCATATTTATCCTCTGAAACTATTAAATCACAAACTATCGGGTCATTGTCACGGTTGTTGTCTGTTAAAATATCTCTAATTTCATTAGCGGAATCAATAGAGTTTGTTACGACCAGCGGATTTTGAAGGATGTTTTGGATAAGTTCGCCGATTGTTCTATGATCTCCATTTGGTCTAGGGAAAGTAGTTATCCAAATCATAGTTGTTTTTCATTTTTCGAAAATATACATTGGTAAACAGATTATCTTAGTCATATTCCTATTGTTTGGGATTTCGTTGGGCATAAATGTATCAGTATTTGGTCCCAATGATAGATCATCGCATAGAATTGGAACTAAGTCTTGATGACGAGATTCAACATCAATTTAATAAATTACAATGCTACGACAAATAACTTAAAATATTTACCATTTATCTTAAGCTTATACCGGGCCATCAAAAATATAGATTTGCCTATTTAATGTATGTTTTACAGTTATACTTATGAACGCAAATTCTAATTTTACATCTACACAAAAGATACCACAAGAAGCTTTACAACTTAATAAATTGACCAAGGTATCATCAGGATATCGAGAAATCTCTGCTTTTAAAAAATCTGATACACATAGAGGCTACTTTTGTTATAATTGTATATATTTTATAAAACCCAATCACTGTGCAATTGTTACTGATGAAGGACAAGATGTAGATGGTAACATATCTAAGGTAATAGCTCCTTATGGCATATGCTCGGTTTGGACCCCAAATGAGAAGGAGATTAAATAAAGTATAATGTCTGATAAAAATATAATTGAAAAGGCTGCAGATGTTGTTGGAAATATTACAAAGTTTCAAAAGCAATCTAAATTAAAATCAGCATATGTAGAGCGAAAAGAGTTTAGAGATGCTAATCTGCATTTAGGTTATTTTTATTATAATTGTATTTATTGGATTGATTCTTTAGATGGAAAATGTATGATAGTAGACGATGAAGGTCCTGATGCTTTTGGAAAAGTGTCTAAAATAATTGCCCCGCATGGATGCTGTAATGGTTATGAGCCAAATTTTGATAAACTGGATAATACAAATGCATAGTCTAACTTATTGAGACTGGGTCATAATTCATCTTGATAATTTTATCCTATTACAATCACAAACCGAATTAGATTAATAGCCTATTAGGTACTTGATTGCTCTTCTAGGACTATCCATTTGCATCTTGCAGTTGTAATAAACAAGTATCT
>JBGTFK010000181.1:0-38717 GCA_041747305.1 Candidatus Nitrosocosmicus sp.
GTATTCCTTAGAGAAAGACCCAGAAAGTACAGATGCATAGCATAAACCATATCATTTGGTCTAGTTCTGCTCCTTGTCTGATATATCATAAATAAGAAAGGAAAAGATAAACTATAGCTTTTTCCTTAACTTTACAGAGCCGAATCAGAACTAGTAAAATAAATATCCAATAATAAATTACAGATCTTGCAAATAGATATAAGAGCCAGTATAATGATTATGCAGTTAGAAGATATATCACCGTCGGATTCATACACTCAAGTAATTAATCGCTATCTGAGTACTAATCCATGAAACTTTGGATATTTTTAATCAGATATTTAAGAACTTAAAAATTCTTGCATTCAATGCATAAGGATCTTGATAAGATAAAGCCTCTAAAGTGTTAAAGTATATAAGATAAAATACATTACTACAATAATGGAACCTGTTTGGAAGATAAAGATAAGATCCAAAGATAAGAAAGCTTTGATGGATTTTATTTTTAATGAAAGATTGGACACTTCTTGTGGTGGACCAAAAAAGTTGGATGATGGAACTTTTGAGATTGAAGCATATACGAAGGATTCACAAAAGAATGCGATTGTGAATCGTAAAAGCAATCTATTGGATATAGAAATTTATGATGATTTGATGAAGTCAGCCATTAAAAAACAAGGAGATATTTCTAAGGAGAACAGATACTCAAGGACAAAATCAGCTGATGAAGAACATCAAGCAGTGGTTAAAGGATTTGGAGTTAAGGAGTAGCTGCTGAGAGTGTCTTATCTCAATGTTGATGAGGTTGAAGATGCTTTGTTATCCTTGTCAAAGACTTACAATAATATTTCACGTATAATTGAGCTTCCAAATCAAAGTATTGAAGGCAGGTCTATTCACGCTTTGGTTTTAGGAAAAAACAATGAAAATAAAAGGAAGAATTCAGTGCTGTTTACTGGATCCGTTCACGCTAGAGAATGGGGTGGTTCTGACATTTGTGTTTACCTTGCTGCAGATCTATTGGAGGCATACACGAGGGGTACAGGTTTAAGATATAAGGATCAATATTTTGATTCAAGCCAAATTAAGAGAATCATCGAAGAAATTAATGTAATCGTTGTACCTGATGTAAATCCAGATGGTAAAGCATATAGTCAGAGTGATCCAGCTAATGTACTTTGGCGTCGAAACCGCAACCCTATAGAAAGTCAAGAAAAACCAGATTGTATTGGAGTAGATCTAAATCGAAACTATGATTTGCTTTGGGATTTTCGGCAAGGTTTTTCTCATGATGCAAGAGTAGAAACATCTGACGACCCTTGCGATCCCCGACAGAGATATAAGGGATCATCGGCATTCTCGGAACCAGAAACAAGGAATATCAAATGGCTGTTAGACGAATTTGAGGGAATCAGACATTATATGGATATTCATTGTGCAGTAGGTGCTATTTATTATTGCTGGGGAATCGACCAGAATCAAGTTAATGAAGATAAACAAAATTTTAGTAACGCGCAGTATAATCAAGTTAGAGGTATTGAAAACGATGAGGAGTATAGAGAGTACATAACCCAGATGGACCAAGAACACATGAAGGACGTGGCTAATACCTTTGCACGGGCATTAGAGAATGTACGCGGCACAAGTTATTCTGTAGAGCAATCGTTTGGTTTATACCCTACTTCGGGTGCAGGTGATGACTATGCATTTAGTAGGCATTTTTCAGATATTTCTAAAAATAAGGTTTACAGTTTTACGCTAGAATTTGGCAAGGACGACTTTCAACCTTTATGGCCAGAAATGAAGGAAATCATTATAGAAGTATGCGCCGGGTTAGTAGCTTTTTGTGATTATATTGTTCTCAATAAATCTACGGAATGAATCATGATATTTATGACTATCCAGTCAGCCATATTATTCAAAAATGGGAAAGCCAATATTAATCGGTAGAAGCTACCGATGGTTAATCTATTGTAGAATCAAATAGACCTCTCGTGGTAATGGAATAAATGTTGCGACGCTTGCCTGTGAAGAGTACACCAAAGTTAAAAGGCGAGAGAATCAACAAAGATTGGGTTAAGGTAAAATGATTCGTTATTGAAGCCAAATACCATAACCAAATGCTTAACTGAATTAAAGACAAAACGGTACTTGTCCAAGCATATTGATCATAACAGTTAATTTAATAGATATTTCACTTTTATTTGAGTTATCCCAGATGAACGTGAGGAGTAGGAACTTAGGTCAAGATTGTCACTGTCAATATGTATAAAAAGCCAGTATCCATCAGATATACACCTTCTGCGTCCTGCATCCAGTCCAAAAATATTGTTTTTGGTAATGCCATTTCAAAAAAAATATGGCTTGAGCCAAGATAATATTCGCAGAATGATAATAATTCCAAACTAAATCTTTCTTTTTGAAATCACTTCCGAATAGCTTAGAATATGATTTTTCTTTAATATCCCAATAGTTAACAAAAGATTAAGTATATAGACATCATGTTTTTTTCATGGCTAGAAAGATTAAAAGTTCAAATTCTAGAAATTTGATCAAAAAGCAGACTGCCAAAAAAAATAGTCAAGCAGTCTCAATGGAAGCATTGAAAGATTTCGTCAGGACTAGAGGAGCTGAATTTCTAAAGGACCCTAATATTTCATCAGTCGGAATTGGCTATAAGCAGGAGGATGGCAAACTTACTGATGAAATATCTATTCAGTTCACCGTAGAGATGAAAGCCCAACCAGAAAACATCAAGGAATTGGGAACTGCACTAATCCCTAAATCCTTCAAAGTAAATGGAACAGAGGTTCCTACAGATGTGATCCAGAGAAAGTATGCTGCAGAATTTAAATTGGTTTCTGAATCCGAAGTGAGTGATAGGAAAAGACGGATGGATCCCATAGTCCCTGGGATAAGCATTTCGAATGTTAACGGAAGTGCAGGCACCATAGGCTGTTTGGTTTATGACAAAGCATCAGGTTCGCCTTATATTCTAAGCAATTGGCACGTACTTCATGGATCAAACGGCGCAATAGGTGATGATATAGTGCAACCCGGTCCTCATGATGATAACCGTGTCCATTTGAATAGAATGGGGAAGCTTGCAAGATCACACTTGGGACACGCTGGTGATTGTGCAATTACTACAATTGAAGATCGGAGTTTCAACAATGTGGTTATTGATTTGGGAATTTCAATAGACAAAATAGGAGAACCAGAGTTAGGTGACAAGGTCATAAAAAGTGGTAGAACAACCGGAGTAACTCACGGTGTAGTTTCAAGAGTCAATACTATTGTGAAAATAGATTATGGAGGGTCAATCGGAGAACAAGAAATTGGCGGTTTCGAGATTGGGGTAGACGTTACCAATCCTCCAGATAACGGTGAGATAAGTATGGGTGGAGACTCTGGCTCGGCATGGATATTCAAATCTAGCAACGGCAAACCATCTGGTGTCATGGCAGGATTACATTTTGCCGGCGAATCATCTGGAAATCCCACCGAATATGCAATTGCATGCTATCCTAAATCAATTTTTGAAAAACTACAGATAACCCTAGAGGGGCCAAATCTATTAGAATCTGAGCCTGACCAGGGTTTTGCTACCGATTTTTTATCTGTTGGCATTGGAAATCCTGGATTAATTGAGGAAATCAAAGAAAACGTGTTTGTTTTGGATGGATCAGAAATAATTGACTACACACATTTCTCACTGGTATTAAACAAGGATAGGAAATTTCCTTTTTGGGTTGGTTGGAATATTGACGGTGGTAATATAAAGAAAATAAGTCGTAGTGGTATACCCTTCAAAAATGATCCAAGAATCCCTTCCGAGTTTCAAGCAGGAGATGAGTTATACGGAACAAATAAACTGGATCGTGGGCACATTGCTCGAAGAGCGGATCTTGTTTGGGGAACCCTAGATGAAGCAGAAAAGGCAAACAAGGATTCATTTTATTTTACAAATATATCCCCACAAATGGACAAATTCAACCAGGGAAATAAGGGAGGAATTTGGGGAAAGCTTGAAGATGCAGTATTTGAGGAGGTAGACGTCGAGAATTTGAGGGTTAGTTTGTTTGGTGGTCCAGTATTTCACGAAGATGATAAGTTATATAGGAATACAAAACTCCCCCGGGAATTTTGGAAGGTGATCCTATTTGTAGAGAATCAAGAATTAATAGCAAAAGGGTTTCTTCTTACCCAGAACCTTAATGAAATTGAGGCACTTGAATTAGATGATTTCAGGGTTTATCAGGTAGCAATATCTGAAATAGAAACGAGATGTGGTTTGCTTTTTGATCAGGTCATTAAATCTGCGGATTCATTTGGACAAAAATTGAGTTTAAAGAAGATTTTGATTGAGCAAAGAAACCCGATTGAGGATATAGAAGATATAGACTGGACCTAATAGCGAATGAGTATAGAGTAATTCACATTGTAGTTTTCATGTTATATAAGTAACATAGTACCACTTTTTTTAACAGGGAATGTATGTGAAGCAAACAGAAATTAAGAGTGTTGTTATCGATGTCATACTTATTTGAGATTTGATCTAAATGGTTGAATGAACTGAAATTGAATGAAATGAATCTAGATCAAGATTTTTCAAATTTATTCTTTGTAACAATCATTCTCTAGCTATCTCCCTTTTTCGAGAGAATTAGAAGAGGTTATTGAATTGGATAAATATTAGTTACACCATATTTATTCAACCGCTCTTTAGTATCAAAAGATCCAATCAAGGAATCTTATATTCATTCGGAATAAGACGTGCTAAGGAGTTTTGTGATTCGAGAGATCAAAAGTCATTTATAAGACAATTAGTATCGATAATCTCTTCTGGTTGATAGTTGAAGCGACTAATACGACACTTAATTTCTACTTAGTTTCTTCATATTTCGAAAATACTTCCCGATCTTTAATGATTCAATCAAGTTTATTTGGGTATTTAACTTTATAATTTTTAGATTGAGCAATGTAATCCATTAACTTTTCTGCAAGTTAAATGGTCTAAGAATGTCAACTGAATCTTGCAAATATCTTGCCAGGTTTGATGTTAGCAATACGGCTAAGACTTGTTCAGAAAGATAAGATGATCGTTGAACATCATTAAAATTCACAACTTACGATTCTAACTCTTCAAATGGTCCTTGCATTTTTTCCAAAGTCTCTATTAGCAGTCTTTCTTCCTCTTCCTCTTTTTCTGTTAAAGTACCTTGGCTATTTTGAAGTCCAAAATTCATACCGGGAGGTAGTGATGCCACATCCCATTACTTTGTATTATGAGTCATGTCGATAGCGCTTTTGCCTATAACCCTAATCTATGCTAACCCTTTTCCGGGATGAACGATTGGAATATGTCTTAATATTTGACCTTCATGTAAATATGTTGTTACAGCTGTCACAGTGATAGAAGTTATTTCGCATTTCTTTTATTGTCGTATCACGATCTAAGAGTCTCTCAGAGTAACTCCAATCTGTTTCTATGAATGTTATACTAGAATTCTACGAGAAGTGCAAAATAAATGCCTGTTAAGATATAAGAGCCAAACCGGAAGGCAAAAACAAGTCCTCTTTGATTAATATCAAAGGATCACAACGAGCTAGTTCAATAAAGTATCCCTAATGTCCTTTCATAATTGGACCAGATTAGAAACATTACAGTAATCTTAGTAGAATAGACCACAATACAACCTTGCCTTATATTGAAAAGACTAATAATCATATTGTTAATACCTAATATCATTACAGGTAAAAATAAAATTAAGATATTGATTGGAAATGGATATCTTGAAGGTATCTTAAATATTCCTGAAAACCATATTGGCGGTCTTGTAATTTTTGTTCATGGTAGTGGCAGTTCGGGATACAGCCCTAGAAATGAATACCTATCAATGATATTAAATCAAGCAAAAATCCCAACGCTTCTGATAGATTTATTAACTTCAAGTGAAGCAGAAATCGATAACAAGACAAAAGTGCTTCGATTCGATATAGAATTGTTAACCGAAAGATTACTTATGATAACCGATACAATGTTACAAAATAAGAATACAAAAACTTTCAAATTTGGTTATTTTGGCTCAAGTACTGGGGCTTCGGTTGCCATAAGAGCAGCAGTCCAAAGGTCGGATAGATTAAGGACAATTGTTTCTCGTTCTGGGAGGCTCGATCTAGTAGACAGATCTTCTTTACGGGATTTAAGATGTTCAATCTTGTTGCTTATTGGGGCTAAAGATCTTCCAATAATAAACATTAGCAATGAATCATTGAAAAAGCTCAACAAAAACCTACTCAAGAATACAATCCTAATACCCGGTGCTACTCATCTTTTTGAGGAGCCTGGAAAAATTGAACAAATTGCAAGGATCGCATCCGGATGGTTCAAAGAGCATTTGTCAGATTAATGAAATTCTGTAATATATTTACTATCTTATTAACCGATTTCTAAATTCCTAGACAAGGTTCGTTTCTTTAATATGTTGATAACTTCTTCTTCTGTCACTTGTTCAAAATTTTTATGGTATTGCTCTACAGAATGAAAATCTGTTTGGTTGGGGTGAAATACTGTTATTACTTCTGCTAAACATTCACGTCTTATTTTATCTGCAATTTGCTTTGGAGCTACTGGGGCAGCAATGATTACTCTTTTTCTAGAGATACTAGAATCTTTACTGAACTGACTTAACCATTTTGCAGTTACCATTATAGTAGCGCCTGTAGCAATTCCGTCATCTATTACCAGGATTATTCTATGATCTTTAATTTTTTCGTATAAACTATTATTTTGAGGATTCTGACAGTATTTTCTTTTACTTTGATTGATTTTTTTAAGTTGCAATAATTTCTCTTTTTCTATGTAATCTGGGGTTATCTGAAATCTTTTGACTAAATCTTGTAAAACTAGTGTGAAACCGTTATCTACAATAGCCCCTATCGCTTGTTCTTTGTTATCAGGATCAGTTAATTTTCTAATAAAAAAAGGTTCAAGAGTAGATATTGAAAGCTTTTGGGCTATAATATCGGCAGTCAAAACTCCGGCTCTAGGTATTGCAAGGATGACAGTGTCTTTTCTCTCTACCTTCTTGATAGAGTCTTTTAATAAATCGCCTAAGGCACAGGCACCACTTGTCCGATCCTTAAATCTGAATTGAATGTTCCGTCCTAGTTTATCAAGAAACATAGTTTATCTCTTTAAACCTGATCAAATTTTTTCAAAAAGCTAAAAAAATTCGATTGCGGTGAATTAATACCACTATTATAAATAAACTATGCGATATCCATAAATATCTTGAGACCAAAAATACGTGTTGTCTGATATTCCCTAGGATTTTAAAACCTAAACCCACCTTCAGAAAAATCGACATTAGCGAATTGTTGTTTCATAATCAACAGTAACAACAAATGGTGATCCTGTACTTGATTCTCCATGAAAGTAAATTTCATGAACACCTTTTTCCAATGCTTTAACGAAAACCCAGTATCCGTCACTTATTGCGGGCGAGGTTCCGACATAGGGTAAAATGCCATTCTCAGGATAAGTTACCACATAATCAGGCGAAAGAACTCTGTATTTCTCTGGATTAGGAATTGTTACATTGTCAATTTGGACTAATCCATTCGAAACCATATACGAACTATGATGCATCGGATAAGACTATTATCAGAATTTTAGCATCAATTTCATAATTATTTGATTTTGCGGTGAATTTTAACAAATGTTCCCCAGGAGTTAATATCTCCTCCTTAAATAACAACCAAAAACCGCCGTGACACATATTTATACTTGATAATGGTCCATTCAATCTTTCCTGAGGAACGTCGACTACGTTATCCTGATCAGCGATTGGAAATCCTGTAGATTTATCTCTTATTACACAACAGCCGATAATAGGATCGCCATCAAAGGTAGCACTTAATGTATTTACTCCACATAAATCTTTGAACGTCAATTTTGTTAGTTTATTATCATCATCCAGTGAAGGAAAAAATTCTGTCGATGTTGATACATTATAAACAGGAACCAAAAGCGAAGCTCGTTCGGTAATTGTGATTGTTTTAAAATCAGCTGGCTCTCGAAACGGGGAGGCAGTTGTAAAGTAAACCCTTGTATCATTTTTGTCTAACAAGAATGTGTTAGAATTTGAATATGGTGTACCTGGGTTGGTATGCGGATTTGACGATCTAGGAGTAGTTAAAAACCATTTATACCATTCATCCACAATAGTATCGCAGTCATAGAAGCCATCTTTTCTTCCAATTTTTTCTTTATGATGATATAATCTTGGATCATGTTTAATTGTACCGCACCATTTTGCGATCTCTGGAATAAGACCTTTTTTTGGTTTAGTATCCTTTTGGAATTTTTCTAATGCGGGCCAAATTCTTTTCTCTTCCATAAATCCTTCCATAGAATAGGGATGTTCATGGTTGTTGTGTTCTGAACTCATTAGATTCACTCTCATATATGTACACCATTACTATAAAGTATTTCGGTCTAATGGTAGTAATTGTCAGTTCGAATGAGCGTTTTTCATTCATTTCAAAATTGATGAAAAAACCTATAAATCAGTTAGTAATAATAATAATCATGAAAACTAAACTATGGCTTTTGAACGCACTCCTTAGACAACATATATCAATATCAAGGACATCAGAAAAAACCCATCGAGAGGCTAGACATAATTGAGTTTGTTATATTATCTATTTAGCATTTATCCAAACTGGTCATATTTAATAGTTAACAAAGAGGATGTTCTTGATACTAACAAAGAATAATAAAGGAAACACATAAGATGTTTTCAGCATCTATAGTTGAATGTTATAGAACTAACGATATCATAGTAGGCGTAACTTATGGACAATGGACTGTTAGATGGTGGCAATGGGCTCTTTCAATGCCTGCTAATAAAAACCCGCTGGAAGACAACACAGGAGCAAATGCATTTCAAAATCAACCTAGGGATGTTTGTTTCCTCGCGGGTACTTTTGGAAAAGAAAATTCCGAGTTAGAAATGCCTACTCGAACATGTACTATACCGGCTGGTCGGCCAATACTGGTTCCGGTCTTAAATTGCCAAGCTGACAGAATTGATATTCCTCACCTTAAAAGTCATCAAGAAATTTTGGACGAAGCTCGAAGACAAGCAAATACCATTGTAAAAAAGGTATGTAATATAAATGGAGAAATAATATATCCAGAAAGAGTAGCTTCCGATCCCTCAATATATGATATCATGATACATAAAGATTATACCAGAGAAAAAATAAAGGATGAAACATCACCTGCGTCCGGGGATGGATATTGGGTATTTCTAAAGGGCCTCTCACCTGGGCGATACCGCATATTTATGGAAGGTGCCTGCGAGCATGGAAGGATTAAAAGTGGAGCACATTATTCTCTGACCGTGATCTAGACACCCTCGAAGGAACACATAATTAATTTTATGATCTCTTAGGGATTTATTCACTGAAATTGTTGTATATAGTTGCATTTATTATTTAAGATGGAATAAATGCAATTGTAAGCGGTTGATGTCTAGATAGAAAGATTAATCATTCATTCTGTCCTTGTCCATGGATTTCTGAGAAGATAATTCTTCTAAAACTTCCTGAAGATAATTTCTATAATCTACCTCATCAGTAACTTGAGTTATCGGATATTCATTTGATTGAACTTTTTGGATTGCCGTATTTACGATGTGTTCAGATTTGCTCACCAAGTCAGCAATACTAATATTGCGTAACAATGTAAATTGTTCTTCTGCAATTTTGTGAATTTCTCTGCGGATATCACTATCTATAGAAATTTCTTTGGTTGATTTATAAATTCCTGTTACCAGCAAATATGCCGCTAAACTCAGATACGAGACAGTAATGAGTCCAAAAGGCGGGGCAACAATATAGGTCAGTCCATGAACCACACTCGAACCAAATAGCATTACTATGCCAATACCAGCCGTATTCAATAATATTTTTAGCTCGGTTCGCCTTATCCTAGAAGCCAAAACCCAAAAAACTACCCCAAACATTAGTCCCCCAATTTGTTGATAGGGACTGAACATAATATAGTAAAATATTACAAAACTATGACCAAATTCAAAGAACAAGCTATCTAGAAGTCCCAGTTTACTAGAAATGATTGGAAAGAGGAAAAATATCAATGGTATTGATACCACAGTCCAGTACAACAATCTACCTAACCTAATAGAATATGTTCTTAGCAATAATATAGAGAGGAGCCAGACACTTGAAAATGAAATAATTGAAAAATAGGTATAAATTGTGCCAAGCCCTATAAGGTTAGAGCCGTAAATAGAATAATTGATGATGGTTGCTTTTATTGATTTCAAGTTTACCTGGTCATCATGATATGAAAATTGAAGAGTCAAATACGTCAAAGAAATAATTAGAGTACCTATAATCATAGCAAATGCTAGCATGTATCCAAGTATCAAGTAACTCCTACCCGCAGAATACCATCTAGCAAATAAGTATACTAAGAAAATCAAAAAACCAATTGCAAAAATATAAGAAACGTATACAATTGCAACCATTGAACTTAGAGAATAATAGCCATAGGTCATGATCTGCACAATAATGTATATCAACGTTAGAGATATTCCGCTTTGGACATAAAATATCATATTATCTATAAGTCGGTTTCGTGTAAATGGACCTTGATTTCCAGTTAAAACTCTAAATCTTGTGTAGCGAAGAAAAAAATAATTGCTCATCATGAAGAACAAAATAAATGAAATGAAAATAAAATTATTAGTTTGAGGAGATGGATCGCCCTGGATATTTAGATATATAGATACGAGGATAGAATCTGCAATCATCAATATGCTACTAATGACTGTAAATACAATAATACGAGTATTATTCTGTTTAGACGAGTTCACAGCCATCTTAAATTAACCATGCCCTCCAAGTAAAATAAGGTTGCTCCCAGAATACATTAAACTAGAATCTGAAATTTAATGTCATTAGATCTCTTGCGTAATTAGACTGGCATCACAATTTTCTAAATGTTGGTAATTGTTTGCAATATTTGTAACTTAATGTCTGAACTCGGGTCAGAAACTGCTATTTTTTTAGAAAACTTTCCATCGGTGCTAATTACTCAAGAGATTTATTGTAATCTCATATGATCAAACATTCATACGTAAGCATAATTTGGAGGAACGGAAATAAAAGTATAAACGGATCATCTTGATATAATATACATTGAAAAATTTACTCTACTTGATACTCTTTTGTTCACTATGGACAACAATGTCCATTTCATTGAGTTCTATTGAATTTGTCAGAGCCCAATACCCTGATTTCTTTGCTGGTAGAGAGATTGCCGGAAAATCAGTTGATAAGCTGGCACAGGAATACTGGGAGTGGTGGTTCCATGTTCCAGAGGACAATCCAGCACAAGATGTTCGAGATTGTTTTGTCGGAGAAGATAGTGAGAATAACACGAAGTTTTTGTTTAATCCGTATGCACAAGTAAATTATAATACCAAGTGCGGTTCTATTTTTTCGAATCAGTCCATAATAGTTCCTCTTATTGTAGGAGAATGTGATAGTTCCTTACCAGAAAATGATCAATATGATCTCGATACAATTGAAGGTTTATGGCATTGTGGGTATTTAACAAATGAAATTTTCATAAATTGGAAAGTAACCCTTGATGGTGAGGTGATATTTAGCAACAGTGTTAATTCAAATTTGAAGAATGATATTCTAGTCAGGAATTCTTCATTATTCAACTTGAAAGTTGAGGAACCAAATCGATACGATGTTCCCGCGGGAAATTATGAAGCTATAGTAGATGGATATTACTTGCCCTTAAAACCATTGTCTCCTGGTGAACATGTTTTGACATACGAGGCAAGCCGTAAAGTAGTATCAGCATCTCCACTCGACCCTCCTCTGAAGGGAGTAGCCAAATATACATTTACTGTAAAGGATGTGTCCTAATCTCACATATGAAGTAACAGAATATTGGTGATAGCAGGGTTTGACTAGTTTCTTCAAATTTCCCCATTGGGACTAGCAACAAGCGCTTTGAAGAACAGATCACTATTCATGATAAGATCATTTGGATCGACTGCAGTCATGATATCGGTCGTTACAATAGAGACGTTGCCAAATTGATTTAAAATCAAATTTAGATGATTTTGAAGTCAAATATGAATCAAGCTTATTAAAATTGGTACATCCGATTGTTAAAGTAAAAGGTAAATTATATAATTTTGAAATGATTTGACCTCCAGAAGTGGATACACTCTAGTAATTTGTGAAAAACCTTCTTCCGCTAAAAGGATATTCGTAGCGTTGGAAAGTCATCATGGGAGGATGTCTCCCACAACTGGCCTTAACAATCAAAAAAATCAAAGCCTTAGCTTCAACTTCGTCACCTTTTTTTTAATTGAAAGTAAAGATGGTCAAATCTATGTCATTTGTTTGCATTGGGTCATTTGTATGGACTTGCTAATCATACGACGAGTTACGAAATCATTCCAATTCTAGATCCTACCTGGACACCATTATTATAGCAAAAGATAACAAAATTGAAATCCAAAGTACTTGCCCAAAAAAGTAGGGATCTTGATCAAAAAAATATCTATTTTGGCCAAACAAGCTTTTAACTTCATTCACGCATGTGATTATGAGCAAGAAGGCGAGGTTATCGGCTACAACATCCTATAATACGCCTGCAGAAATAAATATTCATTTTCAAAAAGAGCCAAATTCTCTTCTCTCTCCGATGAGGAAATTATAAGTTCATTCAATAATGTATTGCCTCCAAACCAAAAATTGAAGGACGTTGGATTATCGAGACACTTATAGATTATATTTATGGTATTAACCTTTCAAGATCTCTAACAAATTCAATTAAAAAAGGTTCAAAAGAATACAACACCACCAAGAATTTATTTAATCTTTCAGTAGGTATGGTGCAAGACCCAACTCTTGCTTTTGTAGTAGAAAGAGAGAAAGAAATCACAAATCACATCTCAACCCCTTATTGGAATATACGGGCAGTTTTTCAAAAAAAAGATCAAAATCTAAAAGCATATCATTTTTTCCAAAAAGTCGAGTCTAAATCTTTGGCTTTAAATATCGTATCAGAATGCAAGGGTCAACTAGGTAAAGTTACCAACATATTATTCAATCAAACAGCAATAACGCCACCAAATCCCTTTAATATAAGGTACCTTCAAAAAGAAGTATTTAGAGTCTTCAAGTTCACTCCAAGTTATACTCTCTCAGTCGCAGAAAAGCTGTATCTTGAAGCCCTAATTTCCTACCCTAGAACCTCTAGCCAAAAACTTTCACCTTCAATAAATTACGCAAAAATCATTTCAAATATTTCAAAAACGGGTATGGATACAAAACCCAAGGCCTCGATAGAAAAAACTGAAAACAAAAACCTACTGTCTTGCTCTGATATTACCTCAAGTCCTTTAGTTCAGAAAACACTAATTCCTAATAATGGTAAACAAAACGATCCAGCACACCCCTCCATTTATCCAACAGGGGAAAAACCTAAGAGTTCTCTCTGATTCAGAATCAAAGATATTAGATCTTATTGTTAGAAGATTTTATTCTACATTATGAGAAGAGGCTTTATACCGTCAGATATAGATTACTATCATTGTAAAAGATAAACATATCTTCAAATCAGAAGAAAAGAAAATATTAACTGAAGGCTGGATAAAATTTTACCGTCCCTATTTTGATTCTTCTAACTACGTAACAGAGGAGACACTCTCCTTCTTGAAAAAAAATAATATTTTAAAAATAATAATGATTGAATCAATAGAAAACAAAACACTCTTGATTGGCTTTCTAGGCATTAATCTAGACCGAGTCAACAATATTTTTCCATGATTAATAGCCTTGTTCATCAAACAATAGGATTAATTACGATAAAGAATGTCGCTCAAAGCATAATAAAACCTTTATATTTTTTTGTGCCCATTTTCAGATATTGGAAAGTAAAAAAATATTGCACTATCTAGGAAGGAAATATGCTATTTCAGGAGTTATGATTTGTATCACACCGATATTATTCTTAACAATGGAATCAAACTTCCCTCTATCATTTGCGTTAGCACAACCTAGCATCATGTCATCCGAAAATCCTATTAACAATTATACAAATAATGAATTAGGCGATCCGACATATGTCGAAAATACTCAATCAACAAATATAAAAGTAATAAGTATTGATCCCATTCCATCTGTTGAAGTTACCTATACTGGCAACAGTACTATTGATGGAGCGCCAACCCAAACTATAGGTACAGTAGTAGATAAGATGAATACTGACGGAACTGTTTCCTCTAAAGGTCAAGCAATAATATTGACTGCATCTGGTCTAGTCATAACTTACAGATCTGAATCAATAGGTACTTACAATCCTGATGGAAGTTTCTCAGATAGCGGTGTGATGGTCTTCCACTTGCCTTTGAAGATGAATGCAACTAGTTCTACAGGCTCGTCCTCTAATTCAACAGATGGACTTTATTCACAGTTTGATAATTTATTTGGCATCTACAAGAAAACAGTAGATCCTGAGGGAATTGGTCTTACCAAGGTTTGGAAATGGAGATAGACAACTGAAACATTATGATGAAAGATAGGTTTTACCGATCCTTTAGAATAAATTAGACGTTTATATTTACCGACATAGTAATAACCGGTATTTATAAAAGAAATGAAACCTAGTAATTTATCTAGGTAGGTGCTTTTTCTATCGTAAATAAGTCCATAGTTGTGATATGTGAGAAACCGTCTGTTGCAAAAAGAATAGCACATGCGCTAAGTACACATCATCGTCACAGCAATAACCATTCAGACAAATCTATAGACCATGAAAAAGATAGATCACCATCACCATCTTCTACCACATCATTTCCTACCATTAGAGGGATGGAAGGTCAAGATTACGTCATCTGTCATGCTTTAGGGCATTTATACGGACTTTCAGATTCTAATAAAGGTAATAAAAAAGCATTCCCAATCCTTGATCCAACCTGGTTCCCATTATCTGTACTAAAAAATAGAGGATCAAGCTCAAAATTTCTGGCTTTAAAGATTGAGAAAATATTAAGGGAAATTTCTGATATATCTAAAAATGCCGCAGGCTTTATTCATGCCTGCGACTATGATCAAGAAGGTGAAGTCATTGGATACAACATACTAGAGCACGCCTGTCACAACAAATACTCTATATCTAAAAGAGCCAAATTTTCATCGTTGACGGATGAAGAAATAATACAATCATTTAACAATTTGTTACCTCCCAATCAAAAGCTAAAGGATGCAGGGACATCCCGACATATGATAGATTTTATCTATGGAATTAATCTTTCAAGAGCCCTTACGAATTCCGTTCGTAGGAAAGATTCTTCAGGAGAAAACAAGAAAGGTTATCACCAACTATCAATAGGCAGAGTCCAAGGCCCCACTCTAGCATTTGTTGTAGAAAGGGAAAAAGAAATTGAAAGTCATATATTTGAACCCTATTGGAATGTTATAGCAGATTTTGAAAAAAATAATCAAATCATAAAATCCCATTATTATCCTCACCGCATAGATTCAAAGTCAACTGCCGAAAATATAATCAACTCTTGTAAAAATCAACTAGGTAAAGTAACAGACATCAATATTCAAAAAATATCAATAAAACCTCCCTTTCCTTTTAACCTTGGAGACCTTCAAAAAGAAGCCTATAGGCTTTTTAGGTTTACTCCAAGTTACACACTTTCAATCGCTGAGAAACTATATTTAGCTGCACTTATTTCCTATCCAAGAACCTCAAGCCAAAAGTTGCCCTCATCTGTTAATTATCAAAAAATCATTAAAGCAGTTTCAAAATTGGATAATTTACATCAAAAAAGTTCATATGGTAACAAAACTAAGTCCATCTTATCTTATTCTGAGATTTCTGTAAAATTGTTAGCCAACAAAGTCCTCAAACCAACTGAAGGAAAAGAGACTGATCCTGCGCACCCGGCCATTTATCCAACAGGTCAAAAGCCAAAACGAAACTTGGAAGATTCAGAAATAAAACTACTAGATCTCATAATCAGGAGATTCTTTTCTTCATTTGGAGATGAGGCCACTTTTAGTCAAATTTCTGTCACCATTTTAGTTAAAGACAAATTTACTTTCAAGGCAGAGGAGAAAAAAATTGTACTTGAAGGATGGATTAAATATTATAGACCCTATTTTGATTTATCAGGCTTTGTGGTCCTAGATTCGCTATTATTTCTAAAAAGAAATGATATTTTAAAAAATATAAAAATAGAATTGTTAGAAAAATATACCCAGCCTCCTCCCAGATACAATCAATCAACATTGTTACAAAAAATGGAAAGAGAAAAAATAGGTACCAAAGCCACCCGGTCTGAAATAATTAGTACTCTTTTTAAGAGAAATTATATAACTAATTTTGCACCCTCTTCTAATAATCAATCCGTTACCTACGATTCAAATGTATCGAAAAGTGCTCCTGCTTCCCATAATCAAAACGAAAAGACAACCAAAATCGAATTTGTAGGCATGCAAAAATCAGGATTAAGACCTACAGAAATAGGAATAGCGATTGTAAATTCCATGAAGAAATACATACCTAACATTGTTTCGACGAGTCTAACACGAGATATGGAAACACAGTTAGAACAAATTGAATCAGGTAATGCTACAAGCGTGCAAGTGGTAGATAAAGCACGTAATCAAATTAAACAAGTAATAGAGTCTTTTAATCTCAATGAAAGTAAAATTGGGCAAGAGATATCTTCAGCCTTAGAAGTTAATAGAACAACAAGCCTATCGCGAAAACCCATGACTATTTCTTTATTAGGCCCTTGCCCTGTATGCAAAAATGGAAATCTAATAGTAAAAAAGGCGATAAAATCGAAAAAAAGATTCGCAGGGTGTACAAACTATTCATCAGCAAAATGCTTGGCCACATCCCCATTACCTCAAAAAGGTACAATAAAAAGTGCTGGGAAAAAGTGTGAAAAATGCAATTGGCCCGTTATCTCGGCTAGTGGTTATAATCAAGGAAAAAGATACCAATGGGAGTTTTGTATTAATTCATCATGTCCTTCGAAAATATCTGAAAATGGCAACAAAAAAATTACTTCTTCAAAACAAACCTGAAAGGCCCGATACAAACATTAGATGCCCACTCAGTTACGCTGGATAGTTTTGTCGATGTCGACTAAGGTATGAATACTAGTAAATCACTTGCAAAATAGCGACTTGGTAATACTCTGCGTAATATTTTCTTGCCAAATCTATCTTACTACAAGGACAGGACAGTGTGAATATTTCACCACTTCTGAAGCAGTACTTCCAACTAACATTTTTTTCAACCCAGTTCGCCCTTTACTTCCAATTACCAACAAGTCGACATTTTTAGATTCGGCATAATCAACTATGGTCGATGCTGCTGAGGTTTCAGCTTCAATAATTGCAGTTTCAAAGTCCGAACCCGTTGAATCAGTAGCATTAGAATCAGCTGTGCTGGTACTAGTAGTTGTGCTGCCTCCTTCCGAAATAACTTTATCATTTTCTTGAGCCAGCATCTTGTTCTTCTTGCTTGCACTGTATTTTTCTCTAAGTGAATTCATCAATTCCTCAAATTTCTGTCGTTCTTTTTCTAACTTGTCAGAACCATATGTCGGGGCTAAAACAACACTTGAAAGTAAATATGGATATTTGTATCCGTCTAAAATGTGCAAAATGATCAATGAAGAATTATATTTATTGCCTATTTCCATTGCACTTTCAACGGCATCCAACGAAGGTTTTGAACCATCAAATGCAACCAAAATCTTTGAAAACATCAGACTATTTGTTTAAACCATAACTTATTTTAATTATTTGATTAATTTTGCTGCTATTTTATTTTGGACTCTAGAAAAGTCAAAATAAGAAATAATCATTAAAGATCTATATTCAAACTGCTGAGCACGATTGTAAATGTCCAGAGAGAGGGAGGGAGAAGGAGAGGGAGAGGATTAAAAAACTATATCAGCCCTAATGATACAGCTGCTCCGAATTCGCTGAAATCGAGTATTCAATTTTACTATCCTTAAAATGGCAAACTAATGCATTAGTGATAAATATTGGCAAGTTCATTTTAAATTACGTCTTCTATATGTCTATAGGTAAAAATTCTTTGAAATTGAAAGGAAAAACAACCAAGACAGACTTGGTTTCCAAAGTATATGAAAAACTGCAAAAAAACATTTTAAAATTTAAACAAATTTCAAATAAACCCCTTACGCTTGGAGAAAAAATCCTGATAGGTCATCTTGATGAATCAACGGACTTTATGACTTTTAATGGCTTAACCCCAGGAAATGGATATATCTTGTTAAACCCAGACAGAGTCGCCCTTCAAGACGTTACAGGGCAAACAACTATTCTTCAATTTATGCAGGCAGGTATAAAACAGGTCCTAGTTCCCACCACAGTTCATTGCGACCATTTAATCCAAGCAAGAGTGGGTAGCGATTCTGACACTAAAGCCGCAATTTACGAAAATAATGAAGTGTATCAATTTTTAGAATCTGCCTCTAGAAAATATGGAATCGGATTTTGGAAACCGGGGGCTGGAATTATACATCAAGTTGTTCTAGAAAACTATGCATTTCCAGGTGGCTTAATGATAGGAACTGACTCACATACTCCAAATGCCGGAGGACTCGGAATGCTAGCAATAGGAGTAGGCGGACTAGACGCTGCCGAAGTTATGGCAGGACTGCCCTGGGAAGTTTTGTATCCAAAAAGAATTGGAGTATATTTAACAGGAAAACTAAACGGTTGGGCATCTCCTAAGGATATCATCCTCTATGTCGCCTCAAAGCTAACCGTATCGGGTGGAACTAACGCAATAATAGAATACTTTGGACCAGGAGCAAGAAATGTAAGTTGCACAGGAAAAGCCACCATCACAAATATGGGAGCAGAAATAGGTGCTACCTGCTCTGTTTTTTCATACGACACCAAAATGGAATCCTATCTGATTTCTACTGGACGAAAAGACTTGGCAGAAATTGCAAATAAAAACAAAGAATTACTCACAATAGACCCAGTAATTGAAAAAGAAATCAGCCAGAATCGCGAAAACGCTTCCAAATATTTTGATGAGCTTATTGAAATAAACCTAGATGATCTGGAGCCCTACATAGTTGGTCCACATACTCCTGATCTCGCCCGACCCATATCCAAAATGGCCGATGACATTCAAAAAAACAACTACTTGGACACCATTTCTGTTTCGTTGATAGGAAGCTGTACTAATTCTTCCTACGAAGACATGTCCCGTGCAGCTGATGTTGCAAAGCAGGCTATAGAAAAAGGAATCAAGACAAAAACGCCTCTTCAAGTTACTCCGGGCTCAGAAATGATAAGAGAAACAATAGAAAGAGACGGTCAGATCCAACTATTAAGAGATATCGGGGCAAACGTATTAGCTAATGCATGTGGGCCCTGTATAGGGCAATGGAGCAGGCCCGAAATAAAAAAAGGAGAACCAAACACAATAGTCACCTCCTATAACAGAAACTTTCCGGGAAGAAATGATGGCAGAAGAGAAACCATGAACTTTATTGGTAGTCCAGAACTTGTGATCGCCCTTGCCTTAAGTGGTCGGCTCTCATTTAACCCATTAAAAGACGAGCTTATAGCAAGCGACGGGACCAAATTCAAACTAAGCCCCCCCAAAGTAGCCCCAGAAGTCCCAAAAGAAGGTTTCAAAGACAACGTGGACATCTATGTTCCCCCTGCTTTAGACCCAGAAAGCGTGGAAGTGGTAATAGACAAGAACAGTCAAAGACTCCAAGCATTAGAGCCTTTTTTAGAATGGGATGGAAACGACTTTAGCAAATTACCGGTATTGACCAAGGTAAAGGGAAAATGTACAACAGATCACATTTCTCCTGCAGGTCCTTGGTTAATGTATAGGGGTCATCTAGACAGATTAAGCGATAATTTGTTACTAGGCGCAGTTAACGCGTTTAGAGATGGAGAAGTAGGCAAAGGACTGAATCTTTTAAATAAGAACATTGAAACTTTTTCTCATATTGCTAGAGAGTACAAGCAGAATGGATTAAGATGGATAATCATCGGGGATAAAAATTATGGCGAAGGTAGCAGTCGTGAACACGCAGCGATGACTCCAAGGTATTTAGGATGTGCTGCAGTAATTGCCAAAAGTTTTGCTAGAATTCATGAAACAAACTTAAAGAAACAAGGTATTCTTGCCTTAACGTTTGTTGAATCCTCTGATTATGACAAAATAAAAGAGGACGACAGAATAAGCATAATTAATTTACAGGATCTTAGACCCAAAGGAGTAGTAACCGCCATCTTATACCATAGTGATGGTACTGTAGAACAAATACCCTTAATACATTCATACAATGGCGCTCAACTAAAGTGGTTTCGTGCTGGTTCTGCTCTTAACATCCTTAGAGCAACTGAAAGGGTTTAGTTAATCGATCTCTTCTCAGTCCCCTTCGCCATCACAAATCCTATTCTATCGCGGATAGCAAGTCTCTCTCTGGGCAAAAAAATTAAAATTTACCTTTTCATTTTATTTTACCTTGTCTTTTCGTGCTCTTTTTTTCCCTCTAGTATTTTTTATATCACAATTGAGGTAACATAATAATTAGGCCCCCGGAGATAAACAAAACGCTTAAAATACCGGGATAAAAAACCCTTTAACCTCAAATTCTCAGATCAGAGAGACCTCAAAAAACCCTAATTTCCCCAGATAAGGAATTTCTTCACTAAATTTTATAGCATCCTTTACTAAAAAACCATACCTCTTAAATGAATGATTTGATTTTATAGCCTCAATTGAGAAATGCTTGTGGCGATCATCTAAAAAGACATCGATAGTTGTATACTTTATGACCTCGTATACAAACGCTTTACCTATAATTGCACCCTTTGCTAGGTTTTTTTCATCAAAACCTAAAGTCAAGCAAGCATCTTTATTGACATTTTTTGAGGCGTGTATCAAGAAGGGACCTCGAAAATTGCTATTCCATTTTCTGATTTCTATAGTCTTTCTTCCGGTTGCAAGCAAATCGGCATAAGGTTGTTTTAAAGAAAGGCATTTCAAATATCCTAAATTCTGAAATTAATGATACTTAAATCATAAAAATATTTCGTAGAGTTCAAACCAAATCTGTTTTCAAATATTTTCGGATTTTCTTAGTTAAAAAAGAAACATCTTAATTTGTATGTAAGCAAAAGGCTGCAGTCATTTTTCTAGGTGAAGTATTTGTCCATCTTTACGTGAAATCATCAAACTCGACCTATCCTCCTCTTGCTCAAGAATAAACATTATTAGACGTCAAGTATTTTTGGTAAAATCTTTGATGCACTTTCTCGTATTGAAAAATTCATCAAATAAGTCATCTCAGTAACATTTGGGTTTATCTCTATCAGCACTGCATGATTTTTAACAGCATAATATGGTAAAGTATTGGCTGGAGAAACGTTTAATGATGATCCAATTACAAACATTACATCACAATCAGATGATAGTCGAACAGCTTGATCCCATGCGTCTAGTGGCAATTGTTCTTCAAAAAGTACCACATCAGGCTTTAAAATGTTCTTACAAACCAGACAAACTGGAATTTTTTCTTCATCAAAGTTATTAAAAAAATTGGAATAATCATATTGTTCTCTTTTTTTACATTCTATACAAACTATTCCAAAAATATTTCCATGCAACTCTATAACTTTTTGGGATCCTCCACGTTGATGTAATCTATCAATATTTTGCGTTACAACACTACTCCTTTCGGGTCTAGTATTTTCAAATCTCCCGATGGCTATATGAGCATCATTACATTTAGCTTGGCACACAAGTCTTTGTCGTGAGTAAAAGAAATCCCAAACCAATTTTGGATTTGAAATAAAGGCAGAGTGTGAAGCAAGTTTAGCTGGGTCGTACTTTTTCCATAATCCATCCTTATCTCTAAATGTAGGAATTCCACTTTCCCTAGAAATCCCTGCTCCTGTAAAAAATACAAAATTATCCGATGTTTCAATAATTTTTCGAATTCCAGTTACATCATAAGGATGCTCTTCGCCATGAATGCCCTCCATAATTGTTGTTTATAACCAAAGAATTTAAATTCATTAATGTGCTTGGTTTTTATGAATATGCTCATAAAGCATTTGACACTCCGATTACAGTATTACTTGAGCTAAAATATATATCAGAGCTATCATATTTCCTCAAAAAACAAATATTGCCTTGACCTATTTCATTTGAGAGAACCTGAGGATGTTATTGATATTAAGGTCATGTTCTTAAAATGGTAGGATATAGTTTAGAAGGTCACATAACACATATTACTACAAAAAAGTAACTTATAAAACTTACAAGTATTCATCCTTTACACTGTCCTGAAACTTTGATAATAATTTTTGTACTTTAGGGTCAATCACATAACTACAATATGGTACACTCTTGTTATTATCGTAGTAATTCTTATGATATTTCTCAGCAGGATAAAAATTTTTAAATGGAGTGATTTCAGTGACTATTGGATTAGAGTATACTTTATTTTTCTCAATGCCTTCTTTCACGGCTATCGCTGTTTCTTGTTGTTTCGGTGTTTGATAAAAAATAACAGATCGATATTGCGTTCCTACATCATTTCCCTGTCTATTAAGTGTTGTTGGATCATGGGTATACCAAAATATTTCAAGGAGTTTTTCTAATGGAACGATTTTTGGATCAAATCTGATTTGAGTGGCTTCAGCGTGACCAGTTTCACCCGTACAAACTTGGTCATATGAGGGGTCATTTAGAAATCCTCCTGAATAGCCAGGTACGACAGAATGGACTCCACGGACTCTTTTAAAAATGGCCTCCGTGCACCAAAAGCAACCGTTTGCCAGAGTTATCTCTTCAGTACTATCGGATTTGTTTGAATTTTCGGCTTGGTTGTTCATACAAATAAACTAGATAATCACCCTATTAGATTTATTCACTGTCGCTGAGTGTTTTTTATAGAAAACTGCAACGACGCAAAAAACAACAGGTTTTTGAATTGATGAGATTCCATTAATAAGGCTTCAATTCTCTATAAAAATAAAATACAGGGCATTTAACTATGACTTTAACTTTAGATTGAACCTTAGCTTACCTTATCAACTAATCAAGAGTTTCAAAAAACTCTAAAAAAGATCAAGCAGATTATGAACAAGTACGCTTTCATTGTTTACAGCAAAGTTTGGTCATCTAAGAATATCACTAGTCTAGTCGGGTATCAATCAAGCGAAACCATTAAGAATGTTTTAAGAACAAGCGCATTAGAGTATCAGTATTTAACTCAAATTTGCAAATATAGGTTGTGAATCTGCCACAGTAACAAAAGTAAAATCAGAATATATCTGAATTACCAGCCTATTAAGACTTTTTAAAAATTGTACTATATTATCAATTAGTAAATATTATCAATTAGTAAATATTATCAGATTATTTATAGACAATATATTCTATTTAACAGAAATAGATCATTCTAATTTATTTTGATACCATTGTAATTGTGATCGAATATAAAGGTTAGCTCGATCGGAATTTATTCATTTATATAAGACAAGGCTTATATTATTTAAAAAATTGGTAACTAGACATGCTTATTCCAACAGTTTTTTTATCTTATTTTTTACAATTACTATTTTTTCATGTATTATCTTTTACATGAACATCAATATTTTGATTACAAATTCAAATTCAAATTCAAATGTACAATTCATGGTCATGGCTCAAACAGTAAGTCATGTTCAAGGTAAGAATTATGTTTTATTAAATACAACAGATACCAGGAATTGTCCAGAATTTTACAATAATCCTGTACAAAGTAATAGTACCTCTAAATCTTCTATAGATGGAACAATATCCACACCTCATATTAAAAGTGGATTAGGAAATATAACACAACCCATCGAAGATAATATAAAGACCATTACCAATAATTGTCCATTTCTAAAAATAATGTATCCATATGATTGTTCTTCAGAAATAAATAAGTCATCGGAAATAATGTGTAACCCAAAAGAAGTATTAAATCAAAACGACGTTGAGAAGGAAGAGGAGGAGCAGGAGGAGGAAAACAATAGATGGGCAGCAGAAGAAGAAATTCTAGATAATGAAATTTTTGACGAAAAAGGTTTGCTGATTGCGGATACAAAATTTGACAAACAATATTCATACGAATTAATTGATCCGCTTAATTCGGACAAAAAAATCAAAGTTAACTTGGACCTTGCAAAGCACTCTCAAGGTAACAACAATCAAATAAATTCACCTAGGATTGAAATTCAAAGAGAAAATATTGATGGAAGTTTAGATATGAAGGCTGCAAAAAACCAAATGATAATTTGGAAGGGCAATATACTGGATTATTTTGAGGAACCAAAGGATAAATTTGATAATGAAACATATATTGAGATTATGTTTAACACGGGTTTTCACGCATCCGATGCCCCCGATAATGAACGAAGAGGGATAGGAGTAGTATTTGATGTTTCAAATAGCAGTAATCCGTATATCATGGATTATCGTGATGATGGCAGATACCTAAAACTTACAATGAACGATTTAAAAGATCTAGCAGGCGATGATTTTATCTTTCACTCAACCAACAATATTAGCAAAGACTATTTCCTAAACGATCTCACAAATACGACTAATGTTGTGTTTAAAGTGAAAACTTTTTTGACAGAGGATAATAAACGTGTTATAGAATCGTATATCGATCCTGGTACAGGAAAAGAAGTTTTGTATTGGGCCTTAAAAGACGCTTCTAAGCTGCAATATCATGAAGAAATTAGGGATAGATTAGGATTTATAGAAACCGTGTACCAGGGTTCCGGATTCACATATGCCCGAACTGACAATATAGAAACTCGTCTTGCATCTTTACAATCATTCATTCTAAGCTAATAACTTTGTTGATATTCTTTTGATTTTCTGCTAATCCTTTATGAGAAATTATTAAGCAAATATCAATGATTCTTTTTTTGTCTGCCACTGCCTATTTATCAAATTAGTTCTAATAAATTGATTGTATTTCACATAAACAGTAAATAGCATACCTAGGATCCATATTATAACCTTGATGGGTATTTAGGATTTAGTATTAAAAAATCAAGCATCATACTTTATGCGGCTGGTCTACTTGAAATCAAGGAAAGTATATCGGAGTTTTCTGGTTAGATCCTTCTTTTCATTTATGTATCATGGATTTTGCAATGTGCAATTACCTTACAAACAAACAACCAAATGAATTCAATTGCTCCTTCCTCATAAAAACCAGCAGAGAATTAAGAAAATGATTTGTATTCTTGTCATTAATAAGAAAAATCAACTCTACCCCAATTAATTTTGGATCTGATTAAAAGAGGAATTGATGATCGATTTTCCAATTAACAAGATGCAGCGCTATCACGATCTATTTCCAAGTTTAGTTAGCTCCTTTGCAACAGCATCGATAGTATAGGTTACCGTGAATGGCTCCCCGCTGGTCTTGTGAAATACTAGTGCGTTACCTGCGAAATTTAGAGTTCCTGAGCTTATTCCAGTTCCATTGATTTCAATCGGCACGTCAACCAAATGTCGGAGATGTGTTATTGCAATACTGTTATTGCCTGGCAAGACTGCATGATATGGCTCACCATGAGTTGAATCTTGGTTCTCCAGTGGTACGTACGTGTGAAGAACCTCAACTTCTATCGGTTTACTTGCTGTAAATGTTACTGTGCCTGACCAAATATTGCCGTCATTTCTTAGTGGAAGAGCAAAAACTACTTCGTGTGATGGTTGGCCCGGATGTCTCACCGGTGCGGGTACCGACGTTGAAGTGTTTTGAATCGCTATTTCATCTAATTCTAGCAAGTTCAAAGATGGTAAAACAGTTTGGGAATTTGTGGTACTATTTGAAGTAGAATTTGAGGAAATATCGGCTAAAAGGGTATTGAAGTCATTAACAAAACTTGAAAAGGATCCGATTGATACGTTCCCAGCCTCGATTAAAGAAGATATGCTTGTTTCGTTACTACTACTACTGCTGCTACTGCTAAAGTTATTAGACGAATCCAGCTGAGCGTATGAAACTTGATATGAAAAAAATATCAGTGTAGCGATAAAAATAACCGATGCAATACCTATTTTTCCAAACAAAAAATGTTGTCTTTCCTTATTTGCATTTTCTATGTTCATTGTCTACCTCATAAACGATGTACAAGAAGTAAAAAATCTTTGCTAATTTGAATATCGTCATTAGCGGTCCATACATAGGCAATTTGCGTCATTCATGATCTTATAGTTATAAAAATACTAAAAAATGTCAAAGGAGCGTGCTTTAGTCAAGTCCATAGATTAAAAAAAAGGTTAAAAACCAAAAAAAACATTTCAATTTTGTCGTATTCTATAAATGGTTGAGAAATTAGATTTTTCAACTTTTGACGGTATCCATGAATAATTCTATGGATTTAAGGTCAAATGGATCTTGGAATGCAAGAAAAAACTGGTTGATTCCCAAGTCCACATATTGTTGTAATCTAGCGCGTACTTGAGTGGAATTTCCCACAAGACCTTTCTTTTGTATTTGAGTGTAAACGCCAGGCCCCCTCTCTATAGCAAATAATTTTTTCTTGTAATTGAGTTCTTGCTCGGTATTAGCAATAAGAACATCCAATTCAATTGATCTCTTTATTACTCCATTCTGAGGCTTTGTAGAATCTTTGTTATTTTGCATCTTTTTTGACAAGCTTTCAAACCTTTCGTTTAAAATAAAATATTCATTAGGAGTCAAATAGGAACATTCCCATGTATCCGCATAATTTGCAGCAATCTTCATCATTTTATCTTGTTTTGCTGCTATCGTTATAGGAATTCTAATTTTAGGTTTGACAAAAGAAGCTCCCGGTATTTTATAAAACTGTCCATCAAAATTTGAAACAAGAGTCCTTTCAGATTGGCTGTAGTTTGCATCATTGTTTCCCAGCAATTGTAATAGTAATTGAATACCTTCGTTGAATAAAGCCACCCGTTGAGTTGCATTAGAATAGTTGATTCCAAAAGGATACCACCACGGAAGAGAATATTCAAGACTTGCACCTGCTCCCGTTCTAAATTCAAGTCGTCCTTTTGAAATGTCTTGAAAAGCAATTGATTGCTTTACAAGCAATGCCAGGCTTCTATAATCTGGAAGTATATAAGTAATAACAGGGCCCAGTTTAATTTTATTGGTAATTGGAATCAAAGTTGAGAGAACTGTCCAACAGTCTAGGTCAATTTCGGTTAACGATTCTCCATAATAAAATCCGTAATATCCAAGCTCTTCTGATAACATACATGTTTGCTTAATTTTTTCATAGTCCGTTCCCCAGATTTCCAGGCAATAATGAATGTCATTCAATAAAACAAAATTCGATTCAATATATTAAAACATCATCTTAAAACCACTTCTAAAACTGGTGAATTTGGGCAACTACGAGATACAGAAAGATAGTAGAGAGATTTTGCGAACAGATATTACGACTCCAAGCTGTAAATCTAAAAGAAAACGAAATCCTATAGGCTTAATGGTTTAATGGCTTAATGTTTTAATGGCTGGGTGGATAGCGAGCCATATGCCAGATACAACTTGATTTGTTTCTAGAATATTTTTTTTCCAGCTAGACGGTGAATTGGCTAACTTGAGCTACTTCAATCTAGCAAAAGAATGGAATTGATTAAAGGGTGAATCTTTTGCTTTGTTTATTCAACATAGTGATGGTGTATCAGCTGGTCATAGAACCTTATAGATTTGATGTTTACAAATTCAAACATTCCATGCTTTGATAACTCCCTCCCAAATCCACTATTTTTGATTCCACCAAATGGAACTCGAGGATCTGATACAACAACATTATTGACCGTAACAATTCCTGCCTGTAATAATTTTGAGTATTTTTCAGCTTTGCCCAAATTTTGGGTCCAAATGCTTGCCCCGAGGCCAAATTTTGTGTCATTTGCTATTTCCAATGCTTCTTGTTCATCTTCTACAACTATTACCGGGGCAACTGGACCAAATGTTTCTTCTGTTGCCACCTCCATTTTAGGAGTAACATTTTTTAAAATGGTGGGTTTGTAGAAATATCCTTTTTCATTACCCCCATTTTTCTTGCTTAATCGTTGGCCGCCAGTTACCAATTCCGCACCCTCTTTCAAAGATCTCTTTACCATTTCATCTATATTTTCTAGCGAAGAAGAATTCACCAGTGGTCCTATATCAGTTTCTTCTGAAAGTGGATCTCCAATTTTTAACTTTTCTGTCTTTTCAACAAATTTTTCAATAAATTGAGAAGCCACGTTTTTGACAACAATGAAGCGTTTAGAAGCTATACAACTCTGTCCACAATTTATGAAACGTCCTTTTACAGCTCCACTTGATGCTTTATCTATATCTGCATCTTCACAAACGATAAATGGATCGCTACCTCCCAACTCCAAAACTATTTTTTTTAATCGAGCGGTTGCATGCTTGGCCACCTTTGCACCCACAGGTACACTACCAGTAAAAGTTACTGCACTAACGTCATCAGAGTTGATTAAATATTCTGCTTCAACAGAGGAAGCAATAACTGTTTTAAAAACATTGTCGGGTAAACCAATCTTTTCAAAAATCCTCTCGATTTCTAATCCACATTGCATAGTAACACTTGAAGGTTTCAAGATAATAGTATTACCTGCTATTAGTGACGGTGCAGCGAATCTAAGAGCCTGCCAGTAGGGAAAATTCCAAGGCATCAGACTTGCGATTACCCCTAACGGTTCAAATGTGACGATAGATTTCCTAGCGTCTGTATTGATAACTTCATCATGTAAAAATACCCCACCGTTGTCAGCAAAATATTCTACACCCCAAATACACTTATCTATTTCAGACCGGGCTTCTTTTATGGTTTTTCCCATCTCTAAAGTTGCTATTCGAGCAAGTTTTTCCCTTTCCTTCTTAAATTCATTCGCAAATGCATATAGAAATCCTGTTCTCTTTCGATGGTCCTTCTTCCATTCTTTGAAAGCCTTTTTAGATTTATTAGCTAATGTTGAAATTTCATCCTTTGAAATGAGTTTATATTCTTTGATAATTTCTTCAGTGGCAGGATTAACAGTAAATATAGTATTGGGGTTTTTTTCTTTACTTTTTGTTGTATTGTTTTTTTTTAAAGGAACATTATTAGAATTCAATAGATATCCAAGCATCTCCTATTCATGTACTGCAATTTATATAGTACTTTTAAATTTTATTGGAATTAAACTTTGCTAATGTCTGGATTAATGAAATTTTAGCTATCCTTTCATCTCGTTTTGGCATATTGACATAAAATAGTGGCTAATTGACTGGAGTTGGAGCCAAAGCACAAATTGATTACTCTAATGGTTGGACGGCTAACATTTCTCAAGATTAATTTGATAGAAATGACAACAATAGTCGGCTATGAATGTCAAGTTCTGACCTTTGGCAAATTCCATCCATATTTTATGGCTAATAACCTAATGCCTGTAGCTGAAATAATTCCGCTGATTGCTGCCATAATTGGATCGGATAATATTATCAGGACAAAAAAGACGACTACCCCTACGAAACTAGCTGTTGCATAAAGTTCTCTAACAAATACTAATGGTATTTCATTTACCAAGACATCTCTCAGGATTCCTCCTCCTGTAGCTGTTATCAAACCTCCAATAGAAACTAGGAGCAAGTTTGGACCAAAGATAGAATAAGCAATACTTGCTCCAATTACCGTGAATACCCCCAATCCTATTGCATCGCACTTTAGAAAAATATTCCAATGTTTTTTCAATCGAGGATATAGGAAAAAAATAGAAAACCCGGTAATGATAGTTAAGATAAAGTACATCGGATCAGATAAGGCAGTGGGAGGATATTTTCCAAAAATGACATCTCGTATCAATCCCCCTGCAAGTCCTGTAACACCAGAAAGAATAACTATCCCTACGATGTCAGCCTTTTGTTCTATTGCTTTGAATGCTCCAGTAATTGCAAAAGCTACCGTGCCAAAATAATCAAGAAAAAGTATTATTTGTGGATAATAAATAAAGACATAGTGCAGGTCAATCATCCACAACTAGTAACTAAAATAAGATATATTTGAGATTGCATCCATCCGTTGAGGTACTTTCAATTTGGTCTAGCAATTGTTAATATATACAAATAGTCTATTCTCAAGACAAGTTCTTGGGTTATTTTCGGGTGAATAAAACGAATGCTGACAGTTTATTAAACCAAAAACATGCTCAAATATAGAAAAACATGTTAATAAATATATCAGGCTAAAATGCGGAGATTAATCTCTTTTTTTCTATTATTATCTACAACGATTGTGATTCCGGATGAAATTGAAAATTTTATCAAGATAGCGGTGTTAATTTTTCAAATTTGAAAATGTGAGATGTTAGAATGGATTTGGAAATGTTGGCAAAAAGATACCAACTATTGATACTACTATCCAGATAACAACAGCAATCAAAATAGCCTTAAGCCATCCAGTGCTATAAAGCCACTTGAGTGATATTAACCAGATAATGCCCCCTATTGCGGCTGCAAAAACGCCATACCCAAATATAAAAGATACAATACCAAACATAATTGAACCTAAAAGAGCAGCAAAGAAGGCAATTTTAAATCCCTCTTTTTCGCCCAGTAGCTTCGTAACTACATAAATTAGAAAAGTAGATACCGCTAAACCTATCAAAAAACTTAGAATCCCCAATTATAAGACTCTGTATTATTAATTACAAATATTAAGTTTTATTCAAATTTAAGAAAGTCCATTCCCCTAAAAATGAACTTTTTTTAACCGATCAAGTAAAGATGAGCCTAGACCGGATCCTTTTTTTTAGCAGTCATTGGAGTTGAGAAAATGAGAAATTGAAGTATTTATTGTCATATGTGTAATTTATATATTCTAATAAAAAGTAGTAGTGTTGTGTCTGAAAGAATCTCGAAAATTCTTATTCTTTTTTACTCTAGATATGGAAACACGGCTAAGATGGCCGAGGAGATCGCGTATGGAGCAAAGGAGGTTTCAAATACAAGTGTGACACTTCGACGAATTGCAGACGACGTTCCAGCTGAAGTAATTTCACAAAACCCCGAGTGGTCAAAAACTGTTGAAGACTTGACCAATAGATACCCAGCCAGCGAAGTTGAAGATCTGGTAAAGGAAATGCCCAATTTTGATGCTATTGTTTTTGGATCACCCACCAGGTTTGGAAATATGGCTGCGCCTATGAAGGCTCTCTGGGATCGAACCAGCGATTTGTGGATGAAAGGATCACTTATAGACAAGTTGGGTGCGGTATTTACAGGAGCGGCCTCGGTTCATGGAGGTCAGGAAACAACAGCTATTTCGATGATGTTTCCTATGCTTCACCATGGAATGATCATTTTAGGAGTTCCTTACTCGGTTCCAGAATTAACTCAGAGCGGTAGTCCCTACGGCCCTAGTAGAATTGTTGGACCAATGTCAAATAAAGAAATTACTGAGGCAGATACCAAGGTAGCCCGAGCACTAGGAAAAAGAGTCTCTCAATTGGCACAGAAACTAACCTAGAAAAATTCATGTGTTGTGAAGATAATCCAACTCTTACTCACTATCTATTCAAAATACAAATTGGTTACTTCGTTGATTGGTTAATTCATATTTCTTCCAAAACGATGGTCCGCAGTCAGAACTTAGAATGACAATCAATCAATTATGATACCAATCAACAATTACCGAAATTCAAAAAAAGTAGGTTTTCCCAAGTCATAACAAGAAATCTATTCGAAATTACTTGTTGATACCCCGTATCTCCAATTGCTGGCGTTCATCTTGTTTATGAAATCTAAAATAACCCTTTGGAGAATATCTATGATTTCTTGCCCCTTTTGAACGGATGCTTCTTTGGGAGCACCAGTTGCGCCAGTCTTGGTCAATTCACTAAATTTCCAGTAAAGTCGAATATCATCGCCAGGCAAGTTTGGAATAATCTGTTCTGGCGCGGACTTTATGTCAACTAGATCTGGTCTCATAGCCATCATAGCAGAGGTTTCTGCTTCTCCACCGTGCCCTAACCCCTTCCACACATTAAAGGTACTTGTTTTTTTTTGTCCAACTAGTACCCACCATGATTCAAGACAAGCAATAACCATATCAGGATACTTGTCTTTTATATTTCGAGAAGCTACTTCAATTGGAGCAATATTACCGTCATGGCCATTTATTACAAGTACTTTTTTAATTTCATTTTTTGCCAAACTATCTAGCACATCCTCGAGTACAGAAATCATTGTGGAAAATTTTAGACTCACGGTCATTTGAAAATCGTTGTGATGTATACTGACTCCGTAAGGCACGACAGGTAATACGAAACAGTTATGATCTGAAGAAGGATTATTGTTACCAATTGTTTCTACTATGATTTTTGCAAGATTCATTGGAAATATAGAATCAGAACCAAATGGTAGATGGTCACCGTGATTTTCACACGAGCCAACAACAATAAAAGCAATTGAATTGTTGTTGACCACTCTTTTAACCTGATTTGCATTCATTTCTTCTAAAAGAAGTTTTTTATCCATTAGATCAATCATCTTTTAATTGAATCTGTTGTACTTTAAATTTTCAACATAAATCATCATCAACGTAAATTTCAGCCACTATAAACTATTGTTGGATAATCTTGTGACATTATAGATATCATCAATATCAAGATACGATTAATCATTGCACGTAAAAGCTAACAAACCAGACTTTGTATTTTTTCTTGATAATCCATAGAGAATTAGAATTGAACATCTTTCCTAATTACTGGATTCACCATTGTATCGGATTTAACAAGTTCTTCTATCTTTTGTGCCACGGATAGTACCAAACGATCTCCATAGTGGGGACCAATTATTTGCAGGCCCACTGGAAGTATAATTCCTTTTTCAGTAATAAACCCCAGTGGAATAGTAATTGCAGGAAGCCCTATACTATTAAATAATACTGTATTCCTTAGTAAAGCCTTTCTAGCATTTAGTTGTAGACCATCGATATTTATGTCAACTTTTCGTAGTTTAGGTGCCAGAATAACGGTAGTTGGTAATAGAATAGCGTTAATTCCACTAGTAAAAAGTTTCATAAATTCATGCTTAATTTTTTTTATTTGTTTTTTGGCTTGGATGTAATCATCAACTGTAATATGAGTTCCCTTTACGAGCATTTTCTTCACGTCAGACCCAAATTGACCCGTATTAGATTCAAGTCTATCTGCATGAATCATTGAAGCCTCATACAATCTCACCTTCTTCCAACTAGTGAAAAAGTTATTTGTATGCTCTATCTCAAAATTTTTTACCAATATTGTAGATTGTGAAACGATCCTTAAGAAATCAATAAACATTTTCTTTATACGAGAATCTATGACTTTTAGAAAGTATCCGGTTGGAATTCCTAATACTAGTTTTGATGCTCTCAAAAGTTGGTGGGTAAGCATCACATTTTTTTTTACCTTGATGCAGTTTTTATCCTCACATAGGCTTTCAAAAATTAAATTCGCATCCCACACACTTCTTGTCAACCACCCAATATGATCTAATGATGGTGAGAGTGGAAAAACTCCAAAAGTACTAATCAGGCCAAAAGAAGGCTTCATACCCACTAATCCACAAAGAGACGCTGGAACCCTGACAGAACCACCGGTATCGGTTCCCAAAGAAAATACAACCATCTCAGAAGTAACGGCAACAGCAGAACCGCCACTAGAACCTCCAGAAATTCTTGATAAATCCCATGGATTTTTTGAGTCTCCGTATATAGAATTTTTGCCTGTAATTCCCGATGCAAATTCATTTAGATTATTTGTACCTAAAAGAATCGCTCCTTTTTTATTCAAGATTTTCACAATTGAAGCTGTCCTTTTAGAAACATAATTAGAATAAAATTTCGACCCCGCGGTAAATTTAAGATGCTTTGCGTGGATCATATCTTTAATAGAGTATGGGATTCCGTGTAAAGGGTGTAATAGATCATTTTGATTTACCCGCTTATCACATCGTTCTGCAATTTCGAAAATTTCTTCCTCATTGCGAACTGTTATGAAAGAATTTAGTATATTATTGAGTTTTTTTATTCGGTCTAAGCACGATCCTGTCAATTCTGAGGGCAGTAACTCACCTGTTCTAATGGATTTAGATAGATGTTCTATAGTAAAGGGAGAAATAGTAGGTTTCAAATCAATCATAATTCCAATCATACTAAATACTTTTTAGGTATAAATTATTTGACCTTGTTGGTAACTCCGGTTACTGTGATAGATAAATCCCATCCCATCCCATCCATTGTTCCATCACAAGTAATTATCCCTAGTAAAATAAATGAAGGTATTCGTATACCACAATTAGTAAAAGTGACTATGTTATAAAGGGGTTTCAACAGTTGTAATATTCTTTACACGATACAGGAAATTATGAAATAAATCTGTAATACTTCCGGGTTTTTTTCTGAAAACCATGTTTAGACTATTTTCATAATGATGATCTATGCATCATCATGCGAGAGTCGCTAAAAAATGGGTCCCCTAACAAGGTAACGCTAAAGTAGTAATAGTAATATACAAAGTTAAGGTTTTGTGTCAAGGTTATAAATGCTAAATGGATAATGCTTCTGTACAATTACTTTTTTAGGAACAGAATCAACAAGAGCCTTTAATTTGATCAGGACGTCTCTCAATAAAGAATCCAATTATTCTAAAGTATAGAGATAAAAACGAATTCATAAATTTAATTATACTTTGTTATCATGATTTCACCCTCACACTATTTATTCAAAGGAAAATTATTCTTTTTGAGTAGATGCGGATAGAGTATATATGAAAAACGGCATGATTTTCAAGAATTCAAAAAGTTACCTAATCCATAGTATAAGGATAAAAATCTGAGGTAAGACAAAAAGCCATAATAAATGATTGATTAATGACATTACTATTAATTGTTGGAGAACAAATTATAATAGATTGCCATACTAATATAACTATCTTGGATTGGTCAAGATGATTCATCCAAACATTGTTAAAAAATGGGTAAATGTGATAGAAGAGTTTTCAACCTGATGAACAAAATATTAACAGGAATAGTTTCAGCCATACTCGTAGCAGGAATCGTTGGAATGTATATTCCAAATGCATCAGCAACTTTTATGCAAGATGAATTCTGTTCTGGTAATAGTGCACTAGGACAAGAAGCAAGTAGTTCAGCAGAACAAAGCCCATCACAAGACCAAGCAAGTGGTTCTGACGCACAATCTATAGCACCGGAATTTAATGCTTTAACTGGTAACAGTCTTAATTTGAATGATCAACAAAATGGCGATTGCTTATCACCATTAAACGCTCCTAATGGAGGTCCAGTAGATGCAGTTGAAAACGACAATCCATTAGCATCTACAGCAGCTCTTCAAAACAGCACCGAATAATATAACACAGACCCCTAGGGGTTTTACCTTTTTTTCAATGATTTCCGTTTTTTGAATTTTAGAATGGATATCTCTTTGTATTTATACGAAGAGAAGTCAAGATGACTAGGTTATTATATTGATAAATTGTTTCTAAATGAATGAAATCGATTACTGAATATCTAACATTCAATACCAAATCAAGGTTCCAGCTAATCAATATTACATTCGATGTGGAAAAGATCTTAAATCAAAGCGGAATCAAAGAAGGTTTGTGTTTGATTAATTCAATGCATATATCATCTAGCATATTTATCAACGATGATGAAAAAGGTTTACATCGTGATTTTCATGAATGGTTAGAAAAATTAGCACCGCATGAACCTATTTATCAGTATAGACATAATGATACAGGTGAAGAAAACGCTGATGCACACCTAAAAAGGCAAATCATGGGGAGGGAAGTCGTTGTCGCGATTACCAAAGGCAAATTAGACTTTGGCCCTTGGGAACAAATCTTTTATGGAGAATTTGATGGAAATAGAAAAAAAAGGGTTCTAGTTAAGATTATTGGTGAGTAAAAGGTTACCAGTTATTACATTTTAAACTCAAATTCGGTAACCCAATTTAGACCGCCTGTAAAGGGATCACCTAAGGTATGTACTAGTGCTTTCTATTGACATTGTATGTAACCCGGTCATTTGACTAGATCAGAATGTAAAAATGTGATTCCAGAGGCAGCATTAACCTGACGTAAACGTATTGTGATAATTAGGATATATCGTTATTATGTATTTATTTCAAATTACGATCTTCGAGCGCTCAATAGAGAAAGCTAGTGGGCATGATAAAGATGAAATTATGGCAAAGATTCACATAAACCAGTAAACCGCTAACTAATTTACTAACAAGGATCAGAAATAATTTGTCAACATTATATACCTCTTTATATATAGTATAATGGATGATTTTTTGACCCAAAATAATTTTCCCCTAAAAAGTTGGCATATTGAAAATATGGAAAAAACCGTTATAAAATATGTTAAAGGACTTCCCGAGGATGCTTCAAAATGGGAGATAAGGAAACACAAGAAATATGGCAAATTATCAAATATAATTAGAAATATCCATTATGACATCAAACATGGCGTTACTAATGATCAAGTTATCGAAGTGTTCATAAAAATCCGAAATGAGCCCTTATTCTGTGATTTACAGAATAATCTTGATGCAATGAATAGGCTCGGAGATTTAGAAAAGCATTGGAAAGAAACGTGAATTGCAAAATAGCATCAGCCTAATACATATACCTAACCAAACTCTTTCAAATAGAATTAGCAAAAAGTCGCAAACTAGAAATCTGATTTTTTAAGAGTTATAGTCGAACAGGTCAATGGTTCAATTGGTTCAATTGGTTTAGAACACTATATTTTGAGTCTAATAAAATATAGAATATAGGTAGGTTTGTCAACCAATTCTTCGATCATAAAATTAAGGTAATTGATATCTTAAAAAAATACTCAAGTTAATCAAACTGATTTCAAAAGCATCTCTCAGGTACGCAAGTTTTCAAAAAGTCATCTTCTCAAAAAGAATATAGCTACCTTCTGGGTCTTTGATTCGTATTCATTCTACGATGTGAAGAAGAACAATAACCACAATATTCTGTAATGCCCTCTTTCCCATGGCACATACACTCACATTTACTTCCCGCTGAAAATTTTTGTCTCATGCGTATAATAAATACACCAACCCTTATAACAATTGGTAATTTTAGATATATAAAAATCGAATAATTACAACTTAGATTAGATTTATTTGGTTATTAAAGGATAAACAGCCTTTCAAGATAGTCAGCTTTATAGGCCGACTTGCTGCAAAACAATTTACTCCTGTGCTATTAGTTTGATATACTGGAGAACTTTGTTTTCAATAATGAATACTGAATTGGCCTCGGTATCAAATGAGATCAAAAGATAGTATTTACTTTCATTGACACTCTTCAACGGAATTGTAGCACGTATTAGTTTGTCATATTTGCCCACAGAATAATTAAGATTACCTAGGTTCTTCTGAAAATCCTCACGAAGTTCTGCTCTAAATACTGCTTGCATGGCATAGTGCCTTGTCTCATCATCATTCATTAGGGCATTCAATTGTTCTCGGTAGGAAGTTCCCGTTAACGTACCCATCCCATTTGCTATAGCCACAAACCTGATTAATGGATCCAACTCCCTTATGCGTTTGCAGTGACTATTTGCGAAATCTTCATTAGCAAAATCCAATAATACTCAATTAATATCAAATACATTTCATGATATTAATTTTTATTCTTTTCACTTTAATTTGAAACATAGAATCTGAATATCTAACCAGAATGTGATAATATACCTACCCACTTAAAGATTAGAAGCAGTAATAAAATACAGTAGTAAATATTTTTCATGGAAAAGATTTATTTTGTTTTTAAATAAACAAATCCATGGCATCAAAGAAATTAACTTTTCTAATTTTTTATTAAAAAATAAATCATTTTTAGGCTATAGAACTAAACATGATTCATGTTTATTTAAAGACCTGTATGTAATTAATCCAGTGAAAATCACATGCTGAGGATAATCCTCCGCAATGTGATTACATTATGGGAATAGAATAGTGTACTTCATTTCCTGGTATTTTTTTTTGTCCTTCCGTCTTTGACAATACTGCATATTCTGGGTTTAAATCAATTGCTTGATTCAAGTAAAATACAGAGTCAGGTAATTCGTTATCATTTGATTTTGTTTTAGATACAAAGCATCTATACCAAACTTCGGGTATCAATGGGTCTTGTTTTAATATATGATTGTAAATTGAGACTGATTCTTTATAAGATCCCATGTGCTCCATTATGAATCCATATGTGTATAGGATATCTATATCTGTTGGATCAATCCCCAATGCGCGTTTTATTGTTTCTAATGCCTCATTAATGCGCGTAGGGAAATGATTTGCGAGGATCCACGATTTTCCATTTAGTGCTTTGACGTTATCAGAATCAATTTCCAGAGTTTTTTCGTATGAGAATATGGCTTCTGCAAATTTGGATGTTGCCGAAAGGGCCATCCCTTTATTATAGAATGCATCTGCATAGTAGGGATTTATCTCGATGGCTTTGTCAAAAGATGTGATGGCTTCTGCAAATTTGG
>JBGTFK010000182.1:0-14610 GCA_041747305.1 Candidatus Nitrosocosmicus sp.
TAACAATAACAACCGCAATGAGGAGCGAAACATGAACAATCCTAATCAATTTAGATCGATTACGGACTGGTGGCAACAAAATTCACCTATGGCCTGGGGTGAAATGTATAATGAATATATTAAATACATTACATCAATGACCGAAATATACAAAGAGTATATTAAACGCTCAGAAAAAATGACAGAATTGTATAAGGAATTGGCAGTAAATGCCGAAAAAATGACAGAATTGTATAAAGAGTCCGTTGAAAGTACCGAAAGAATGACTAATCACTGGGTAAATAAATTTCCTAAACCTCCATCTTCAAAAGAACAAAGAAGAGAAAAACAGGTTAACAAACTAAAAGATAAAAAATAACTATGATTAGAAATTATATACAAACAAACTTGAAAATACACACGTTATCCTCATGATTTCCACCCAACCCCTATACCATACGTGACTTTATCCCACCGAATCAGATACCCATTATAGTAACTATAGTAGTCACGAATTATAGTAGTCACGAATTATATAAAAAGTTAAAAGACGTATTCCAAGATTCATGTCATAGACCAATAGATCTTTCTCAGATACAAGGGGTAAATCACCTAATATCTGATATAATATTTTATGTACAAGATCTAGTCTTAATTTCAGAATTTCAGCTTAATTATTTCAATCAGGAGAGTGTATCGATAGTTACCTCTGTATATAACAATCGTCTACTTCAAGTTCTCTCACCCTCTCATATCCATGGTATTCAAGGAATTCTCTAATCTCCTCACGCACTGGAAAATGATTGTGTTCTACAGTTATAACACGAAATGAGTAATCGTCAAATGGAAAACTCTTTAAGATAGATAACTCAGAACCCTCTGTATCAAGACTCCAATAGTCGATGGTTTGCGGGGCGTTACATTCTTTCAGAACTTGACCTACCGTACATGTCAATTTTTTGACCGTCTTTGGATTTCCATACAAATCTTTTAGGACGTCATATGATGCTTTTGCACGGTGTAAGTGAGATGGATGATATTCTTCCATGATACCTCCAACGTCATTTCCTAGTTCCAAAAAATCAACATAATCCTCTTTATCATATAGACAATAGTTCAAGCAATGAGCTTTGCGATTTTTTACTAATTTTTCAAAAAAGACTTCATTTGGTTCAACACAAATTCCCTTCCAGTCGTAAGAAACTTCTAAAAGGTGAGTATTACTTGATTGTACCCCGTCTGAGGCTCCAGAATCGAGAAAGAAACCATTACGTTTCCATCCGAGCATTTCTAAAACAAATATGTCTTGACCAAATTCGGAATATAGCTTATCAATCTTGGTTTCTTCCATACTTATTTTATTTTGCTTTTTACCGGTTATTAAATGAAAAAGGTAATTGTTCTGTTATAATATGAAATAAATCATGGACAATACATTAATTTCATTGAATTATATTTAAAATAAGGCTTGATATTTAAGGATTAAGATTTATTTATGAACTTTCACAAAGATCTATAATAAAATGCAAATCTAAAGTAAAAAGTACAATAATATTATTTTAATTCTCATGTGATTGTTTTAAATGATTACAAAGTTCTATTTCATCTTTAGTTTAGTATTGCTTTGTTTTCTAATTCTTTATCATCTGGTCTATCATTTCATAGTTTCCTAGATTCTTCTAAACAGGTTATACAGTGATGCTTTTACCACCATTTCTTTTACCATGTTTTGAAATCTAGTGGCGGATACATGTTCACCAAACGTTTTATTCATAGTTGAGAAAATAGATGTTCTTGTATAGTATCGACGTCGGGCCGAAGGCCTCCGTTGCTCTAAGGCCATTAAAATGAGTCCCCCTTAATCAAGATTAAAAACTGCCAACTTGTATTTTTCTCTGGCCTATCCATGGGCCAATTTGGTTTTGGTTTTGGTATGGTTTCGTTAAATGTGTTTGATTTAGGATCGAATACGAATAGATGACCAGTTTTACCTGATGTTATCCATATGTTATTGTGGTTATCTATAACTAATCCTAACGGCTGACTGCATGCCAACGGGGGTCTATATTCATTTATAAAGTTGCTTGGTCCTTGGGTTTGATTTCCGCAGAAAAACTACCTGTCTTCTGCTGTAGAAGATCGAGACCCATTTACTCCCATATTTCCTTCATTGGGCGCAACTGTATTATTGATGTCTACATCGATAAGACTTGAGATATCCGAAGTAGATGATAGTGATTTCAACATATCTCCACCAAGTCCAAATCCTATGATTGATATTAGTGCTACAATAATGATTACTCCTATTAAACTTCTTTTCTTTTTGTTAGAAAAGTTCGTAAACTTATTATTCTTCCCCTTTTCCATTCTCTCTATCTATCATTTAAATTAAAAGAATCTGCTTTATAAAAGGTAACATCGGGTTTGGAGGGTCCGTCGTAGGTCTTGGCTACTATAGGAATTTTCTCATCTACGTAAAGCAGTACAGAATCAATAGGTGGATTGTTGCTGTCGTATCTTAGTTTATCAATTCTCTTTTTTTCCCTGGGGAGTTTGTTTCATTTCTTCATACCTTTTTTCTTTTGGGTCCCCTAAGGAACATTATCATTGCGGGTTCGGTGGGATTAAGTCCCGTATGGTATAGGGG
This sequence comes from Candidatus Nitrosocosmicus sp., assembly GCA_041747305.1. Lineage (GTDB taxonomy): Archaea > Thermoproteota > Nitrososphaeria > Nitrososphaerales > Nitrososphaeraceae > Nitrosocosmicus. The sequence goes on from JBGTFK010000182.1 coordinate 2,627, forward strand.
TTCGGTAAATCATGAGGATATCCACATCGGTTTAAGGTCGGTCAAAATATAAAAGAGAAAACTTTGAATTTTTTGATTTAGGTGAGGTATTAGATATAGCATATCTTGTGATTTAGTTTGAACGAATATAGTATGACAAATCGTGAGTATTACCTTGAGTAGACCTACTGATTCATCAGAAAACAAAGAAGAGTTTTAGTAAAATAGAGTATGGATGCTACTACTTGGTTAAACTATTACCACTTCCTATCGGTTGTCCAGTATTTGGGTTAGGAGGATTATAAGGACAACCTAAAGCTGAACAGGTGATTACTCCTTCAGGTTTTTCGCTTCCATCAAGTGGTACACAAATCGGGTTAGGGCTATTCTTGTCGTATCCATATCCAGGTGTACAACCTAAGGTTATTAATGTCGAATTGCGGTTGACCTCAGGTGCCTCATTTCCTATAGAGGAATTATCTGAGAAACTCGAATTGTTTTGTACTTCACCTGTGGATTCTTCACCTGTGGATTCTTCACCTGTGGATTCTTCACCTGTGGATTCTTCACCTGTGGATTCTTCACCTGTGGATTCTTCACCTGTGGATTCTTCACCTGTGGATTCTTCACCTGTGGATTCTTCACCTTGTTGAGGAAATGCTGAACCATAAACTGTATTTTCTAAATCCATCGAATAAGTAGATAATAACGTGGCAGTGACCATGGATGATATTAATGCAGATAACATTACGATCAGGAAAATGGGTTTGTTAGCCAATTTTATTCAGATATTGATTCTCAGAGTATTATAAATACCTTTAAGGCTCATTTTGTTGCGATTTAATTTACTATAGATTATCGTGACCTTGACTGGGATGCCCTTAATATTTTATTATAACAACTTTATCCATGAAGCAAACCTCAAATACTTCAGTACTCTGAACAGACTATGAACAAAATGACAAATATCAGTGAAAGTTTTCACCAGTCGCATAAGGCTTTTGTATCAGTTGCAGTATGTTTGGCTTTAATAGTGTCGATCCCCATCATAGACACCACTTATGCAAAACCTAAATTTGATTCAACAGCCCTAGGGAAACAATGTGCTAACCTAAACAGTATAATAAGTGCTCTACTAGCAAAGCAATCTCAATTAAGGGGTCAGGGATCAGACTTGAGTGCTTCAGACCAAAACTCACTAAATCAGGCTATGGATTCGTATATGACAAGTTGTTATGAAAAATTTGGATATCCGGCAAGGGAGGTAAATCCCAAGTCAGGCGACTTGCCAGTTATCGAGGAGGACATGGTCCTTGAGCAGACAGATCAATCTGAAACGCCAAAGCAGAATTTACCAGACATAACAACTGATGAGATGGTTATTGAGCAGACTGAACAGACAAATCCTCAAAACTCAGAGCCCCCAGATACCACCATTGAGAACAGTGGAATGGCAGACTAATCATTGCTCTCTCCAAAGCCGGTCAATTTTTCCCTTTTATTTTTAATTGTTCTGTTTCTCCTTCAATATCGTTCTGACAAACTGATAAATAACCCCTGATAGATTAACCACAAAACTCATTTTAATTATATTTTGAAGGTATCCTCATAAAGGTCCAAACTATTTTATACATGCGCAGCAGCAGTACCACCCTATTCTAAAACTGCTAGAATATTAGGGTATTGCAATTTGTCAGCAAACCTGATATATTACACTAAAATAATACAAAGTATGATCAAATCAAAAAACCAAGTCAATAACCATCGATTTCCGGTATTGTTGGGATTATTATTAGGATTTAGCCTTGTCATGATGATACCAATTTCAGATACCGTTTTGGCAAAACCCATATTTGACAGATCTTCTGTTGGAATTGGTTGCTCTAAAACATATAACGAAGTAATGAACCTAAGAGCTAAAAAAGCTAGAGAGGGATTAACTCAAGCTGAAGAAAGTCAATTAGGAGCGGCCGAAAGCAATTACAACGACATATGTGCAGGTATCTATGGTTCGCTGCCCCGAGAAGCACCTTCAAAGCCAAAAATCTCTGATATACCTTTATCCAATAATATGGGTGTAATATTAGAAGACGAACAGCCCCCGACTAATCCTATGCCCCCGATATCCAATAATGAGGGTGTAGCATCGGAAAACGAACAGCAACAGCCGTTAAATAACCCAAAATCACAAGACTCTGTACTTGATGCGAACATAAGCAATACACTCGAATAGTTTTCTCCCACTTTTTTGTAATTACATTGTGTAATTAATTTTAGTATAAACCATAATTTCATTTAGTTGTCCATAGATTGTAGCATGCTTAGTCATCTCCCGAGTTTTATGCAAGCTAAGTTACAACCCCCGGTATAAAGTGGGTATTTAAGCTCGCTTGTTTAATGGCAAGTAAAAAAACATTTGAATCCACATCCTATGTTATTATGGATACTTCCACATCTAATACATTAGATAAGTTGGATATAGTTGCGTCACCTCAAAAGACGATGAGAGATGAAGTCGTAATTAAAGGATTTTTTTTAACAATTTAATTCAATAAATTGTTAATTTCGCCGCCCTTTAAGAGGGCGGCGCTGACTGATATTGCCTTAATAAACATTCAGACTTAAGGTAATTAACTTCCGTATATCTTATATCGGGCAACCCATGACTCATTAGAATAATTTGAAAGATTAAGTACAATGAAGCAGTTGTTGCCCTGACAACCTAATGCATAAAAATTATAGGTTGGAGAATTGCAATTATATAACTATTCATGTATCTGCCACATTCATTCCCATTTATATGGATCTAGGTCCGATTCGCTCATATTTCTGAATGTTTCAGCTGCTAATTATAAAGTATTTCCACGAATCTTTCTTCTCTTGTCTTGGTTCTTTTATTGTTATGAATAAACTGGAATGTTTTTGAGTATGTATCTAAATTGTGTTTGTTTACACCCATGAACTTTCTCATCCATATTTGATACAAGTTACTTCGGCATTCACAGTTATTCACATGTACAATGCCGTTTGCGTATTCCTTCTCCGAATGGTTTACACTTTCGTGTATGAAACCATGTTTCTGAAGTTGGTTATATACTCTGTATTCATCTGTAAATATTGTGGAACCATACCCTACGTTTTTGCAGATAAGATCAATAAGTGACCTATCTGCAGAAGGAACGTCAAAATACGTCCTTCCATCTCTCTGGTGAATGCAGGTAATCATCGGGTGGTCTTTGTCAAATGTACCTCTACCCCTCCATGGTTTTAACGCTCTTTTTCGGGGCTGTCTTCCTGTCTTTACAATCTCATCATGAAATGATCTACCATTCAAACCTGCTTTAATGTAGAATTCATCACATTCTGCAATACCATCAAGTTTAGTGGATGATAGTGATGACAACTTTTCCATAACTGTTCTGATGAATCCATAACATCTTGGATATGGTATTACTACCTCAGATGATATCTCCCTTATAGAACACCCCGGCCAGAATTTAAAGTACAGGTAAATAACCAAAAACCATTCATTTCTTCAATGGCGTATGTAAATAATGAAATACAGAACCTGTCTTGTCGTTGAACCATCTTTCACACTGCTTGCAAAAGTACTTTTGATAATAGGAACGGTATCGACCATCCCTCATTCCTTCTTTATGTTATAAGAATTAAAGAGTGGATATTCCACTCGACCTTTATCCCATCTGACATTTCTAAGTAAACTGGTACACCAACTTTCATCAGGAAGCGAAATAGTTAACGTAAACACATTCTAAGTTAATGTTGTTAACCTTTAAACCTGGCTGAAACATTCAGAAATATGAGCGGTCCGATTTTCAGAGCAGCCCAATATTGATGAGAAATTTGAAGAAATTACAGAAGATCAGGAAGAAGACAGCCGTGAGAGACTGAAGAGCAAATGGGCGAGATTAGAGGCTATAGTAGGTACTGAGAAGAGAATAAATCAAATCGCAGATGATATAGTTATTCATTTTGAACAAAGGACCGATATTCTACTAGGAAAGGGAATGATTATATGCATGAGTAGAAGAATCTGTTTTGAATTATATGATGCACTTATCAAGATTCGTCCGGAGTGACACCATGCTGATGACTATAAAGGCATAATAAAAGTTGTAATGACAGCTTCAGCAAGCGATCCTGTCAAATTTCAACCACTTATTAGAAATAGATTCCGGAGGGAGAATATAAAATCAAGGTAACAAATCAAGAAAATAGACAAGTAATGAAGGACTTTTATGAATACTTCAGAATATAGATACATCTCAAAATTACCAAAATGGTTTGGCCAGATATCCTAGAATAGTTTTTCATTATTGATGTATTTGTTTCAATCATTTGTCTCTGTTGAAGATATGCATTTTCCATCATATTCTTAAATGTCTCATTTTCAGTCCTTAAAGTCTGTTTTTATTCTAAAAACTTTTTATATTATCCTTTTTACAGTGAGATTATGGTTACATATCTTATTGTTTTGGCCATAGTTTCATTCCTGGTTCTGTCATTACCATTATTGTATGTATATGCTCAACCACCTGCTCCTGGTTGGCTCACTTCAAAAAACTGTACGAACGATACTAGAGATTCTGTTACTACTACTTGTTGCTGGAGAGAAAAAATTCCCGGTTCTTTTTTGGGGCAACGTTATTGCCAAACTTGTACACTTAGCGTAACGACAACGCATGATTGTGGACCAAAAGTAAAACAAATGGGTAACTCGGGTGACATAGACACTAGTATCCCGCCCACTGAAGGGATATCTGACGACCCCCAGGCCGGAGAAGACAGAAATCCAAATATTCCACCAACAGAGGGTGTCGAAGATGATACATCAAATAACAATGAGAATGGAAACAGTGAGGATTCAAGTAACACAATTCCTAGAAAAGGCGGCGGTTTGGATACCGCAAACATACACGAAAATGTGATTACTCAGTAACGAACAAAAATATCTGTTCAAATATTATTAATGTACATAATAAAAATAAGAAAAGAAAGAATGAATTATGATAGGCAATCAAGTATATTGCTTTTCTAAGGATAAACTAGATTACAACAGCCTAGAGACAACGTGTTACTAACTTGACTTTATGAATCTAAAGCAAGCTTAAATATTCGAGCCCTGTATGCTAATCGTGCCTAGATTTCTTGATGGTCACAAAATGGGTTCAGTTAACGAAGACATGCTTAAACAAGCACAGAATCAACCAAAGGATGAATTCGGTGTAGTACATGTAAATATGTTATACAATAAGGAAGAGGACAAGTTATTTTGTTTGGTAGACGCACCTGATAAAGAATCAGTAAGGAAGCACCATGAGAAATTTGGAACTACGTGTGAGTGGATAACTGAGGTACAAACTACAGCTTAATCAAATATTAATACAAATCCGATTCCGAATGTCAGTAGAATGTGTCAATTATTGGTTTTGATATGTCATACGTATAGGTCAGTATTTTGAAGTTTTATAGATAGATCATTTCATGATGGCTTCGGCGGGATTAAGTCCCGTATGGTATAGGAGTTCGGGTGGAATTCTTCAGGATATCCACATGAGTCTAATAGAAATTAAAATGAAACTATTCAAATTTAAAGGCAGTATATATTACAAGTTATTTATTTTTAGGATTAATAAACAAATCATAAGAATATTACATGAGAGCTGAAAATATGGTCGAAGGATAGAATTAGTAGCAGTAACTACCTTGATTGAATGAGCAAATTCCATATCAAAGATGATAGCTTATCCTTTTGATTGAAGACAAGATTTGAAATATTATTATTCGTATAATCGGCACTGCTCAATATAACGATACCTCTCTCCATAGTTGGATTAAAGGCCATAAAAGCATTATAACCACCAAGCGTAATCCCATTATGCCATATAACTTCTTGACCAAAGTTTGTAGTTATAATCCACCCTAAACCAACATAAGATCCGACAGTATCAGCATTATTTGATGCTTGTAAATTATTAGGTAATGAATTGCCGGTACTATGTCTTATTAAATGTGATTCTTGCATAGCATCATTTAATTTTGTTTTAATCAATCCCATGTTAGCTGATAAGAATTTTAACATGTCGCTCGTAGACGAATAGACTCCTCCAGCAGGATGGATAGGAGATGGGACATCCCATAATGGAAGTTCCTGACCGTTAAGGTGCCCCACTGCTAAGCGAGATTTTTGTGAGTCTGAAAGAACAAAGCTAGTGTCATTCATTCCAAGAACATCCAGAATATTGTGTTCTAGAAGTTCATCAAAAGATGACATATTTGATTTCAGGGTCAAAATGTGACCAAGTAAACCAATCCCAAAACTTGAATACTGAAATTGTGAACCGGGTTCTCTTGAAAGGGTAGTATTAGAAAGACCTTGATAGAATTGGTTGAACGTATAGTTATTCGTACAGTTCATCAAATCTATTCGATACTCAATTGAACTAGAATTAGTTTGTGATGTATTAGGTATTAGACAATAATTATCAGGAAATTCGGGTAGTCCTGAAGTATGAGTAGCTAAATCTTCGATAGTGATTTTATGATCCTTATATTGAGGGACTGTAACATTGGCCGGGAGATACTTGTCAATAGGATCCTCTAGATTAACAAAACCCTTGTTTACCATATCGGCCAAAAGGGTTGTGGTAAATACTTTGGTGATAGAACCGATGGAAAAAACTGTGTTTTGGTCTACTATAGTGTTACTTGTATTGGATATCTTACCATGACCATAGAATTGAGTTCCATTTGGGTCGATAAACCCTATAACCATTGCAGCATTAGTTTTATTTTTATCAATACGTTCATCTATAAGAGCTTTTATCTGATCGGTTATTTCAAATGTTGATGTTAAATTGTACTTTTCCTTTTGTGTTGAAGAGGTAAAGGAGGATAATGCAGAATCATTAGATGAATTAGTAGTGGGAGAAGGCGATGCTAAAGCTGAGGCTATTGTGGGGTTTGTTAGAATTGTCATTAATAATATAGTTATTGCAAATAGAGCCGGTAATCGTTTGGAACAGTGGTTTAAAAACATATATCTATACAATCACACAGACTTGTGTGTATTTAAAGATAGATTCACTAAATTTATGATTGTCCTTTCAAAGATGGGTCTGTTATTATAGTCGCTATTTCATGCAAAATAGCCGATACATTTGATGTAATGATTCTTATAATATCAAGATGTATAGTGATATTATTTTTTATGAGTTGAATAATTATAAATCACTTTATTTCTTATCCTATATTATATACGTTACTCAAATTAGTAGCGGGTTCGGTGGAAATCATGAGGATATTCACATGGGTTTACTTGCAAAATTATGAACATTTAGACAGTCCACGGAAATTATCAACCTCTTACCCAAATTTGAATTTACGAGTTTAAGCGAGATGAACAACTCAAATCAATTAATAGTTATCCCTCTTAAGATAAAAAATGGTTACTCAACTTAACCCAGATAAGAGATGGATTGCAACTGAAGAAATGAAACATATAGCAAAAGGTGAAGAAGTCGATCCTAATCTTGTTTTAAAACATGTACAAATTATCCCATCATAATTCCAAAAAAATATAGCATGAAACAGCATCTTCAAGTAATAGGCACAAAAATGGGTCTGGAAACTAAGAACAATAGAAGAACATAGTTGAATGTGATTACGTTCTAATACCATTCATCTTAGTTATATTATTGAGATACTTTTGGATGCCCAGTATCACTCAGTTTGTGAAATGAAATAAGGTTTAGACCCACCAAATTATTCCGCCTTTGGTGTTCCCAAAACAAATATCATATAATGATCGAGTAATTCTTTTACGTCAGCACCAACATCTATCTTAAAAGATGTATCTTCACCGGGATTCAGAGTTGGAAAATCGACTGTACCAGAAACTATCCCAATTAAGTTGTTATTAGCATCAAATAAAGCTGCATTGAGGTCCACGTAGTTTACCTCCACAGGAGAATTATTAACTATTGTTCCCGTTATGGCATCAGAGGTATCTCCCGCTCTTAAAGTATGTTTAGTTACATCCAATTCCTTTGTATGAAATACATTTGTATTTGCTCCAGAATTAGATGTCATACTATTATTAGTAGTAGGATCAGAATTAGACGTGTCATCTTCGGATAAAAGTTGGGCAATTACTTCTGGTCCCCCCGTACCAAAGCTTTCATTTCCTCCCATAGTGGAATTGCCTGCAAAAGAAGCTACATTTGAATTTGAATCTGATGCTGGACTTGCCAATGCTACCATGACCGGATTTTGAATTAATATAACCACAGTCAAGATAGGAATTAAGATAAATACCGATTTTTTTAGGTTTTCCATAGACATTTTAATTATTGTAGTAACTTAGCATCGTTATTATTAAAATTTTCTATATTTTATTTAAAATATATTAATTTCTGGATTTGCTGGGCTCATTCTAGATGGATAGAAGATGTAGAGGTTATGTTTTTTGCGGAGATATAAGCAGGACATAACATATGCAAACTTAACTGATCTTAGTATGAAAAATACTTTTTTGTCGGCAACTATTTATAAAATCACCTGCCTTATAGGATTTGGCTCAGATACTTCTTTATGTGTCTAGTTGAAACAAATCTAAAATTTCTTGTCAATTGTGGACTGCCTTGGTATAAAACATATCGGCATAGGAAAAGGATTTAAGGATACATTGAAACTTTAGGTTATGAAGTATACATTACTCTTCGTCTTACCATTAATATTTTTGATGCCTATAACACAGTCTGCATCAGCTGAAACTAACATCATGGACAAATTCATCAAAGCGTTTCAAATGTTAACCTCTGGTGACAAACAAGCAATAGGCAATATGACGGAAATGGTGGATAACCAGACAAATCTAATAGAAAACTTGATTGCAGAACTTAAATTTAGATCTGGATTAGATACTTATGTTAATTTTGAGCCTCAAGGATACGGAATTTATCAGGAAAGAGAATCGAGCGTATTTATGCCTGGAGAGAAAATGATTCTCTACATTGAACCTAAAGGTTATGAATACGGCACCTTGTTTGATGAATCCGGCAATAAACTTTATTCTATGGATTTTGAGATAGATTTTGCAATTTCAGATGAAAGTGGGAACATACTAACAAATCAACAAGGGATTACCTTCGGTGAGATCGTTTCGCACCATAAAAATAAAGAATTATTTATACCTTTTACCATCACACAATCTGGTCCATTTCCAGAAGGTAATTACGTAATTACGTATGTAATTCACGACAAAAACTCTGGCGCCAGCTTCGATATAGTGAAGAATATTACTATAGCAAGATAGGAATAATCTCCATCTTCCTTTTATTTTAGATCCTTTTTTTTGTATACCTAGTCTAGTATAATTACAATGGTTATGAATATTTTGATCTTATGGATCCATATCTAATTCTAATAACTAAAACAATAAAATTGATAATGCTTACTCGGTTAGATTTGACCAGAGGAATCAGATATTGTCACAAATTTCTCATTATTTATTTCTTGAATAATTGATGGATTTCTGAGTAATTTATTCCAAACCAATACTCTTCTTTATCATTATTGTCTAATTAGGTCCAATTACGTCTATTATATCTGCACCCCATACAATTTCGTCATCTGATTGTTGATATGATATGAGTAATATTTGTCCCTCATATTGGTGTAGTTCAATTAGCCCTGATTCTGGAGTTCTTGCTTCCTGCATCATAACGCTAGTTAGAATCAGTGGACTTTTCGTATCCAATGGGAAAAAGGTTTCATTTTCTACTATGCCAAGTATTTTATTAGCATTCTTTGACATGTTCTCAAAATTACTTTTCTGTACCTGTTCTTTTGTAATTTGGTTTTGTAAATAGGATTGATTACTTCTTTCTTCAACTCCTATTAAGACTTTAGGATAAACTATTGTAGGAAAAAACAATATGGATCCAAAAACCACGGCTATTATTATGATATAATCATTCAACATCTTTCAAGACCATCCTATTGTTAAAAATATTGTGATTCTAGATTCAACAATCACTGATTTATAACTTCAAGATGCATAGCTATGTTTTTCTAATATTCAAATATTGCAAACTGCCAAGGTTGGAAGTATTTTTAAAGGAACTATTGCAGAGCCTGAAATACCGGATTTCTATGAATTACTATTCATTGAAATTATAAATGAGTTTTATATGTACTCATATTGAATTTTTATTAATTTATTAAACAGTATCAGTTTATGAAGCGTCGTTACTAAAATAGATAGCATGTTCTATGGAAATCATGTGGATATTCACGTGAGTCAGGTTATAATCAAAATTAATATATACTTTTCAAAAAGGAACACAATGGGAATTTATGAGTTGAACTATTCTTTTTTTCTTGTATGTATAGGAATTGGATAGATATCTTTAATTTAATGCAAAACCCTTACATGGTATGACATTAAGCCTTAATTGCAAAGATGCGGGAGACCCCGTGTGTACACATACAATGTATGGTGATACAGAGGAAGAATTAATAGAAAATGCAAAGAAACATGGTATAGAAGTTCACGGCTATACAGAAGAGACATACAAAGAGGAAATGGCAAAGAACTTGGAACACTTTAGAAAATTGATAAAAACTACCTGATTTTTTATACCATATTTTTTGATAATACCGTCAGTTTAGAATTACTTTATCTCTAATTGTATTTTAACCTCGTTACTCTACATAGGTATCTGATTTGGTGGGATTAAGTCCCGTATGGTATAAAGGTTCGCGGATATTTGAAACAAATTTTAACCTTAATTTTTAAGCAAGTGACTACCAGAATATTAAATCACATTATTAATTGTCAAACAAAATAATAACGTCCGATTGTTACGTTCTAAAATATTATGAAATAAATGTAGTCAAATTAAGATAGGCCAACTTCCTTTAAATCCTCAGCGAGTTTTTTCGCAATAGTTTGCTCTCTCTTCAATTAGTTCACTATTCTGTGATTCATCTTGTTGCAGGACCAAGACTTTATGCAATATTAAATGTAAGAATAAACCTATTCATAATATCTTGACTTTCGGCACTGTTGAACTTATTGTCAACGTCATAATACTGGAATGAGTATATTGTGCCAAGGTGATAAATCCATGCCAATTGAGCTATTTGTTTATTCGTACCGCTTTCTAAGGGTACATCTCCAGATACTTTACCCATAGCCGCAGGAAGCCCATTGATAATTTTTTCAATAAAAGGTTCAGTTATATTCATTCCGTACACTTTACCAATTATGGTGTTAGCTGCTTCTTCCAGACTAGAATATCGCATCATAATAATTTGGGTAGATTCATCAGGTATTCTAATTATAATACCATTATTTCTATCTGGATTAGTAATCTCGATTACCTGGCCATAAGATTCGAAATACTTTATTACCCATTCCGATGGATATTCAAATGTTAGACCATTCGTAGCATTTGAATACTTAGTGGATTCACCTTGTAGATCATCATCTGATACTTGTTCTGGAGAAGAGTATGATAATTGTAGCGGTATTGTAGAAAGTGAGTTTCCTATTGCCAAAATACATGATAATCCAGTGATAGTAAACACCATGGATGGGTACTTTTTCATTTCTAACACTTGATATAAAAGACGATTATTTAAAACTGCATGCAATTGCTATTTTATGCGAATAAGTAACAGCAAAAAAAATAGACTCAATATAATACTATCAAAATATGAATAATGTAATTTTTGGATCATCAGTCTATCTTTGGTGTCCCCAAAACATAGAGCATTATCCTTTTTTTAATGATGTAGACAATCTAGAATTACTTTATCTTTAATGGCATATTGATATCGTTAATAACATTGGTAGCGGGTTCGGTGGTATGTGAAACAAATTTGACTCCATTTAACCATCCACATAGTGACAATGTGAAATACTCAATCGTCAAGACTTGCTTTTCATTGTAAATATGCCTTCCCTTTGAAACACC
>JBGTFK010000183.1:0-3454 GCA_041747305.1 Candidatus Nitrosocosmicus sp.
TTTTGTAGTGATAATAAGAATAGCAAACTGAATATATCCTATCATTACAGCTGGACTACATTGAATCGAGAAATCTAATATGTTTGCATCCTTCATTCTAGTAAGACGTCTAGTTGTAGTTTTTTCAGATATACCAACTTCTTTGGCAATATCTGATATTTCAGTCCTTGCACCTGATAACAGTAAACATTTTATTATTCTTAAATCCGTTTCACTTAGATTAATTGATTCAACACGTCGCTCTAAAACAGTGATACTCGCAATGGTTGCAGGTACTAAGCGATTGTTCAATGATTTAGTGGTTACAGATCCAAAGCAGTTGTCCAAATGGATGAATACTGAAGCAATCATAAACGGGAAAAGTGGTGGTTTAATTGATTTTGTCAATGCTGTTTCTGGATTCCACACTTCGGGAACTATTCTGGTCTGGGAACCTAACAAGGTTCTTGAACATGAATGGCATATTGCACCTAATCCCAGTCTTCCTCAAGGAGAACATCACTCTATTATCCGTTGGGAGCTGAAGCAAGATGGGGACTCCACGCTTTTAACTCTTACCCACAATTACCTTTGTAAATCGATCTCTTTACGGTTTGCCCCAGGTTGGCATGCATATTTGGATCGCCTTGAAGCTGAATTAGACAATAAAGATCTCCCGGATTGGATGCATAGGTTCGGAGCGGTTAAAGATTTGTATTCCTAATGATAAGACTTTCACATATTCAAAAGCGTAATTCTGTCAAAAAAATTCAATTTGATTTCATATGTTACTGCGATATTAAATTTCGAAAATGCTATGTTTGTATTTGCTACAACAAATAGACCTTTGTATTGCTATTCGATTTAGTATACTAAAAAAATATTTGAAATAAAGTATTAGTCTGATTTACTTGTCATATCATCTAATTGGTCTAATAAACTACTAACTATATCTAACTCAGATGCTGCCTCAATGAGTTTTCCATCTTTTAGTGCATCCCTTGCATCATCTACATGTTGTTGTACCTCATCTAAGCATATTGGGGGACAATATGATAAGCTATCTGATGTACTAGAAAAAGCATTTGTTACGACGCTGCCACTTGATAATAAGGCTGTAGTTATTACAGCTAAAAAGACAAATGAATATTTATTCATTGAAATCATATTACTTTAGTAAATTTATACCTTGATAACAATTCTATAATTATAAAGCTCGAGTTAATTTTTAAGTGAAATTTATTGAAAAGATAGATCCTATATTTTATACTCCACACAAGCCGAGTTACATTTTAGATATTTATTTCGGAGCAATAGAACCCCACTACCACATGGAACTTAATCCCCACGCGCCCAGACTAACCAAAATCTCCTCCTTTTCAAAAACAATTTTTGATAATTTAAGATCCAACTCATAATTTTAAATATACAGGTCATGAGATTAAAATATGGAGAACACAAACGATTTCATTACCGCTGTAGCCGATCTGGAAGGCGATAACGTATCATTAGTAGGAGATACTTATCGAATCATTGTAGGTAGTGAGCAAACTAGTGGTGCTTATTCCCTTGTGGATATGTTGATTCCTCCACATGGAGGTCCACCACCACATTCCCATGCCAAGTTCCAAGAAGCGTTTTATATTATAGATGGGGCGATCGAGGTAATAACAAAGGATGGAAAATACACTGCCTCAAAAGGTTCACATATAAACATTCCCTTTAATGGACCAGTACATAAATTTATTAATAAAACAGATAAAATAACCCACATGTTATGCCTTATTACACCAGCTGGTATGGAAAAAATGTTTAAAGAAATAGGAAAACCAGTTACTGCAAACACCTTCTTACCACCATCACACATGACTCAAGGAGAACAAAAACAACTTTTGGGTATTGCAGAAAAGTATGGACAGAAACTATATCCTCCAGATTATTTAGATTAAACTGTATAATTTAATTTTGTTCAACAACCAATGCACTAAGAATAATAAATAATGACTCCAATTAACGGTTTAGCTCTAACAAAATACATAATTTTTTCATTTTTATCTTTTGCAATCGTCCTTTAGACCAACTATATTTTATTCTATTACCTTTCAAATAATCGAGCTAGTCAATGCATTGGAACCCCATTAACACTAGGAACTCAATCCCCACGCGCCCAGACTGTTACTAAATACCATACCTAATATATCATATAGAGGCCCAATATGCATTATCAGATCAAAGAATTCATTAGGCGATTAAATGCTAAAGAACCCTACTAGTTTGAGATTTCATAAATTAATTCTAAAAGTGCTAGAATATTATTGAGACAACAATTTAGTCATTATTATAAAAATTATCTTTATAAAAATATAATCTTTGCAATCAACCAAAATCTACCGATTTTTCTAACAACCAAATTTTTTTCAAACCATGTTACAAAAACTTCTTGCATTCTCTGAAGGGGCCCATCTGTTTCTAACTTGGATAATGCTTTTAACCAAGTTATTTATTTAAATATACTTCAGATGGTAAAGTAATTGAGTCATAACGTTCACGACTACCATCTTGCATTTGAACTCCTATCGCTCATCACTCATGTCAAGCGACGACATTCAGATATCATTTTCTGGCAACTATAATTATTGCAGTAATTATAACATATGCTACCTGAAATGTTTCTGTTGCAACTGCCAATTCAGTTATCCCAGGTGGTGTCAACTGCGGATTCCTAACCGATTCAATGACTACGTAACCAGTTAAACCTACTAACACAGTCGTACCAGCGATTCCAATAATATTCCAAATCCTGCCCCATCTTCTAACCATCGGTAAAACCCAAAAGATCTGTGCCAGACCAGAAATCAAAAAAAGCGTAGTGTATTGGATACCTGCAGTAATCGAGCTTGGAACTAACACGAGGTGTAAAATTCCAGCTATACCGGTACATACTGCAGCCCCAAGATATAGAAGTGTTCTATTAGTATTTGTCATTTCTGATGCGTGTTTTTTGTTCATAATCTTTGATATATAATAAATTTGAACTAATTTAGATTATAAATGTGCTATAATAATTCGCATATTATATTTTCTCTTTAATTGAACTGTGGTATTATGGGGCATAAGGTTCCCTATTTGATACTCTAACGTCAGAATAAAACCATCAATTTTTCTGTAGACTAAAATATAAAAAAATTGAACCATTGGTTCTATAGTTGAGTCAATGTACAATATACTAATATTTAATTATCTCAAATAATGGCTTTTCTGACAAGGTGTGAATTATAAATTTTTTCTTCAATTAT
This sequence comes from Candidatus Nitrosocosmicus sp., assembly GCA_041747305.1. Classification (GTDB taxonomy): domain Archaea; phylum Thermoproteota; class Nitrososphaeria; order Nitrososphaerales; family Nitrososphaeraceae; genus Nitrosocosmicus. The sequence continues at coordinate 3,276 of JBGTFK010000183.1, forward strand.
TGTTGAGGAATGACATATTGATTGTCAGAACGAATTGCATTAAATTATATCTTTAAATTGTCGCCAATACTAAAGGATAAAACCACAAATACAAAAACACGGGTAAAAAATTCCGCTTTAGAAAATAATTTATTATAATTTCACGTATAAGCATACTCCTTCTGCAGAAGGATGTAGGC
>JBGTFK010000184.1:0-9135 GCA_041747305.1 Candidatus Nitrosocosmicus sp.
ATTGGTAACTAATCCGTTGTAGATCTCATTGTATGGCCTCCATGCTGATTGGAGAGAATTGACCACTTCTTTTTGAGAATCAATATATTCTTCTGAAATCTCTTTTGCAGTTTTTAGTGATTCTTCTTGATAGCTATTTGAGGCTGGGTCATAATTCATTTTGACATAGCGTTTAGTAAACATCATTTTAGAAATACATCAACAGCCTATCATGTATTTGATTGATCGTATGGAGCCTTCTTTTCGTACCTTGCAGTTGTAATAAACAAGTATCTGGTACATCAGTACAGACAGTAACACTATACCACGTACCTTATCCAATCCTTTCACAGGTACTGGGTCTATTCTAAATGCTGATTTTATGTGCTCTATTAACGGTTCTATAGATATTTTTCTCCGAGAATAAATTACCTGCCCTAAAGCCGATTCATACAACTCAACCAGTTTCCGTCTTTTTTCTGGTGTATTCTTGTACCTGCGTACAGGACATACAAGTTGAAATCCCTTGGTCATGCTTAGATCATACAGTTTCTGACCATCGAATCCAGGGTCTGCAACTACGTAATGAATCTTTTTTAGCGTTTCTGGTAATAGGCTTGACACCAACTCTGGATAAGCAGGTTTGTCGGATATATTGGCCGTGGTAACATCGGCTGATAGTGGTACTACTCTAGATGTAGGATCGGTACTACATATCATGTGCAGTTTGTATCCAAATAGCCATCCTTTGGTACGACTGCGACCCCACTTTGCATCTCTATCAATTCCCGAACATGGAACTATTCCTTCCTTCATTGATGACTTGTGCCATACTTTACCTTTTGATTTTAAAAGGGCTGTGTCTGTTGCAAGGATATATGCTCTTACCAGACCTTCAACAACAAACAGGTTTCCCATCATTGCTATCCTTTTCTTAATATCTTTAGATATCGTTTTCAATCGCCTATCAAATGTTCGTCTGCTTGGAAGGTATGATGATGATAACCCGCATGCTCTCAAAATCTTTTCGTTATAGGATAGATCCAGGCATAGAAAATGGTGCAATGATCTGTTTGAATCAAGTCGAAACCATATACGAACTATAAAACATCGTAAAATGATGGTAGGCGAGTATACAAAAGGTCTTCCCCTATGAGGATGGTTGATACAATTTGATGACCAATCAATCAACCCGATAAAATACAGAATACTAATTAGAATGGATGACGAATTATTACTGGCTGGTCTTGTGGATAGTATCTGTTTCAACTAAAATATGATACTCTATGAGACCAGCTTTATTTGTTGGCAATTATGACCCAACCTCAGATATTTAGAAAATTAATATTATAACTAGAAAATAATAAAACTACATTAACTATAGCTATACTGTGAACTCAAAGTCTATCATTACTGTAATATTCAATTTGCACGCCTAAAAAATAGCTTGATCCGAATCACGAATCGAATCTTAATGCCTGTCTTTTTTATAGATTAATTGAAAAACCATGCTAAAACATACAATTATTTACATGAGTTTGCAATTATCTAAATTTTTAGATAACACTTGAATAATTTCTGTTTTATTTAAGGGTATAAAGATATCTTCTGATGATAGATCTCATAACAAAGATAGAAATTTGATTTCTGTTATTACTAGTACTACTATTTCCATAACTCAGATGTACAAGGGTCTAAATGAGATACCTGGAAGAAAAGTAAATCTTAGTGCTAAACAACGTTCTGTAATTGAACACGGTCAAGGCCCTTTATGGATAATATCTGGTCCAGGCTCAGGCAAGACATAGGTTCTTGTACTACGTTGCCTAAAACTCCTTGTGGTGGACGGAGTAGATCCACGATCCATAATGATTACAACATTTACTGAAAAAGCTTCGAGAAATCTAAAAGATAGATCAATCAACTACAAATCATATCTGGCTACAAAGTATCAACAAGTAAATAGCATCGATATCTTCCAATTGCGTTTAGGAACACTTCATAGTCTGTGTAATATGATTATGCAAGAGTTTAGATATTCTAAATATAAAAACTATAGACCACTTGATAATCTAGATCAATTACTTTTCATATATTTTAATTGTCCATTAGTTCAAAAAACTGAATCAGGTTTCGATAAGAAAAGGTTGACTGCCGAAGAGATAAAATTCTGGTGGGATTTTGAATTTATATGGGCCGATAATTTTAGAGCTACATATTATGTAAACAACAGAAAAATTCCTTCCAAGTGGATAAGAGCTTACGCCCTACAATTGCTCTTTAACCGTATTACAGAAGACATTGTTGACATTGAAAAAATGCGGAAAGATGGTGGATCTTGGCCCGTTCTTGCAAATGCCTATTTAGACTACAACAACGAACTCGAAAATAATTTTAGAATAGACTTTGCAAATATACAAAAAAGGTTTATGGAATTTTTAGATCATGAGTTGGGTAGACAATTTTTAATAGGAAACATTGAAGATAATCATGATAACAACAATATTATTAGAAACAAAAAGGTAGAAAAGAATAGTTCTAAAAACTACAGTTCTAATTTAAGTAAAAATCAAGAAAACACAGGAAACAACGCATTAGCACAGAGTTAAACTCAAATCTTTTTCTTTTTTATTCTTCAATCTTGTAAACATAATCAATATTATAATCAAATTATTTTGCAACCCTTCACATTAATCATATCAACAAGTATATATACACACAAAATAAGGTAAATCTGTTTGTCAAAATATTTAACATTAGTAGTAGTGGTAGTAGGTACATATATCCTACTCGCAAGTTTACTTCTCATTCCCTATATCAGTAATACTCAAGCACTGCCTGTTCGCGATGGTAAGGAAATGAATTTTTTTAATGCATCTAATGCGATATATGAAGGGAATGATGAAAAATTATTGAGCAATAAAAATATATCATTGATACCTAATTTTGTAACAGAACAAAAGTATATCGAGAACGGATTATTAAATGGTGTAGAAAATGTAACCAATACTCAGACATATTTAAACACACATGTATCAGATGACATCCTTTTGGGAAAAGGAAATGGAACTATGGAAACTATGGATGGACAAAATGTCACCTGGATTTCTTCAGATATTGGGAGACAGATTGATAATAAATGGATATTTAACGGTATAACTCTATTCAATAATACCGAAAGCGATTCTTTGTCGATTTTAAACAATAGTATCGCTTTATCAAAAAGTGAATCAGGTCCCATTCTTGCAGATCATATGTGGCTCTTGGAATAGCTTGAAGTAAAACGATATCGCTGCACTAAAATAATTCGCTTAATTATTTTTTCCTTATTTTTTATAACAATCCATAGAGCCTAGGGGTAATATTGGATCTAGGATGTTTTGGATATTTTAAGACGATTTTTAATGACTGATATAGCATAAGTAACTCTATTGCTTTATCGGATCTGATTTCCTGCTAGTGCAATAGAACCCTACTACCACTGGGAACTTAATCCCCACGGATGTATGCAACGGTGATGAATAGATGGAAGAATAAACCTGTTAATCATTAAACCGCGAGGTTTTTAACAAATATTAAGTTAATAATTTAGTGGACCATTTACTCTTCAATCAATTAAGGGAATCTGGTTTTAGAAGCCCTGAGATTTCTAATATAGTTTATGATCAAGATCAATTTCTAGAGTTAATACATATTGGCATTACAAAATGGGAGAGAACCGCTTGTGCTTATTGGGATGCGGAAATCTGCAAATGGGCCTCAAAATATTACGTGGAAACATTAGAACTCATTAGACAAAGGATGGTAAAAGAAAAAGGATTGTCGGGAAAGTTATTAGTTGATGCCACTCCCGAAAACATAGACTTTCTGAAGACGCTCGATTTCTTAGATATTAGACATTTGGAGGGATTGAGAGGTAATTTTGGTTTGTATGATGAAAGGTTATACACGGTAGTTATAATGCAAGATAGAGACAACGACAAACTTTTACAATCCTTTTTTAGCAATTCAAAGTCATTGGTTGAAAAACAATTGTCTATCTACAATGATTTGTGGAATATGGCTAAACCCTTATCGTCGCGAATCAAAGAATTAGAATTCCAAAATAATAGTGGATATGATAAATCCTTACTTGGGATTAAGAACATTCAAAACGAAATAAATTTTCTCGTTGAGCAGACCAAACAGGAGTTAACAATATTCTCTAATTATGAAATTTTGAAACGCATATTCGATTCACATATGTTAATCAATTTGAATACTAAATTACAAAATAATATAGTGAGTAAAATCCTTGTGGATAACTATGATCGCCACATACAAAATCAAATTGAAGTTTTGAATAATAACGATAGGACTAGTTTGATCCAATTAGAATATTCGGATAGACTAGGTGAATTCAATGAAATGATTATCTGCTTTGATGGAAAATATGTTCTTCAAATCCGCCAAGATGATCATGATTCATTCGTAGGGACCTTTACAAACGATTCAAATAAAGTATTAGTCCAGCAAATCTTGTTTGAGAAATACTGGAATGAGATAAAGAGTCTTGAGGTCATAAATGACTAGACCTTGTTAATACCAAGTAGTTAAGATCGTCATTTGTTAACTGGTTTTATAATGTAATAGTCAGCATTATATTCAATCTTGAATCATATTCACCGAATAATCACAAACAGCACAACGAACACATTTATTTTTTTTCCAATAATCATAGTAGTTACTTCACAATGGTAAATATTTATTATAAAAGAGCCTATTACATAAATGTCGTATATATTTATGAAAGAAGATAAGACAAATAGGTTAAATATCGCATATATTTGATATTTGGACTCTTGATGGTGATAACAATAAATGAGGATAACTGCCGAAATGTTGAAGTCCAGAGACAAGAATGGCAATCTGGTTAATTTTGTATTTTGTAGTAAATGTGTTAAATTCTACGTCCTCAACCGCTGTAAAGAAGGAGATGATTATTGTTGTCAATCATGCAGAACCGGTAAATATTTGATTGGATGATTTTTGTCAAGAACGTCAGTCATACGGCGAGATGATTCCCTGGACAAACGTTGTGTAATAGAAGGGTAGATATTCATTAATCATGAGTAAAAAATATCGTTAGATTACATTCAACCTTGAATCGTATCCCCACAGGCCGTTCCTTTGCTGGTTTTTCTATATCTGGATATTGATCAGCAACCAATTTATTCACTTTTGCTCTTATTTCAAAGTCTGCATCGTCATTAAGAAGCAATAGGGACGATCAACCCAAATGGGAATTGTAAATTCTATCTATTGCCCTATGAAAACGCATCATTATAGTACAATTTTCGGTCTACCTTTTTACTTTGCCGTGGTCCCACGTAGCATAAAACTTTGGTGTTATCTCTAATAAGATAGCATCTCCTTCTCTGATGTTACTTATGATAGTCAGGGACATGGGATGCGTAATGCTTCCAAGATATTTGACTACAATCTTTTCAATTATGGGCAAGTTATAATCAATATCATTAGATATTCTTACTGTTCCCTTACCACGAACTCCTTTGTAAGGTATCCTGTCATCGTCTATACAATAGTATATGATGTTATTCCTTCTTAGGTTTTGAGTTTTCTTAGATTCTCTCCCACTTTCTATGTAAATCTTGTTATTATTGTTGTCAAAGTAATACCATGTAGGATGTATGTTGGGTTCTCCCTTTTGGTCTAAGGTTGAAATGTGAACATTTTTGTTGCTGTTGACCAAGAAATCTCTAACTTCGTCTTCTGTCATTGGACCGCCAAATTCTGGTTCACTTGCATCGAGGATCTTCACAGCATGCTTTGAACGGGATTGAATAAAAACATAGCCCAATGATATCGCTACCCGAATCTAGTTTAAATAACTGGATCATTAGACTGACTTATCATGAGTGATGATACTTATGAAGAAATATACAGAAAATTTTTTACAACAGACGATTTGATTGAACTGGAGTGGAAAATCTTAAAGTATATATGTGATATGTCCGGAATATATGATACTTTTCCTGAAACATTATTATTTCATAGGAACGATTTTAAAACTATTATCGATCGTAAACTCGAACAAGGATATTCCGATGATATAGTGGGTAGACTTTACAAACTAATTATGGATAAGGTCATGACTCGACTGAAACAAAGAAATGCAGTAGAAGTAGTTGCTCAGTATCAATATGGCGATTCGAAAATGATTCCTTATGAAAAAAAGAAAATACTAAAAGATTTATGTAATGAATTTAAGAAATATACGGAAGTAGACAAGTCTTTTATAGACAGGCTTTTACCTTGTTAGCATTCAACATTAAACTTATTTTGCGATAGATCTCTATTACCTCAAGGAACTTAATCCCCACGCGCCCAGACTGTTACTAATAGTCATACCAGATCCATCACAATTTAAGCACTAATACGCATAGACAGATCAAAGAATTTGTTTTGCTTTTATTGGTTATAGAACCCTACTCGTTTCGGATTTCATAGTTTAATTCTAAAAGTGCTAGAATATTAGAGCTTCACACCTGGTTAGCAAATCCCATATATTTTTTCTATAGTATCATAGATATGAATAAAACAACAAACATTCACAACAAAAACAAACTTATTGTAGCATCAATCGCAATAGTGGTCGCACTAGCTTTGATCGCAAGCCCCATCGTGGCCATGGATAACGACGCCTTTGCAACCAAAAAGAAAAAAGGTAACGTAGCTCAGCAAGCAATAGAGCAGTCACAATCATCAGTTCAGAATGCCTTGTGTGTATCTGGAACTGGAACATTCTTGTCGTGTAACAACCTTAGCTTCCAAAACCAAAAGAATAGTGGAAACAACGCATTAGCACAACAAGGTAGTGGTAGTGGAAAAGGTGGAAACTCTGCAGAACAGAGCATCAGCCAATCACAATCATCCAAACAAAACAACCAAGTAGTATCAGGTGGCGACACAATAGGCTCTGGTAACAACATTAACGTTCAAAGCCAAACAAACAGCGGTAGCAACGCAGCAGCACAAAGCTAAGTCCAAAACCTTTTTTCTTTTTATTCTTCTAATAACCCCGTAATTATTCTATTGCGAATTATTTACAGGTCAAAATCAAAATAATATATTTCACAAGCAGGATTTAGTGAATAAGCGTCGATTGGAGAATGTTATAAATGTCAGCAAATGAGGCTAACTGTTATGAGAGCTCTTGTTTTCCAGGGTGGAGGCGCACTAGGCGCTTACGAAGTGGGCACTTATCAACAAATTTATAAGAAAGCAAGGAAGGAGAGTCTGGACGGAAGATTATTCGATATTGTAGCAGGGACTTCAATAGGTGCTATTAACTCCAGTGTTTTGATGGGTCATTATCTAAAGAATAATAGTTGGGAGGGTTCTGATGATACACTTTTGGAATTCTGGGATGGTCTTATGTGTTCTTCAATAGCTGACAGTCTGTTTCACAAAAATTCATTTGTTCGTTACTCCTGGGATTGTATGAGAATATTCAATCCGAATCTTGCAGACACAGAAAATGCAAGGAGATTTTGGTCCATTTTTGAATTTGCTTTTACTCCACGTGGCGTTCCAAACATGTTTAAATCAGTCCCTCATATGGGTTCAAAATTCCTAAACCCATTTACTGATTTTTTCCCATGGTGGAAATATGATTTTGCACCATTAAAGAATTATTTATCCAAGTTTGTAGACTTTCCCATAAAAACCCGACTTGAAGAAGGACAACCACGGCTTTTACTCACAAGCGTTGATATTCAAGACTTTAGTTCTACTGTAGTTTTTGATAGTTATGAGAAACTACGTGATGCACCTATCATCAAAAATAATAGATCTGATGACACAGGTTTGGATAAGATGACTAATAATGGTAATGTAAATTTAGATAAAGAAGATACTAGTAATAAGAACAATCAAAAAGGGAGATGGTATTCTGAATATGGAAACTCTGACAATAGACACTTGATTTTCTATGATGGGATAGGGATAGATCAGGTGCTAGCAAGTGCTTTGGGTAAATACGCTATGGATCATCCACACATTGAGGATTTTAACACTGGGGCCTTCCGCCAACTATGGGATGGAGGCTACCTTAGTAATACTCCATTAAGAGAGCTATTGACGGCGCATAAAAATTATTGGATAGAACTTTTACGAATTGAACAGAAAAAGAAAGAGAATGAAAATTGTAGTGAATTGATAGCCCGTACACCTGAGCTTGAGGTCTTTATAGTCAATTTGCATGCTCTTACACCTAAAGATATTCCTGGCGACAAGGACCTTGTGGATGACAGAGAAAATGATATCTTTTTTCACGATAGAACTTCGTACGATGAGCAGGTAGCATATGCATTTACCGACTTTGTGAACATGACTCGCGATCTGATAGATCTAGCAAGATCCAAAGGTCTTTCCAAGGAAGTCGATGAGATCCTAAATAAAAAAGCCAAAACAATTGGGAGGGTAGATGAGTACAAATTATTAACTAACAGAGACCTCTTTTTAGGAAAACCTAGAATATCAAAAGTATGGAGAATTGATAGACTGGAAACGCCTGAAGCAACTTTTGGCAAAGTTACTGACTTTACTCCGACTAGCGTCAGAAAATTGATACGAGCAGGACAATTTGATGCAAGGATTTCTCTAAACAAGATGGAATTAATTTTTGGAATAGAAGAATTGATTTCAGATGGAATTATGTCTATAGAAGAGGGTGATGAGATCATTAAGGAAGCTAGAGAAGTTATTACAACTGAGAAATTATTGTATAAAATGAAAAAGGAGGAGGTCTTAGATGCATACAACGAGTACCAAAAAAAGATAGACTCAAAGGATTTACCAATAGCATGTAAAGAAGTATTGTTAAATCCTGGAAGAGATATTGTTAAATTAGTTTATGAAGCAAATAATACATACTAGTATGACATGAGCCATAGACAAGCAAATTTCCTTGAATTCTTCAGGAATGATATATTGGCTGTAAGAACAAAGTGTATTAAATTATATCTTTAAATTGTCGCCAATACTAAAGGATAAAACCACAAATACAAAAACACGGGTAAAAAATTCCGCTTTAGAAAATAATTTATTATAATTTCACGTATAAGCATACTCCTTCTGCAGAAGGATGTAGGC
>JBGTFK010000185.1:0-21134 GCA_041747305.1 Candidatus Nitrosocosmicus sp.
GTAGGTGAAATGAGTAACGAATGTAACCTATTGCTAGGATAAAAGAATCTGGGGAATACAAATGGCTTGCCCTTCTTATTTCTGTTCATTATTTCTATCTCCTGACCCCAACTATCAAGAAAATCGTATGAGAAAAGTATCTCTCCACGTCTACCTAATGAGCGGTTATAAGAAGGCCAGTCAATCATGGAAATGGATAGTTGAATCTAAGCTAAATAGATTGAGTTAGGCGACAAAGCACAATATTGATTTCTTAAATTTTGTTGTACTGGTTAATTAGCGTAGTTCTGTACTAAAGGCCTATATACATCAAACGGGTTTTACGAGACTAGAGTACGTTAGAGGAGATGTAATTGAATAATAACCTTGTTGACAGTTTTGGAAGAATGGCAAAGAAACTAAGAATTTCAATAACTGATAGATGTAACATGCAATGTGTTTATTGCATGCCCTCAAACAATACCAATTGGTTAGAGCAAGACAACCTACTGAGTTATGAACAAATAACCCGCCTTGCCAAGATATTTGTATCTTTAGGAATTGAAAAGATAAAAATTACAGGAGGAGAACCTACAGTTCGTGGTAACGTAGAGAATCTAATCAAATCTTTGTCCTCTATTGAAGGATTAAGATCGATTAGTATGACAACAAACGGAATTCTAGTAAAAGATAAAATAAAGATTCTCAAAGAATCTGGACTAGAAAGTCTAAACATTAGTTTGGATACATTCAAACCTGACAGATTTAAATCCATGAGTGGAATTGATGGCTTTAATAAAGTAAGAAATGCAATAAATACTGCTATAGACGAAAATTTGCCAGTAAAAATCAATACCGTAATCATTAAGGGATGGAATGATGACGAAATTTCACAATTTGTAAGATTTTCTAGAGACACTGGATGTATTGTTAAATTTATTGAATTCATGCCATTGGATGGAACAGGCATTTGGTCTGAAGAATTGGTTGTAAGTAAGAAAAGTATGATAGAGACAATAAACAAGGACTTTGATCAATTATCTCCTCTTCATAATGATAAATCCGACCCCGCCAGATTATACACTTTTGAGGATGGAAAGGGAGTTATAGGATTTATTCCTTCCATAACAGAGCCGTTTTGTCAGAACTGTGATAGAATTCGTATTACTGCAGATGGTAAACTTTACAGTTGCTTATTTGACAAGTCAAGTAATGATCTAAAGAGTTTGCTTGAAGGTGGAAAATCAGACATCGATATAATTCAATGCATCAACAAGTCAGTGCAGAAAAAACCTGAAGGAATTATTAAAATTATTAGAACGCATTCATTAAGACCAACTTTGAATGTGATGCATACTATTGGTGGATAAACTTCTGAATGAAAAATGAAGGAGTAGAAAATAGGTTACAAGATATAAAATGGGATTCTATATGGGAAAAATATATCAATTCTTTGATGATAATGATAAATCGGATCTGCTATATTTTATTTGATTTACAGTTTCGGATCTAATCAAAAACAAACAATACCGATTATGGATCAAAAATATAATTGGTCTTTCTTTAACATCAAAAATACAATCATACTGAAATATTTACTTGATTATAGCCTCCAGCACCGTTTGGAAATGGCTCTTCTAATTCAGAAGTCTGGACCTGACCGGTCTTGTCTGTTGCCCTCACGATAATTTTATAATCCCCTTTGTCTGCAGCTGTAAATCCACTTGTCCACAAAACCCATGTATATTTTGACAATGGATCTTTGACTATTGCAGTTTTCCATGTGGCCCCTCCATCCACACTTACCTCTACTTTGGAGATTCCCCTATCTCCTGCAAATGCTATTCCGGCAATAGGAATATTTTTACCATTCAGAAAGCCGCTATTAGGTACTAAATTCGGAAATCTATCATTTATGGGTTGATTACCAGGAATAACCACAGATGAATAGATATTTTTGATATCATTATTTGTCCACCCTTTTCTTTGCCAAAAGCCTTCGTACGTTTTATCTACTAATTCTATTTCTGTTATCCACTTGGGGTTCATCATGCCATAAAATCCTGGAACAATGGCTCTAAGAGGAAAGCCGTGTCCGTTTGTAAGCGGAGAATTGTTCATATCATATGCCAATACAGTACCGTCCATCATGCCACTTTCTAAAGGAATTCCTACATCATATCCATCTGAACATCTAAACACAATATATTTCACTGTAGGTTGTACACCAGCTCTAGAAAGAATGTCCCTAAGTCGAACTCCCTTCCATAAAGCAGTGCTAACGAGATTTCCACCTATTTTGTTACTAATACACGTTAAGGTTGCAAACTCTTCAACAGAGTTCATACTTTTAATCTCTTCATAATTGATCTGCAATGGATTATCCACCAATCCTTTGACATTAAGATTCCAATTGTCAGCATTGACCGTGGGTATTACGCTGTTTATATCTATTCGATAAAATAGATATGTTGGCGTCACCTCTGCATCTACCAGAGGAGTAAGAATAGGATTCTCAAACCCAGGAGGTTTGGATTTTGATTGTAAAAATTCTTGTATTGATGCGTCAAGTGCGCGTGGTTGTTGTTGCTGTCCTTGCTGTTCTGAACCAGATATTAAACGTGTAAATCCAAAATATACCAATGGAATTGCAATAACTGAAATTAATAAAGCACGGATCATGTCTCTCTTGTTGTAGTCGATATTGGTATTTACGTTACTTTTATTAATAACATCCTCATTATAACTACTAGCACGGGTTTCAACCCGATCAATTTTCTTATTTTTATTACCAAACAAGAATGCAAAGATCAGTCCATAAACGGCACTCGGTAATAAAAATAATACAAATGAATTGACAGGAATAGATATGGATTGTCCAGGTGTGGTACTAAGCACCAAAAAAATAATCGTGATTACAATCAAAATTAAGTAAGAAATGAATGCAGATAGTACGGATTTAATTGCATAGATTGGTGATTTCATTTTCATAAACAATTTACCCAAAATGATACCGATTATACCGTAAAGTATAATGTTAACCACTGTCGCACCTATAAACGTAGAATATTTAGCTAAAGGACCTAGTGTAAGTACTGCTTGCGATTCGATTTCTCCAGATGTAATTGAGATTAAACCTTGGGAAGCAATTTCAGGTATGAATAATCCATTAATAGTTAATTTTAAGAAAATTGATAAAGATAAACTCGCTATTCCTGCAGCAAGACCAAAAAGGAAAAATACAATATAATTATTGCCCCTTATCCTTAGGACCACCATATAATCAAAAAACAATAGAGATTTAAGGTTTTTTCCAAATTCAATTGACATTCATTCGTATCAGTCTAATATGCTCGATTCCAACAGTGACTATGAATATAAAGCCTCGACACTTGTGATATGACGTAATCTTAATCTTATATAGATAATTTATTCTAACTGTAAATAATGGGCGGTATGATTGATGTCGGTGACAAACCAGAATCCCTTAGAACTGCTGTTGCTCAAGCACTTTTATCATTTGATAACAAAATTATGAGCATAATAAAGGATGGAAATTCCCCAAAGGGCAATATTTTTGAAATAGCAAAAGTGTCGGGTACTCTGGGAGCTAAAAAAACTTCAGATCTTATTCCATACTGTCATCCTATTCCGATTGATGATGTAAAGGTGGATGTCACTATCGAACCAAACTATGTTAGGATTCTTGTCAAAGTAAAAAGCGTTTGGAAAACAGGGGTAGAGATGGAAGCGTTAACGGGAGCAGCTATCGCGGCATTATCCGTATACGACATACTAAAGCCTTTGGACATATCTCTATCAATTGATAACATCCAGTTATTAGAAAAGTATGGAGGGGTTGGAGATTTTAAGGAAAACCAAAATAAGAAGCTCGAAGCGGCTGTGATTACAATTAGTGATTCTAGAAAGAAAGATCAAGATGAATCTGGTAAATTAATAATTAATGCCCTTACCATAAACGGATTTAATATTGTTGACTACAAAATAATTCCTGACGAAATTGACTTAATAGAGAAAGAATTGATATATTATTCTGACAAACTCGGAGTAAATATTATTATTACTACTGGAGGAACCGGAGTAGGACCTCATGACGTCACTGCTGAGGCTACAAAAAAAGTATTAGAAAAGGAAGTGTCAGGTATATCAGAAAATCTTCGAAACTATGGACAAAGCAGGACCCCCCTATCCATGCTCTCACGTGGGGTTTCAGGAATTAGAGGAAATACATTAATTGTGAACATGCCAGGTAGCTCCAATGCAGTTTCTCAATCTATAAATGCGTTATTTCCAGGGGTAATGCATATTTTTAGAATGATTGCAGGGCAAGGTCATCACAAATAGCATAATAAACATACATCGATGCTTTATCCTGCAAACTGGATGTCGTTAACATACGAGTAACCAGGTAAAACATTTACTTGTACCACATCGCCCTTAAAGAGATTTGTCACATTCTCAGGAACAGTCACATAACCATTAGTATTGACTATCAATGAAATACTTTGGGTTTCCCCTATTATTGGTTTTGCATAGAACTTGTCTTTTAATTTTATTATGTGGACGTATACTATTTTTCTAAAATCATGGAATTTCTTGCGACAAGTCCAATCTTCAACCATCATGGCAGAAATGGTAAAAACATTAAAAGTAGTTTGCCCCGAAAATAGAGATATTAATGGTCTTGCGAATACAAAAAATGCATTCAAACTGCCTTGAATTGGTCCGGGCATAATTAGTATCGGTTTTTTATTGACGACGGCAAGTCCCGTTACTCTACCTCGATCTAGTTTTATTTTATGAGCTATAATCTCAGACGACGTCATCGAATCAATAGTTGATTTCACAATATCCTGCTTACCGGCCGATGTTCCACCTATCGTTATAATCAAGTCAGAAGTTTTTACGGCATTATTAATTTTTCTTTTGAGGATACCCACATCATCTGGTGTAACTCCCATATCCATTGATATGCCACCTAATGCATTTACTAAAGAAGAAATAATATGACCGTTAGTATTGACTACTTTATTTTCTTTGTTTCCTGTGCTTTTTTCAATATCATCAGTAAGTTCGTTACCCGTTGGTATAATAGAGACTCTAGGCTTTCTAAAAACTGAAATTTTACTAATCCGTAGAGTAGCCAAAAGACCCATGTGTTGAACTTGTATTGCTTGTTCTTTAAATAACACCTTTTTTCCTTTTTTAATATCCGATCCGGCTGAATACACAAAACTTCCTTTTTCTATTGGTTCACCAATCTCCACTAAATCGTTATTGATTATTTTTGTGTTTTCTATCGGTATCACTGCATCGGATTTTAAAGGCATATATCCACCAGTTTGAATTCTATATGCTTCTCCTTTTTTTAGAATATGGTAAGATAAGATCCCCAAGGTTGATTCAGAGGGCGAAATCCTTAAAAGAACTGGATTTTTCTTTGATGCAATAGTCACATCGCTAGATCGGATTGCATATCCATCCATGTGAGAAGAGTCATGAGTAGGTATATTTTCTTGTGCAAAAATATCATTTTTTAGGATCCTTCCAAGGGATTCAAAGACAGGAACAAGTTCTATGTGCTTAGGAACCGCAATGTTTACTAAAAGAATTTTGAATGCCTTATCTACGGTAAAGTATAGATCAGAATTTTTTTTCATATATTAATTCATTCTTTTAAAATTGAGAGCGATATTAAATTTATGTAATATTATGGTTGACATATAATTCAAATTTTCACTTTCACAAATTGAATCAAATATTTGTATTCTCAATTTGTCTTGATTGATTTCCCTTCTACCCATTTTTCATCACCTTTTGATAGAATTTCTTTTTTCCAAATAGGCACCTCTTGTTTAATTCTTGCTAGAATGTATTTACATGCCTTAAAGGCATCTTTACTATGAGGAGTTGAAAGTGCTATGATTACACTGTTGTTGCCTAGAGCTAATTCACCTATTCTGTGAACTATTTTAATTTTTTTGATACCATACTTTTCCATTGCCAATTTTTCAATATTTTTTATCTTTTTTTCAGCCATTTTTGAATAAGATTCATAATACATTCCTTTTACTTTTCCATTCATTCCAAAGTTTCTTACTGTACCTACAAAAATTACGGTTGCCCCAGAATGTCCCTCGATGTCTACCATCGAATCCACAACATTATTGAGATCGATTTCTGATTCCGTTATTCTCTGTGAGGGTGACGATGGCTCGAGTGCGTCGTTATTATACATAGAATTACGAGAATCATTCCTGGATTTACGTTCAAATTTATTGGTCTCTTTTTGCAAATCTCTACGCCTCAATTCAGAACTATCCTCCAGAAATTGGTGGTAGAAGTGCTACTTCATCCTCGTTTTTTAGAATTGAGGCCGAGTTTGAATTGACAATGTGACAGTTGACAGAAATTTTTATGTTTTTTATGTTTTTTATGTTTGGATAGCGGGTTAGTATAATTGATACAAGATCCTTTATCGAAGTATTTATAGACAACTCCATTATTTCCTCTTTTTTTTTAGTTGTTTCATGTATGTAGGCAAAATAAAGGACGGTGACATGAATCTTGGGCATCATCTGGGATGTCATAGATGCATCTACTATTTAAAATGATAAGGGCTATACGTGATGTAGACTATACCCAATTCTATTAAGTTATACCACTAAAACAGTATTTTAATCAGAAACATTATCTTCATTTCCTAAATATCATTTAGAGCATGTTTTGAATATCAAATTGTAAAACAATGTAGAAGATAATTACCCGTCAGATTGATAATAATATCCGCTAGGCTGTTAGAATCGTTAAAAGATATTTTATGTCACAAAATGCACAATTAGTAAAAAATATGAGAATCAAATCAAACTAAAAAGGTGGAGCAACAAAATTCATATTAAAAGCTTATCAATTTCCTTTTCAGTTTCTTTTAAGATAAAATCTAGGTCTTTTTTTAGATTATTTAGTTCTTCTATAGTGAGATTACTTAATTCTACATCTTTGTAATAAAACCTCTGCGATCCAATTATAGAATCAGGCAAATTTATTCTGAAAAGAGGTTTTTCTTTTGTTTCATTGGATAGTTTTACGTCCTTTTCATTACTTGTCTTTTTTTTATTTTGAGAATCGACTTTAAATTCATCACTATGGTCGTGTGAATGAGAAAATATCTCGATCACTGAAGAATAAATAGTAATTTTGTTAAAATCAATATCAAGGGTTTGCTTTATTTCGGTTAGGATTTTTTGTCTTTGATTATAGTTTTTGTTAATTTTTTTATTTATTCTATTCCGTAAATCTTTCAACTACAAGGAAAAAGATATTATCTTTTTTTATAAATCTTATGGGTTCTCTCGCTTATGAACAAGGTCCATCACATATCGCATTTTCTAACTGCCGATCATTGGACAATTCTCCAGCAATAGACTCTCTAGTTAGCAAACCAGCATTAAGAGAGGAGATGAATGAAATATGATCCAAGTGCTCAGTCGACCACATGGCCCGTAGCAACTAAAGAACATCCTTTATTCTTTTACCC
This sequence comes from Candidatus Nitrosocosmicus sp., assembly GCA_041747305.1. Taxonomy (GTDB): domain Archaea; phylum Thermoproteota; class Nitrososphaeria; order Nitrososphaerales; family Nitrososphaeraceae; genus Nitrosocosmicus. The sequence continues at coordinate 7,538 of JBGTFK010000185.1, forward strand.
TCTTGGCTTATCAAGACACAGACATCAAAGTTAAATAACTCCCCATTTTGTTTTAGTATATATGTAGATTTTTATCCATCTTGATACGATTGCCTAATTTTCTTTGAATATTCTTGAAGCAATAATTGTCTATCGTTAAATAAGTAACTTTAACACCTTCAATCATTAAATTTTATTTCTTTTTTTCTTCACGCACTATATGAGGAGCAGTAGCCTTGAATATCGCATACACATACTCTCCCTCCGCAATCTTCAAATGTTCTTTAGATTCCTGGGTAATCCTCGACACTAAACTGATGTTATTAATAACTAAATGTATATTCAGGATGCCTGTTTTGATGTTCGAAGCATAAATGGCAGCTACTTTTGTCTTAATTATGTTTCTTGCGCTGGTGTGGACAAAATCTACAGCCAAGATAATATCTTCAGGGTTTATTAATACTCCTACAGTAGAATCAATTGGATAATCTCCCAAGATTTCAAATTTATGTTCTCCCACTTTGAAAGTAGTAATCCCATTTATTGATTCAGTAACACATCCCTCTAAATAATTATGATCCTTTTGGAAAAACTCTGATATTGATGAGGTTGACATGGGTTGATTATTTGGAAAGGCTAGCATTGTTTTTAGTGTATCAGTCTTTGTGATAATGCCTTTTTCTAATACCAAGACAGAATCAGCAAGTGCATATACATCATCTTCAAAATGCGTTACATATATTCCCAATACTCCCTCTTCCTTAAGTATTTGTCTAAGATCCTTTCTCAACTGAACTCGAGTTTTAGTATCAAGATGAACAAGGGGTTCGTCCATGAGCATTATTTTTGGTTTTGTTACAAGCATTCGCGCTAAGGACACTTTCTGCATCTCACCACCACTTAATGCATGAATATCTCGGTCAAGAAGATGAGACACTCCAAAAGACTCTACAAGTCTCTTAATTTGTGATTTTCTATTGTCTCTTTCAGATTTTCTGATACCAAATACAATATTCTCATAGACATTCAAATGTGGAAAGAGGCTGGGATTTTGAAAAGAATATCCAATTCTTCTTGATTCAATAGGTGTATTGGTTATCTCGACACCATTGATGTAGATAGACCCTTTGTCAGGTTTGGTCAATCCTACTATCAGGTTTAGAAGAGTGGACTTGCCACTTCCAGTGGGGCCTATTAACACTATAATTGTGTTATCCTGTAATTTCAGATCAATTGGTCCTAATGTAAATCCTGGAAATGACTTGGTTACATTAATTATTTCTATGGTCAAACTAATCTTTCCTTCACGATCCTCCAAAACTAAAGATTTTATTGTTTTTTCTAGTATCACCACTCGATTTTTTCACAATCATAGAATATACAATTATGAGAACTATTGAAAGTGAAATGGATAATATTATCCCCGGAATAGCTTGTGACAGACCTCCTACGGCATTATCTTCATATATCTGGATAGAAATGGTATGGGGATTATAGGCTAGCATCAAAGTCGCACCTAATTCTCCAACAGCCCTTATCCACGTCATCATCATTCCAACCAAAATGCCTTTTTTTGCAAGTGGGATAGATATTCTTACGAAAACTTCTAAATTTCTCTTCCCAAGAACTCGTGCAACATTTTCTAATGATTTATCTACTGAATCAAATGCAGCCACACTGGCAAGGATCATAAATGGAGAGGCAACATATATCTGCGCTATGATGATTCCTATTATGGATTGAGTGAATTCAATATCAGGAAACAGCCTATCTAAGAATGACTGAGGATTAAACACTCCCAGAAGCAGAGCACCACTTGCTAATGGTGGCAATACTAAAGGAATAACAATGATAATTTGTGCAACAGATCTGCCTGGGAATTTATATCTTTATAAACAATATGCCAATGGTATGCCAAATATTGCTATCAACAATGTGGATACTGACGCAGTAGCTATGCTTAAAACAAAAGCGTCAATGACTCTTGGCCTTATCAGTGATTCTAGAAAGTTGTCAGGTTCAACAAAAATCAAGATACTAAAGAGCGGATAAATAATGTATGCCAAGGCAATTCCGGATAAAACACATATTACAAGTTTGAAGTTGATCAATCTAATATTATTCATAGATTTATTCTTTGAAAAAACTAGTTACCCTGATTGCATTTATTATTATCGTATTTCTCAATCACCTTCATAGCATCTTCCAAGTCCTCATCGAAAGTTAGCGTTCAATGAAAGTAATACTGGATCCTCTATAGTGTTACATGGCTTATAGGATTACTTGATTTTGTATGGTGTGGTATTGGATTTCAATCAATATCTAACATACTATCTAACACAATATTTCACGCTCTAAAAGCCAACAGTCTGGGAATATAGCAAAGTCAGTTATTATTATTCCTTTGGGTGGAGCTTTCATCATTTTTACCTTCCTTTTTTTGAATTAAGTTCACAACAATAGGACACAAGCAGAAAAACGTGGTAATTTTCTTGTTCATAGTTTCATTTGTCTGTCTGGCGGATACTAATGCATTTATAAACTTTAAAGAAACGTAATTTAGACAAGATGTGGATTCCAAATAGCGTTTCTCAATTTCATTCTTCTTAGTATTTAGAAGATTGATATCCGATCTTAATTCATTACGATGAATAGATAGTTTTTCAATTTCTGTATCGATGTTCTGCATACTTCTTAATTTATTAATAATTAATCTCCAATATTCATTTTTTTTGACTCTGTGGGTATTATTGTTAATTCTAGGGTTATTAGGCGTATTTCCCCTTTGAGATGAGGTATCAGATAGAAGGGTTCTGTTCTGAAATGAAATTACGAGCTGACTCATGTTTATGATATCTTCATTTGTAACACCGTTGTTCTTAAGATGCAACAATAAAGGAGCCACCAGGCTTTGGATTTGTAAAATTGATTTGTATTCTGGAATTTCATCCTCTAATTCAATTTTTTTGCACTCAATTCTTTTATTTTGGTTTCAAAGCCTAGTTTACTGTCATATTGATCCTCAATATCATTTAGAAATTTTGTAACGGCGTTTGGTAATGGTGTATGATTGACCAATGAGATTTCAACAATCGTATAATAAAGTTGTTTAAGCTTTTTAAGATCAAACCCCATCTCGCTGAGTTTCCAGTATATTTTCATAGTTTGTCTAGATACATCAAGTTGAGAATTTAATGATGCAATCAGTTTATGCAAGTCCAGACGTAAAGGAGTATTTAGGTTTATCTCACTTTGAATGAGATCTCTTTCTATTCTTAATGATTGAATTTGTTTGTATTCTTTTAGTATGTCGGGAATATTGTAGTTAAATGTCTTAGTCATTAACTATTGATGAAAAAAATTTGATTTCTTCATCTAAATTCAGGTTGTAATTATCAGACAAATCTTGCTTTAAGAAATCATACCACTGCAAATGAGCTAAAATATTGTTGTTTTTGTTAATTGTTTCTCTAAGATTGTTTTCTAGAGTTGAATTTTTATTTTCTAGAATGGATATTTCAGTGTTCAGGGATTTCAAATACTGTTCATGTTTCTTATACTCTAGTTTGATTTGATCGATATAGCAAGAAACCTGCGAAATAAATGGGATTTTAATGGATACGTCCTGTTTATTGGTTTGCTTCGTAGACGTATCACCTTTAATCTCAATGTTTTTTAGAATATCACTATTAGATTCCCCATTAATGGCCTCACTCAGATAAGATATGATATCAGATTCGTCCTCATTTTCGTTGGATAAAGAATGATCAAGGTCTTTGTTAATAACGAAAGTAGATACATATTCAAGAGAGTAAAAAAAATATGTAAATCTTTGATCCATTCTATAATATCGGATGGTTTAATATCATATTTTTTACATTTGTTGTATATGTCTTCAATAAAATGGTGAAAATCATTTTTCGCTGCTGCATCCTTATTGATTTTTTTCGCGAATCCAATGTCCGGAGATGCAAGTACAGGATCATTTTTTCCTTTATCCCAACCAATTGTTTCGTTTTTAATCTCTTCTAAAAGATCTCGTTTTGGATCAGAATCATTCCTTTCCTCAAATTCATCATTGATTCCTAATTCTTTTAAAATTTGAGCTATTCTAAATCCCTGAACACATTCTTGGATCGTCATTCCTGATTTGTTTACAATTATCGCAAATTCCCTTATTTCTTCAATTCCAGCGTTCCCAAGGCTATCCTTCCAGTGTTTGACCACGTTGTATACAGAGCCCTTGGATAGACTAGTTTCTTTGGCTATTTGATCAAGGGGTTTACCGTTGCAATATCTGGTGATAACGATGAAATTGTTATAAGTCGTTTTTGATTGTCTCAAATTAATTATGAAATCCTAGCCTAATAAAGTAGTCATTTTTTTATAGTCATTTTGGTCATTATTATGGTCAATATAGTCATGAAAATAGTCAATTTGGTAGTGGTTAAAAAAAGCTCTAGATATTATCAATAATCAAAAGCATTAGTCAAGTTGTTTACAAATATTTATTTTAATCACAAGAGTCTGCAGAGCCCCACCTGAATAATTTTGATGTGAAGTTCCGGACAAAAAAGATTCTAGTCCTAAGATATGATTTATTGCAAGTAGGGTTTAGCATGTATTTTTTTGCTTAGTACTATAGACATGCTTATAGCAGCTATTGAAGACACCAGGGCGCTAAGAAATATTAGATCAAAAGAGAATGAGGAAGGTAGTGATTTAGTTATGCCTTGTATGTTAATTAGCGACTGGTTTGTTTGCATATACATTGCAGCCAAAGCTGGTCCAATTGACGATCCCACAATTCTCAACATGGTACTAATCCCCATCGTTACACCCGTAAATTCTATAGGTGTAGATAGTATGGTGACGTTTACAGCCCCTACGGAAGCAAGTGAGAGGCCAGTGGATAATATTGCCAAGCCTATAGAGACGGAGATCTCTGTCGAATGAAACAATAACAACATTGAAAACCCGGTCGCCGTAAGAACGGTACCCATAATTATTGGCTTTATCGATCCCAGTTTTGAAATGATAAATCCAGAAGTAGGTCCAAATATTAAAAGCACTATGGCGAAAGGCAATTGGATTTTACCAGTATTGATGGCATTTTCGCCAAACCCGATAGGTTCGGGGCTCTGTACTAGTATAGGAATAGTCTGAAAAACCATAAACATCGACAATCCCACTATCATAATGATCATATTTGAAAGCAAGATCGGTGGTCTCAAGAAAATTCTAAAATCAATTAATGGATATTTGATTCGCCTCTCCAAATAAACAAAAAAGAATAGAGATGTTGCTCCTATTGCCAAAAATGGCGCAGTTTGTTCAAAGGTATAGTAAGGACTGGTGTTAGTATTACCGGAAAGATTTGATGCATTTTCATCTGGAGATGTTTGCAAGTATGTTAAGGAGAGCAGAAAAGAAACAATAGTAATCGCTAGCAAAATTGATCCTTTAATGTCTATTTGAGAATAACTCGTCTGTTTTTTCTCTGGAATTTTGTTTGTAGAATTTTTCAGTGACTTTGTATGCTGATCCTGTTTTTCGTCCTTCTCCTCAAGTTTGCTATTATCAGGGACATTGACATATTTTCGTATCATTAGTAGCAATAGTATCGAAATAGGAATTATTGTAAAAAATGTCATTTCCCATCCAAATTCATGAATAATCAAACCCCCGACTGATAACCCAATGACTGAACCTGCAGCAAACATCGAAGTAATGATTCCGGTTGTGATGGAAATTCTTTCTCTTGGAAATTGATCTCGAATAATGCTAAATGCTATAGGGAACATACCTAGGCCAATGCCCTGAATTGTCCTTGCTATTATCATAGTAAGAAAATCGCTCGCAAATCCTCCTAAAGAAACTCCTAAAGTGTACATAGCCATGATAATTAGCAAGACTTTCTTTCTTCCATAGATGTCAGACAGTTTGCCTGCTATAGGGGTCATAACAGCCCCTGCTATCAAATAAGATGTCAAAATCCACGAAGATAATCCATAAGAGACGTCAAAATCATTGATTAGAGTAGGAATGGCAGGTATCAACATTGTTTCCGCATACATAGCCATTGTGGCAAGACAACTAAGAATTATTAGTACTTTCCAGGGTTGTGATAATGTGAGTAGACTTTTATAATTAAAAGATGACCCTTTTATTCTTTTAGATGTCAGTTTCTTTAATCTCCAATTTTTTATTTTGTAATCCTTTTACCAATATTAGAGATTAGTTTTTGTGGATGGATGTCGTTTCTCAATAATAATGTTCGATGTGGGTTGATTGATTAAGTCCCGCTTTTGTTTGATTTCCTCTGAGCAATTTAGATTGAATTTATCTTGCAAATTAAGCCACATTTGTTCCAAAGTTTTTTTTGTTGTGGAAATATCCTCTTTAGAAATTTGATCGAGACATATTTTTTTTATCTGAGACACACATTCAATTGTATCATCAAGAAATCCGTGTGCCTTTTCGGTTAATAAAATGCGATTAATTCTTCGATCCCTCGGGTCGATCTTTCTAATTACAAATGAATCCTTTTCTAATTTATCGATTATTGGTATAAGGGTCGGCCCTTCCAAAGCTAATTTATCAGCAATTTCCCTCTGAGTTAATCCAGTAGCATCATTTGCAAGTATTATTATTACTTTCCATTGTCCAAAGGTGATACCAAATTTCTTACGCAATTCTTGGTCTATCACATAAATTAACGATTTACCAATTCTATTAATGATAAAACCTATGCTATTCTGATAATCATACCTAATCATATTATATACTAATAAGTAGCATACTAATTAATAGTATTTAAATAAATAGGCTTTAGAAATATACTATTCAGTAATTGAAGGCAGCTCTGCCCCTTCATTCAAAAATCGAGTCAACATAAGATGATATTAATAACACATTCCGTCATAAACAGGGTCATCATTGTCAGCAAATAATTTGCAATATTGACTACCTAAACATAAGATCAATTACGAAGGTGTAGGTTTTGAGGGCTCATCTTTTAATTTGGCCTTTTTTGAAGTTATCAAGTTCCTCAGTTTATGAATCCCAAATCCTGTTTTTGATGAAATGGCAATCTTGTCGATTGAATCGTCCATGTATTTCATTATTTCTTGTATTTGATCTGATTTAGTAGTCTCTACTTTGGTTAAGACTATGTGTAATTTTGACTTGTCGATTTTGAGTTCTTCGAGAACCTTCCAACAACTAGAATACTTTTTGCCAATATCCTCTAAATTCTCCGAACAATCAATCAAAAAGAAAATCAAATCAGCTTCAAGTGATTCTTCTAATGTGGATTTGAAAGCGTCTATCATATAATGAGGAAGTCTGCTGATAAAACCTACTGTATCCACAACCAAGACATCTACATCACCTTTATTGTCAATATTACTAGAATGATCAAGTGACCTCGTGGTCGTTGAAAGTGTCGTAAACAAATTAGCAGAAGTTTCTTTATTTTCCTTAGTAAGTAGATTGAAAAGAGTTGTTTTCCCTGAACTTGTATATCCCACTAGGGAAACGATGAACATTCCTTTTCGCAGTCTTTGTTTGCGATACTCGTGGCGCTTGAGATTTGCATCTTTTAATTTTTCTTTGACGAATCCCATCTGTCGTTTTAAGTCACGAAATTGAACATCTACGATGTATTCGCCCATTCCTCCTTTTCCTACCCTCTCGTTACTTTTACTCATGAGTTTTGCGTTTTCTCTTACACGAGGCATCTTATATTGAATCTCTGCTAATTGGATTTGCAGTTTGGATTCATTCGTTGTAGCCCGAGAATAGAAAATATCAAGAATCAATCTCTCTCTATCAATTATTGGAATTTTTATAAGTTCTTCTAAATTAAATATCTGTTTTGCACCTAAATGTTCATCAACAATTATTTTTTCTATATTACCTGCTTGTGAAACAAATTGTTTTATCTCTTCAGCTTTGCCGAACCCCATACCATATTTAGCACGGTTTAAGTACCTTTGAGTAAAAACCCTTACTACTTTATAATCTGGGATTGATTCAACTAAACTTTTGGCCTCTTCTACTGCAAAATCTTCAGGATAAGTAACTAGGATTATATTGGCTTGATGCAAATTAATGACTTTTCCATATGATTACACGATTCATATTTGTTATACATGTCTATCGGATAAATATATTTTGAATGTCTAATAGGATATCTTTTACATTATTGAGTAAATCGGAATAAAATGAGAATTTATTGTTACTTTCTATTGGTCAGCAAGATTCAGGGCGGATTACTTTATTTTATCAAGATTTTGATTGTAATTCATTAGGATCTAGTATAAAATAGAAAAGGGTTAGAATCAAGTAGATTCTATAAGTGATTAGTTTGAAAGGCAATATCATATCTTATTTCGGAATAAAATACATGAAATTGGTTTATCCGTAAATAAAAAATATCATAACCACAATTTGAACTTAAATTAAGATAGTAAACGGATTTTGACTATCTCATTAGACCCCTATTTCTGCTGCTAATTTCAACATCTTCTTACCTTCTTTTGTTAGTTTATTGTATGTTCTATTCTTAACGATATTTCTTTCTACTAACCCCCTCTCTGAGGCTTTAAGCAGTAACTTGTGTCCATACCCGTATGCACCAAGTTTTTTCAACAAGTCTCTAGTTGAATATTCGTTCTCACCTATAGATTTGATCAATTTCACCAAAGCTCGTTCTTCTATCATTATTTTGATTAGGTTTGCATCACGCATATCAGTATTGACACAGACTGGCTATTTATTAGTTACCTTTTGATGGCAACAAATACCTCATTTGGAGATGATCGCAGAATCATCAATGTCTACTATTCTCAATATAACGCATCAATCTCATTAAAAGGATACTCATGATTTTGGGTATTTTGTATCATATTTTCAATACACAAAAAGGGTGATTAGGATCAGTTTTTGAATACATGACCTGTGACGTCGTTCCTACAAGCGAAATGGAGGTAAAAGACGGAGATTTCATCCAAATTATTAAAACATCAAAATTTGACGCTACAAAATAAGTTCAGCCAAATTCATGTTTTATTATCAACTAAACCTATAGTCAAAATATTAATTGGTAGCACCATTAAGGAGATCATTGGGGCATAAAATTATGAATTTTGTATGGTTTTTTGAACAAATAACCTAATGTTCGGATAATACCAGCTTAAAGATGTCCATTATTATGAATTTATGATATCTTTAATACAACCCAATTATCTATATAGCCATGGATTATGATCAGATCTGTAAGAGCATATTAGATATCGATCCAAAAGTTCGTTTTGCAGGCATATGTGATGAAACCGGTGAAACTAAATATGGTGGTATGAGAGATGGCAAACCCAGTCTACTTTCGCCTCAGGAATCACAAAAATCTAATTTGCAAGCAGTGGGTAGGTGGGGACTGAGAAAATCACTAACTAGCAAAACTGGAAAGGGGATATACGCGATGACGGAATATGAAAAATTGAAACGTATAACTATTCCTCTGGATGATGATCATCTCCTTGTGGTAACTACAGAAGTTGAGGCAGATCACGGACATATTATTAGCAAAACTCTCAAATTAATTAACCAGTAACAAAAAAAGCAACAATCTACTTTTTTTGATGCTAGGCAGATCCATTTTAGGATAAGCAAATGGGTCCGAGCCAAGGTCGGTATAAAAACACGAGGGTCCCTATAATCCCAACATCCTAGCAGTTGAAACACAATCTACTCATCGATATAATAAAGAAATACTTCTAACCTTAGCTGCTCTTTTACTTTGGCATGGACTAGGAAGCTGAGTAGAGGTCAGAAGTGTAAGAAATACACACTTAAATTAGAATATCCTTTGATGAAATTTATTTCACTTCGTCTATCAATTAACCTTCTGCGTTACAAAGTTAAACAATTTTTTGTTGTTACCACCGTAATAGTTTGTAGTAATTTTTTTCAAACAATACTAGCCTAATTCTTCATGAATGACTTTAAAAGACATATTGAAAATATTTATTCTGAAATCACTTTTGCTAGGATATATTAAAAGATATTCTAAGAATCGACATGTGTTCGTTATATGGGTCGACATCGACTTCTTGCAGTAATCGATTTCAGGTAAAGAAAGTTGCAAAATACAATGCATTCTATAAATCTTTTTAAAGTATGGTTTTAAAATTTACTCTTTGAAGGGAGAGAATACTGACACGGATAAGCATGTAAATAATGATAAACTCGATGATGAAGATAGAAGGGTTCTAGAAGACATTATTTACAAAAAGAGTAATCAGTCTGAAAAGGAAACAGAAATTTTTGACCTAAAGACATTGGTCAATTTGAGACAAGATCGATTATGGGGGGCAATAAAAGAAAGATATCGATACAACACATCTATTAAAAGGGGACAAGACTATTTGCTAAGACATGTAGATTCTAAAGTATCATTAGTAGTAATGTATGCTGACTTGGTCGGGTCCACTAAGATGAGCATGACTTTACCGGTTGAAAAATTAGTGACGATTGTAAGAGCGTTTTCTCATGAAATGTCGTCAGCTATAGAAAACCTCAATGGGTATGTTCTAAAATATGCGGGTGACGCAGTTATCGCTTTTTTTCCTTCCAGGTTCAACAAATATCTAACGTGTGATAACACATTCAGATGCGCTGAATCGATGATTAACATAATTAAGGATGGTATCAATCCTATCTTAAGTAAACACGATTACCCAAGTCTTTCTGTCAAAATTGGTATCGACGAAGGAGAAAACATTGTATTTCAATACGGTTATGATAAGGATTCTCAAGTTGATATTTTGGGATACACAATGAATGTAACTTCGAAAATTACGTCTATTACATCACCCAATGGAATATCTGTTGGAGAAAATGTTTATAAATTACTACATCCACAGATTCAAACTAATTTTAAGCAAGTTAATTTTGATAATAATGATTGGAAATATATTGACATAAAAACAGGTAATCCTTACAAGGTTTATACCTTAGAGTAATCAGACATCAAACTAGTATCAACCCTGTTTGATCTTATTCCAATACTCATATTGATCATGTTTTTAAATATCCCTTTTCTAATCATGTTTGTACAATGTTTAGATTGTTAAAAACATAGTTAGAATTAATTCTGTTTGGGAGGATAGATATGTAGTGTAATCTTGGAAAATTACTAAAATGATACGCAACAACACAATTAAAATCCAATAACCTCCGATTTTAAAGGTTAGGAAATTAACACTAAAGTCTTTATTCCTTTCTTAATACAATAAGATTATAGTATATTTGATAGTCCTGAAAGTAAGGAAAATATTGGGTAATATGTCAGACTCGTTAAGGTTCGTCAGTTAAGTCTGAGTATTACCACTGTTAACAAGGACCAAGATGAACTGAATAATTGATTATCCTAATTTTTGTCACATTGAAAACTGTTTTTGGTATTAGAACTGACTGGAACTATATAGTATCTTTACGCATTTTTCTTATGGATGACAAATCACGTATTACTGGTCTTGTGGAAGGCATCTGTTTCAAACAAAATATGGTACTTCTATAATACAACCTTTATTGTTGGAAATTATGACCCCGCCTCAATTATATAACTACATAAATTAGAGTTTTCTTTTATATGCCTTTGAAGAGTCCACGTAATAGTATGGAGGAGGTTAACAATCCAAGACACTATTTCTGTTTATCTTTTGTCTTCTAAATAGAAAGGCAAATGCTTCTAAATTTAACGCTTTCGCATTCTTGATATTAGACACGATATAAAAAACCAACTCTTTATAGACATTCATTGAAAAATTTTACATGCTTATAACTCTTTTTGATTAAATAAATATAATGACAAAAATTATGAACATAAGTTTTGCTATTCTATTGGCCTTCGTGTTGACCTCTGCAGTTTTTTCAACCAGCGTAAATGTATTTGCACAAGGCAATGGAGAAGATGAAGACAGTGGAGATAATGGAGCAAGCAATGGCAATGGCAATGGCAATGGCAATGGAGAAACTGGAAGCAGTGAAAACGGAAATTCAGACACAAATGTTAACCCACTAACCGGTACTACAGCACCTGCTCAAGAAGTAGCTGAAGACTTTACCACATTTACTAATGCTACAACACCAGAGGATGTCCAACAACAATTAGCAAACGCAACTAGCCCAGCAAACGCAACTAGCCCAGCAAACGCAACTAGCCCAGCAAACGCAACTAGCCCAGCAAACGCAACTAGCCCAGCAAACGCAACAACAATTCAATAATAGAGTCGGTTGGTAGTATTACCAACAATCTCGATTAGACAATATTTTTTTTTCATAGTATATTGATTATAATACCCCAACGTATCGTTATTGTTTTTTTTCATTTATCATAAACAATATTTCGATATAATCAATTATTGGTATGTGCACCAACCTTTTGAAAATTCTAGATATTTTATCGAATATTCATTCAATTATTGGATTAACCAAACTCCACTTGTTTAATCGAATGTTGTAATCATAATGAATCGGATTCCTTTTAATAGTATCATTCCAATCTATGTATGAACTCATAGAGCAGTTGGTAGAACATCGTATAAATACATAAAAAAGTACCTTATATAGTAATAGTTACTACTGACAGGCTTGCAAGATAACATGGTCATGTACCTAACCTAATCACTAATCACCGTAACATATTAGATTTAAAAATAGAAAAATAAAAAAGTAAATTTGGTATGGACCATATTATCTTATGCTCCTTTGCTCGACTAATTCCATCTAAACGTTATTGTTGCTTAGATGAAGGTGCTGATACAGGCACCACTGCTAGCCAAGTTGATTGTGAATTACTGAGTAGTATTGCCCGTACCTATAGTGGTTTGGTCAAATGGAACTGTAGTCTCATTTACAATAACTGTAGTAGCCGGACCTGTGGCTTGCACCATTGTTTTATTTTCTATGTTAGACAAATTTCCAGTTTGCGGAGTTACTGTTTGATTCTCTAAGGGCTGAATCTGAGATTGATTATCAATAGGTTCAGTTGTTTGATTAACGGTTACAGTTGTCTGTTCTGCTGGTACGGTTGTCTGATTCGCTAAAATAGTTTGAGGACTATCTGAAACAGTAGCCATCGTCTGATTTTCAGGCATCATTGATGATGACTGGTTTTGACTTTGGCTTTGGTTCTGAGCAAATACTGATCCCATACCTGCAGATGAGATAAGAAAAGCGGCTGCTATCATGAATGTGAAAGTATTTTTCATGGTTAGTACGTGTACAATATTGCTTAAATAGGTAGTAGAAATCATCAGATAACAGTCTATTTATTAACTGCAATTCATAAAATTCTTGAAAAGTTTTCTTGTTCATCGATTCAAGAACTCATAAAATGATTATTTTTGACTGTGAAGATTGGTTGCTAGGGACTTTTGTAATAATAAAGGATCCACAAGAAAATTAGGTGCTGTTCATTTAACAGGTTTTATCTCTTTATAGGGGCAGTCAACAATGAACCTCTGCCAATTCCGTACATGTTTTAACTTGCAATTCTTCGTCCTACACGGAAAGTAATCATCAAATCCTTCAGTTCTATCCTTTATTTACT
>JBGTFK010000186.1:0-10983 GCA_041747305.1 Candidatus Nitrosocosmicus sp.
GACTGATTCTCAAAATGATTATTTATATTATCAGGATCAAAATAAATGTCAATTTTTCCTTGTGATAAAGCAATTACTGTTGGTTCATTTGTAACCGGACCGTCCCTCATGGTTATAGTTGAGGTACCATTAAGATGGATCGTTTGATTTTCAAGAACTGGTGATCCTATTAATTTGAAATCATTTACTTCATGTTCGTGTCCTGCACTCCCATTTGGTTTGGCCATTTCTATAATGGCAGTAAAGCTGGGAGATGACGAATTTATTCCGGTCATTGACCAGTTACCAGAATTTATCCATGTTGTGTTTCCTGAAGAATCGGTCTGAGTATGATTGAATACACCGGCTTTAGTATCTCCTGCTTGTCCATTTGTAACTGAAGTAGTACTCGTCAAAACAACTATTCCTGCAATTAAAAGAATAGTCAAACTAAATGAAAAAATAATTCTTCTTTTAGGTTTTGTTGGGGTAAAATTTTGATCAAAATCCATTTTTTATATTAGTACATACTAATATAAATTTCTTACCTATTCTTCTATTCACATAGTTACTATATATTAGGATTTATTATTACCAAATTTTGATTTTTAATAATAATCATTGTGAGTAGAAAAATTCTCTACTAAATAGGTAAACAAATGGAGATATACAGTTACGAAAAGTTTTTCCTCAATAACAAGATTCATTGCAAGTCATCATATTATGTTGAAAAACATTATGGCGTGATGGAACTCATGAATCAATTTATAGTAGGGATTAAATTATTATGCTTGGTTAATTCCATTCATTTATTTGGATAGATGGGTTCTGTGAATCTAGTTAGTAAATACAAAATGGATCAATAGAATAGCAGTGCAAACCAAAAGATGCTCCATTGCCCAATTTTCACTATACTTTTTGTACCTTATTCATTTTTATACTATATTTTCAGTATTATGAAAATGAGACAAGTTGATCACAAAGTAGGCTCGATTGTTGCAGATTTGTTCGATACGAGGATATTTCCAACTGAGAAAATGACCCGAAACACTTCAAATCTCTTTCATAATTCAGCCAATTTATTATGTAGTAACGATCCTGTCATTAAATTTTCATCACAATATATTGCAAGTGCAATGAGTTCACCTCACTATACAAAATTTATTCTATCGATTTTCCTTTATCCATATATGGAGTTGGATCATTGTCTCCTACAAGTATTTAATAGGTGCTTAAAGAAATGTACACCGGTTAATTAAGGGGCTATTGATAAATGTCTAGAGTTAAAGATAACAATTACAATATCTCAAACGAGAGTAATTACTCGAGGGAAAACGCTATATCTGTCAAAGGATTGAGGAAATCATTCAAAAAACTTACTGTACTTGACGGGATTGATTTTGATATCAAAAAAGGTACTATTTTTGCTTTACTGGGACCAAACGGAGCTGGAAAGACCACGACTATTCATATTTTGAGTACATTACTTTTGCCTGATAAGGGCACTGCTCGGATTAACGGTTTTGATGTAGTTAAAGAGGTTGACAAAGTACGGAATTTAATTGGGCTGACTGGTCAATATGCAGCTTTGGATGAATATCTGACAGGTAGAGAAAATCTGCAAATGATTGGTCGTTTGTATCGCCTAAGTCATCGAGACATTAAACAAAGGACAGAAGAATTACTTGAATTATTTGATCTTGTGGACGCATCTAATCGTGCCGTGAAGACCTATTCAGGTGGTATGCGTCGCCGTTTGGACCTTGCTGTTAGTTTGATTGCTTCACCGCCGATTATTTTTTTAGATGAACCTACTACAGGCCTTGATCCAAGAAGTCGATTAATTATGTGGAACACTATTAAACAATTAGCTGAAAGTGGTACAACAATCCTTCTTACCACTCAAGATATGGATGAAGCAGATCATTTGGCAAGTAGAATTGTGGTTCTTAATGGTGGCAAAATTATAGCAGAGGGCACTTCAGATGAACTAAAACAGATGGTAGGTACCGAACGATTAGAAATAACCTTTATCAATACCAGCTATTTTGAAAAAGCTAAAGAGGTTATCCAAGTAGAAAAATTTCATGCAGATAACAAGATGCGTACTATAAGTTTCGTCACTACAGGTGGGGTTCATCAACTAAGACAAGTTCTTAGTCAATTAGATGAAGCAAATATAGAAGTAGAAAACGTATCTTTTCATAGTCCTACTCTAGATGACGTTTTCCTCATTCTTACTGGCCATTCAACAGAGCATTCAAATGGAAAAGAAGAAGAAGAAAAGGTGGTCCCCAAGCAATGACCAGACCTTCGTTTAGAACCAATATCAGACCAGAAAATCACTCAAGATTCTATTGGACGCTTAGTGATTCTTTTGTACTGGCCCAGCGAAGCATCAAACATATTACAAGGAATTTGGATCAACTTTTTTCAGTTGCTCTATTTCCCATCATGTTTTTCTTGTTGTTCCGATATGTATTTGGAGGTGCCATAGATACAGGTGACATAAGCTACGTCAACTTTTTAGTAGCCGGCATCTTTGTTCAAATGCTTGCTTTTGGTGCGAACTATACAACTCTGAATTTAGCCGTCGATCTTCAAAGAGGGATAGTTAATAGGTTCCGATCTCTTCCCATAGCACGATCTGCTTTGTTAATTGGTCATGTCGGAGCAGATCTAGTCAGAAACATGATTTCAGGTCTAATTGTAATTGGGGTTAGTTTTCTTGTAGGATTTCATCCTGTGGCCGGCGTTACTGAATGGCTATCGATATTTGGACTAGCGATCCTTTTTTCATTAGCTATCTCTTGGATATCAGCCATTATGGGCCTAATTGTCAAAAGTATCGAAGCTGCTCAATGGACTGGATTTATCATTATTTTTCCACTAACCTTTGTGAGCAGTGCTTTCGTACCTACCGATACTATGCCAGCTCCATTAAGATTTTTTGCTGAAAATCAGCCTCTTACACAGGTGATAGAGGCGATTCGTGCTTGGATGGTTGGGACACCAATAGGCGATTACGGATGGCTTTCATTTGCATGGTGTATCGGTATAATAGTGATTGCAATGCCTGTGGCAACATGGTTGTTCAAGCGGCAGACGTTGAGATAAAAAGAAAACAGACTACAGAACATCTTTAATTTTAAAAATCTAAACTCATATAATAATGGGGACGTCCTGTGCCATACGCATTATCAAATGTATATATAACAAAAAAAGAGACTAAATTATTATACTCTGCTCGTGAAGTCCAGTAATAACAAATGGAATCCAAGCATTCATGAGGACAACCATGAGGAGATGAAATTTCCTTTATCAATCTCTATAGTCAGGTTTATGACAAATATATAAGATGGTCAATGAAGTAAGTATTTAAGCGGATTAATCAATATAGGATATATGGAATTGAGGAAAGAATTATCCATTAATGAAATAAAATTTATGTCTGGAAAAATTTCTACGTCAACTCTTGTAAATTTATCTCCCCTCTAGGCAATGGGTTGAATAAAAATTGCAAATAACAAAGTTATTGTCACCACAACATGGATCGAATAACTATGGTAACATTCAGAACTATGTGGGACTTCAAGTAGATCATAAGATTCAAGATCAGGCAACTAATTTAAAAATATGTTACAATTACTTTTCATTAAATTCAAAACAGAAAACGGATTCTCAAGTAGATAACGAGAAGCTTACGATATCTATCAATGATGTTCGTAACAACGATAAGAAAATTCTATCATTGTTACTAAAAGAAATGTGGTCATCATATTCATTTAAAGCTCTTGAGAGAAAACTTGAGATTCATCAACAAAGCCTATCAAGGGCTTTGAAAAGACTTTTGGACTTGAACCTAGTTGAGAAGACATCATCGGGGTACAAGTTGGTTGAAAGAAATGCGTATAACTTCAATCCAATATTAGAAGATAATCTTTTAAATGAAGAGCTAGAAATAGATAAATCAAAAAAACATAGAAAGTATAAGCAATTAATCCAAATATATATGCCTGTAAAGGGTAACATAGAACTCATAGTGGATCATCTAACCGGGAAATGGTTTGGCAATTTAAGATGGTTTGGCCTGATTAAAAAAGAAACAGGTTTTAGACTTCAATGGATAATAGTAGATAAACACAGCAACAATAAAATATTTCAGATTAATTTTAGTATTTTATCAGAATACATTATTGTAGAGTCCGATGCCGTTACTGATGGTGAGAAGGTTGACGCGATGTATCACTCAAATAGGATAATTGAGGAATTAATAAAAATTCTGCAAGAGAACATACATGAAGAATTCATACCAGAAAAGGAATATACCCCTGTTTCCACTAATGATATAAAATTTTCGCATAACAGAAATAATTGATGAAATATCTAACTCATTGTATATAATTTCATCTAAACATGTAATTTAGAATATGGTAAGATACAAGATCTTGAGTAATAAATCGATTTTTCCGCGCGTTATGGAACTATAGTATTTGAATGAAATAGTAAAAAAATTGTGCTTAGGAATAATTGCTACCTTAATTGAACCGTTTGATATCAAGTTGTCGTCACATCAGGTTAGAATTCCGGTTTTAATTTTGTAAATCCTTTTGACGTAACTATTCCCGATTCAACCGCCGGTTTTTCTCCGATTGCTTTTTCTATAGCTTCATTTGACAATTTCACTGCCTGTTCAATATTCATATTTGTGTCATAACCTTTTTGAATCACGTCTAGTGCCACATCGGAGGAGTAACCTATTGCAAACCCCCCTCCTTTCAAATAAGTTCCACTAGGATCAACTCGGTACAAATGTATTCCATTTTCATCTACTCCAGCAACGATTATTGAAGCCGCTTGAGGTCTTACTGCATAAATTGTGTAATTATGTAAATAAGTACTTAGATGTTTGGTGATAGATCTTATATCTATAGAGCTATCATATGAAATGCGATGTTTCTGGGCTTGTAACCTTATTTCTTCTATTAGATGTTCTATATCTGCAATATAGCCTGCTCCGGTCGCTCCGATGTGCTTATCAATTACAAATATTTTTTCATTAGGATCTACCAAGGGCAAAGTGGGTTTGATATGACTTGTAATGAGGGCGAATTCGGGAGTCTTTAATCCAATAGTTGTAGAACCCTTATTTACCGCCTCTAAAGCATTATCTACTAATACCAAGCGACCACCTTGTCCATAGTAGTATGGATATCTATTGTTATTCCCAAAACCATGAGGAGAACCTACAGAATTATTATCTTCAGACATTTTGTGTTGTCTACCTTTCCCTTATATTACGACCTGTTCGGCTGTTACCAATTTGGGTATGACTAAAACATCTATCCCATTGCCAGAGCCTGGGTCCCGCTCCATCGCGGCTGCTACGGCTTTTTTAGCAATTTCCTTTGCTTCGTCGTTTGTGATATCAAAATGGTAAAGGCTTTCAAGCACTCCATAAGCTATGGGAGCTCCCGAACCTGAAGCAGCATAATCTTCATTTGTGATCGCACCACTCATATCTGCAACATTTACATGTGATCCACTTGCGTCTACACCTGCTACTAGTAACTCTACATAATAAGGTTGATAATTCTTTAGCCCTGAGTAGGCGAGATTTGCGATTAGTCTTGAAGATTCTTTTACACTCAATGGAAAGCCCCTCCGTAGTTCTATCAATTTTCTCTCAGCTGCAGTAACTTTGATTAAATATTCTGCATCGGATAGCTGTCCTGCAATAGCAATTGCAAGTGTATCATCGATTTTGGAAATCTTTTGTACTATTTTAGATCCTATAAAAAAACCCTTACTGGCACGTTTATCGGATGCAAGTACTACTCCCTCGGTTGTTTTAATTCCTATTATAGTAGTCATTTTGTTATAAGAATATAGAACATAGTCGAATTTATTGACCGAGTTTGGTTCAAATTAGTCACAGTGTGGCTTTATTTGTTATCAAGACTGACAGACAAGAATTGTAAGTATGAATTTATTTTATATCTTATACCAGACATCTAAAAGGGCATCATTAGAGCTTATCAACAAATGTTTATTCAAGCATTTAACCATGATTTAACAATTCAGATGTCACAGCCACTCGCCTATCAAACAAACAATATCTCCTTGTGATGGACTAAGGAACACAATGCGGTTAGAGTTATTAAATAAAATACCAAAATACTGCTGCTACGGTATCTAACGAAAACCATTAAATGATAAATATTTCACAACAGAAAAAAAATTAAGATCGAATAAAATGGTAGGATATTTAACACATTCTACCTGGTTTGCAATTACTAGGATCAAAGATATGGTGTTTTTCGGTCCAGCTCGGATGATGGTTGTGATGATCTGCATGATGAAGATGAGTATGAGTCACGGTATGGGTATGACCTTTGTGAGTAAAGAAGTGGGTGTGTTCATCTAAATATTGACCATTGTTATCTGTTGTAATTTTACCGAGAATATCAGAAAGTTCTCCTATTACTGCAGTCAGTTGAGCGGTTGCAACTGTTGAATTATCACTTGATACAGTATTTTGTGCTTGGGTTAAATTTGCGATCAATTGAGCAGGTATCTGGCTATTTTCTTGATTATTAGTTTGGGCAGAAACTTCATTGTTTGCTGTCCACCCTCCAAAGGTAATGCCAAATGTTACAAAAAGCATGGGCATGATTGCTAATTTCAGGGGGATATTGTTCTTCATTTCAAATTAAATATTATATAGGTTGTAAAGAAAATTAAGATTATTGTATCGAATGCATATAGGTATACAAATAATTCAAATGATCTGACACTTTTGTATAAAACGTCGTTTCCAGAATGCCAGAGTTGATGGTAATAGAATACTAAACCAATATGCTCTGGTTCCTGCATCGATACCCATATAAATTATAATTAAAAACTGGTGGAATGTTGTAAACATTGTTGCTAAGGATCTTTTAATGAACAATAATCTTACAGTTGTAGTTATAGGCGTTTTGGCTGCATCAATTTTATTGACAGGAGCAAGCACGCCAATATTCGCCCAAGAAAACATGACAATGAATACTTCTGCATCCAAGCCGGTTGAAAATACAACAGAATTACCAGATACAGGCATGGGAATGGACGGTAATACCAGGATGGGCAATAATACATCAGACGATAGCACAACATCACAATAAATAGCAAATCAAAAATATAATCCATCCCTATACAACCGAATTTCCTTTTTTTATATATCAAAAGCTTATATCCATAGATACTGGATTTTGAAAGTTGTTAGTGAATCTAGCAATTCACAATATATAACAGCAAACTCTATATAGTATAGAAAAATATGTGGTAAATCCATTTTAGTAGAAAGTTGAATCCCCGCTTTTATACGATGTTAATCACATAAACTTGATGAACATAATTAAGAAAATAACTGTTACCATGGTCATTGCGATAGCATCATTGTTTGCTGCATCGGGCATAACAAGTAGTTCCGTATTTGCTCAATCTAACGGCGAAGATGATGAAACAGGAAAAAATAATTATGAAGAATTTGTTAATTGTTTGGCTCAATCAGAAGGCGAAAAGGGATATGCATCCGAAAGCGAAATAAGAGACTGTTTTAGACCGGTTTACGATCCAGAGGCAGATACTAGCACAGCAGCCAGTAATAATGCTGACGACAGCGACGACAGCGACGACATTGCCACAAACTCTAATAGCGATTCAAGTAATTAGTAAAACGTTGAATGCCTGGCAATGAATATATGCTTATAACATATCAAAAAGCCACAAACAAGATAAAGAAAACGTTACCATACCAATCATTCACTGCCTGATTGAATGGTATGATGATTTTATTTAGCATGTCATAAAATCAGGAAAGAAATTAATTCTTATCATACTCATTGATCATGATAGCAGTATGTTACCGTCAAAGATATAATAGCATCACGAGCTTATTATCGATTTTACGATGAATTATATCATTTTCTTTTGCTTTTGCATTTGTGGTTTTTATATATAGAATTTTTTAGGGTTGAGAAACAAAAAAATGAGCAACTATAATTACCTGCTTGAAGAATAGTTGCAGCAGGTCATTTGTCAATAATATTTAGAATATTACCATCGGGATCTTTAAACCATGCAACTTTCATGTCACCATCAAAATGGATATCATCTTTTAATGTTGTATTAGGCATGTCATAATGTTCAAACTGTACGCCCTTAGATTTAAGTTCCTTTACCAAGCCCTCCATATCCTCGCCCACCACCCAAGTTGCGCTAGTGGCTTTATTAGTTCCAGCGTATTGTGAGTGATATACTATGATGGCAGAGTTACCACATCTATAAACCACTACTTCTTCTCCAACAGAGTCTATTTTCTCCAGTCCCAAAATGTTCTCATAAAACTTTCTGGAAATTTCCAGATTCTTAACAGCTATATTTGCTAGTGCATTCTTATCACTCAACATAATAAATCCCCCGTTGTGAATTAGAGGTGTCAATATTTCTATAAATATACAATTTCAAAAAAAAGTCAGGTAGTATTTGTTGTTTTTGTTCATGGATAAATTGTTTCATAGGTGAGTATCCTCTATATGTTATAAAAATGGGTAGGGGAGTGAAAGTATAGTTAGTTATTTTGGTAAGAGATGCGTGAGAAATCCAAGGGGATCCATATTTTCAATTTTCCTCATCTTCCTCATCTTCCTCATCTTCCTCATCTTCCTCATCTTCCTCATCTTCCTCATCCGTCTCTTCATCCAGGGAATCTTCTGATGCAGGTGAAGATGTATTTGGTTCATTCACAATTACTTCGCCAACCATAGTGGGATGATATATACAATGATAATCAAATTCTCCCGGAGTATCAAATGTCAGACTATAAGACTGATTTGGAATTATAGCATCAGAATCAAATAAATTGCCCTCATCCAAGTCACCGTCCTGTCCAGAGGTTACCGTATGAGAAATGGTATCTCCATTATACCACGTTACTTTTTGTCCCGATTCAATCTCGATTGGTTCTGGCGAATAGGAATTATCACCATCTATTCCCAAGATAACTGCCGAAACAGACTGAGATGCTAAAGTACCATTTTGAGCAGGTGAGCTTGGAGGTGAGCTTGGAGGTGAGCTTGGTTGAGACTTTGGAATAATGCTATCAGAAATAGGCAATATTCTATAAATTGACCCCGTGTAACTTAAAATATACAAGTAACCGTCTGGACCCACCTGAATATCTGTTATTCCCCCAAACCCTTGTCCGAAGACTAGAGGTTGATTTTCTTTAGGATCGTCTATTTCATTATCTTCTAATAATTCTACATTCCCAACGTAAGTATCATTTATAAAAATGGCATCTCGTTCTTCGTTTAGTGTAAATCTATACAACAAGCCATTATTGATATCACCTACAAACATGTTGTTTGCAAATTGATCTCCAAGACTATGTGAATTTAAGAATTTAAGGGCTGTCAGACCAACAGGCAACGTCCACACAAACTTTGGATCAGCATATTGGCCTTCCCCAAAATACACCAAATCTGCTTCTGTGGTACCACGTTCTAGTAAATCCTCATCTACATAGCCCTGAATTTGCCACCAACCACTATTAAAACCTGGAAATACCAAATTGATTTCATCACCTGCCGTAGGTCCATTCTCTGTATCCCATAAGTTCCCTGTCAGTGGATCAAAATCCATACCAAAACTATTTCGAATACCCATTGCATAATAGACATTCAGAGGCAACCCCTCACCAAATATTAGATCGCCAGGATCTACTATCCCACCATCTTGGGTGATTCGAAGTACGCCTCCTAGACCATTCGGGGCGGGCCCATCTATTATATTTTGGGCCTGGGTTCTGTGACCCCCTACTTCTCCTATCATATAATAGACATTATTGTCTGGACCAATTCGGATTTTACCGCCATTATGTTCTCCTCTAGCATTTGGAGGAATTGCGGTCAAGTCCAATAACAAAACAGGATTTATCAATCTGCCATCAACAAACTCATAACGATATAATCGGTTTCCTAATGGATCAACAAAAGCATCAACATCACTACCATCTACACCGTCGCCTGATTCAGTATAAGAAAGAAAAACATATGTCTTTCCGTCAGGGTGTTTTGAAATTGCTATTCCTAGCAAGCCGCGTTCTATTGCTGTTGAAACAGGTACATCAAGTACAGGTTGGGGCAACACAAAACCATTTGTGACTCGCATCACTTTACCTGTAGCCTTCTCAGTGACTAGAATATCATTAGGAGCCAAAAACGCCATACTGGTAGGAAAGTCCAAACCATCAGCTATTTTTTCAACCGTAAGGGTATCGTCGTTGACTGTGGGTCCAGTTGGGGACAGAGGGGCTTTAGCATAAGCCCCATAAGAAACCTGAACATAAGAAGAGGTAATGGCGGAAAGTAAAATCAAAGATATAGTGAAAAAAGAAATCAACAGTTTTGGTCTATGAAACATTAGTCTAATAATATAGAGAAATATTATAAATTAATTAAGGTTTCGTAATAATTAATCATAAACACACCTGTATAGTTATTTCAAGAATAGTCATACAAGACACTAATATCATGAGCAATTTTGAATTCAAGAACATAATTGAATAGTAGCGAAATTCACAGGGTTTATCTAATGAAATAAGGGTGTATTAATCCAACACATAACAATAAGTAAAAAGTATCTTTGTTTCCGTCTCTACATTGATATTCTTTTTTCAAACTTTAACCTTAAATCCCCACAAAAATTGGGTCTTCGTGAAATATTGACAAGGATCAGAGAAGAGTCTATAACTAGATTCAGTCTTGATTCAAATAATATATCTCATTCTTATTCGAAACAGTCAATCCAGTGTGTGGACCTCCACCTATTGCATATATTTTATCATCATATGAAGCGACACCTAATCCATGACGAGCAGTAGGCATTGGTAATTCTTGGCTCCAAGTATCAGTAGCCGGATCATAACGTTCATTATTATCAAACGTTCCTTGATTTTGT
>JBGTFK010000187.1:0-3427 GCA_041747305.1 Candidatus Nitrosocosmicus sp.
TTCTCACTTTAGAAACTTTTTTTCAACATTCATTGTGTGATAGTTTTTTTCAAGATAGGCGGCAATTTCATTTATAATATGCGAATTGATTGACAGCATTTCATAGTTAAAAGGTGAAATCCTATCTTTGATAGCGACATCGCCTGTAGATATTTTTTTATTTTCATTTAGAACATTTTTATTATAATTAATTTGTTGCCCATCATCTAAAACAAACATTTCCAATCCTAAAATACAAGACAATATTTTTGCAAATTTTTTTGGTTTTTGGATAAATGAAATCAAAGTCTTTGCTTGTTATAATAACTATTGGGATAGTTAAAGAAATCTCATAGAGCATATCTTCAATCGCACGTGGAATAAAATCGGACCTATAGTAATTATATTTCATACCAGATGTAGGACACAGAGTTCCATCAAAATCCGATAGTATTGCAGCCACCCTTTTCAATCTTGTTTCTACGGATTATTATCTGCTGAAATCATAAAAAGCCTTGTAATAGGCTAATATGTATCTAAATAATTCTTTTAGGGGGTCAGTTATTTTGAGCAAGTCAGTTACTACATATAGGTATCTGGTTCGGTGGGATGTGAAACAAATTTGACTCAATTCAACCACTTTATTTAGATCAAAAACGATGTGACCAAATTTTTGCAATTAATTCGCTCTTAAATTAAGTGGTTCCTTCTCTTGAGAATATTGATAATAAAGTCAAGAGAAAAAGGATGAAAAAATATTAGAAATGTTCTTAATTTATAGTGTAGTTTATTGGGACAGGTGAATCACTAGGTAAAAGCGGAGCAGCATATATTGAGAACTGACCTCCTAGTTCATTATTGTCCAAAGCTTTTGGAGATGTAAAAGATATGTTAGCAGTTGAATCAACTACGATATTTGTCAAGGATTTAGCGTTGTATGGCCCATTATAAGTACATGGAATGGCAGTAGCAAGCGATGTGCTATAATCACATATTCTTACAACCTGTGGTGGTACCCCCTGAGGAATTGTAAAACTCAAATTTATTTCCTGTCCTGGTGTGCAATTGCAAACAAGTTCTTTTACTTTTTCAAATCCGCAATTTCTCAGTGGTCCTATTTCACCATTTTTGCAATTATCAGTAACATACCCTTCTCCATCTAGTGGTATTGTCACATTATAGGAATGAATGTTGTTATCTAGCGTACCTTTTCCAAAATCACATTTTGGGTTATATACTGTCAGACCATCTGCGGTCTTAAACTCCGTAGGTTCGTATACCCGACTACCGTTTACATCTAAAACCGGATTTCCCTCACACAAGAATCCATCTGGATTAGAATGAAATAAAAGCTCATCAGTAACTACACTCTTTGAAGTATTGACTCTGGTAATGTCAACCCATTGACCTTCAAGTCCTATCTTGTATTCATCAAGCCATCCGGGTCCAATTCCTTGATGTGCACAAGAAGGATACGAGTTTAATAGCGGACTTAATTCGTTATTACTTGCTCTAGATGTACTCTGTAAACAGAAACCCATTTTGTGGTTTGTTGGCTCACTGCCGAAAGAAAAATAGCCATAGTGAGCAAAGTGATAGTGGTTGTGGCAAAGACTATATTCATAGATTCCTCTAGTTGATAAATCGGTGTCATTACCTTTTATAAAATAATCAATAGGGCCGATTTCTAGTGCCTTTGAACCAAAGTTTCTGTCGGCCGCACTAAATTGTAATAACCTGTGCCAGCCTGGCCCACCCGAAATAGAACCCTCTACAATGGCGCAAGAGTCTGGTGTTATATATCTGTAAACAACACGATTACTTTCCAACTCAGACTTTTCTACTATCAAGTCTGGGCCAGTTGGATTAGTTATTTCCCCGACTCGTACGCTATCTCCTATTTTTGGATCCCATGGTATTCGTTGAAAAATCAAACTTGTATTGACTGTACCTATCTTTGAAACCATTGAATCAACGCAGGATAAATCGGGCATAATCGCTTGGTGAGAGTCCTCGATGGAGAGGATGCCTGATGTATCGACTTCGTATTCAAAAAAAGTATCTACCTCTTCGGCGTCCACACTATTTGGTGGAAATTGATTTTCACTCATACAGGCAAATTCTGTCCGCTGAAATATTAGAGTAGGATCTATAGGTAAAACGAATGGTTCTTCCAATTTTCCACCGATTGACTCTAATGCTGATTCGGACCGTCCAGGAGAATCTATATCTGTAAGAATCGTACTTTCAAAAGTATAATTTGTTAAAACATAGTCATGATCATCAACATTGGTTCGCATTGGCTGTCCAACTAATTTTATGTTCCAAATCTCCTCAGCTGGTAAAGGAAGTGCGCCTTTACTGCCATTATCATCAGGATAATAGCTATCTCTGAATACCAGTCTGTAGTCCATTAATTTTACTTGTTCTTTAGCTCGATGTTTCCAATAATCTTCAGGCTCGATTAATATATTATCAGCCACCATATCTCTTTGGGTTTTTGGTATCTCATCGAGTAATACGCCTACTTGGCTACTCATAGTCAGATTTACTAGCGCTCCTTCTGTGGATTTGGTGGCGAATACTGGTCCCAAATTAAGAGAAATAACTGTTCCTATAGATAATATGAAAATCATGAAAATAACTACAAATCGAAGTGGTATATGATAATGACAATGGTTTTCTATCAAATTCAAAACAATAGAAAAGGGCAAAGTATTAATACTTATGCTTTGAGCATACAGTAGCTGTTGGGAATAGTCCACGGGGAGTTGCGTACAACCCGGATAACGGCGGCATGTACGTGACAAACTTCAATTCAGACACCGTGTCTGTAATAGGGATAATATTACAGATTGCCGACGCAGGACCGGACCAGACCGTAGACTTGGGTGCTACGGTACAGCTGGATGGTAGTGGCAGTTCTGCTAATGATGGGTCTCCTATAGACAACTACCAATGGACCCAAACATCTGGACCTACAGTAACCCTAGATGACCCAACTTCTGCAAGTCCTTCATTCACAGCTCCTCAGACAGAAGTACAAGAGAATATTATTTTTGAACTTGTAGTAACAAATGAGAATGGGGTGGAAAGCCAGCCAGATAGTGTTGCGATAACTGTGAATCCTGTTACTCCTGTACCACCACAACCACCATCATTAGATGGTATTGTAGGTTCGGGTAACAACATAAACATACAGGTTCAAGAGAACTCGGGTAACAGTGCTGTAGGACAATCAGGTTCTGGCGATGGTGAAATGTACTCTGACTCTCCAATATTTCAAGGACAATCAACAAGTCAAGATAGCAGTGTTGTTTCTTGAGGATTTTATAAAATAAGATAAAGGAATGGCTGAATCAAGCAGAAATTTTGTCTCTTTTTTTCAAAATGTAAAGAAATTAAGGTATTACTAGTAATATCCTGTCATGTAATATGTTAGTCTCCT